>CAZWDD010000250.1:0-8434 GCA_964632345.1 uncultured Solibacteraceae bacterium | reverse complement strand
AACCTCGCCCTGCATCTGGAGGGAAATCTCCTCGAGTACATCGGCCGCCAACTCGGCGGCATTCCCTACACGCGCCAGCGCCCGGCCGAGTTTGCCACCAGGGGCATCGGCCGCGACGAACTCATCGCCCGCCTCGACGCGGTTCGCGCCTCGATCGTCCCCGCGGTTGCCGCCCTCGACGACGCCCGCCTCGACGCCGTCTTTCCCGAAAACGTCCTCGGCCAGCCGATCTCCGCGCGCCAGTTTCTGCTGCACCTGCTCGGACATTTCAACTACCACCTCGGCCAGGTTGATCTGCTGCGCCGCGTCCTCACCGGCAACGGCGCCATCCCGCTGGCCGGCCTTCAGCCCTGAATCCGGTCGCTCTTGCCCTGCCAGAAACGTTCGCGCAGGATGTTCTTGCGGATCTTCCCCGTGCCCGTTTTCGGCAGCGGTTCCGTTTCGAACTGGATGATCCGCGGCAGCTTGAAACGGCCCAGCCGCCGTTCCAGAAAGTGCAGCAGTTCCTCGGCCGTCAGCGGCATCCCGTCCTTGCACACCACCAGCGCCGCCGGCACCTCGCCCCACTTGGCATCCGGCGCCGCCACCACCGCGCACTCCATCACGGCCTCATGGGCGTAGATCGCCTTTTCCACCTCGATCGACGAGATATTCTCCCCGCCGCTGATGATGATTTCCTTCTTCCGGTCCACAATCCGGATGTAGCCGTCCTCGTCCCATACGGCCATGTCGCCCGTATGGAACCACCCGTTGCGGATCACCGCCGCCGTGGCCTCCGGTTCGCGGAAGTAGCCTTCCATCACGTTGTCGCAGCGCGTGATGATCTCGCCCATCGTGTCGGCATCGCGCGGCACATCCACGCCGTTCGGATCCACCACGCGTACCTCCACGCCATTCACCGGCCAGCCCGTTGAGGAGTGGCGGCGGTAGCGCTCCTCGTCGCTCGCATACACCATGCCCGGCTTAGGCAGCGACGTTGTCAGCACGGGCGAGGTCTCCGACAGTCCATATCCCGATGCCGCCGTGCAGCCGAATGCCTTTTCCAGCCGCTCCACCAGCGTCGGGGAGGATGCCGCGCCGCCCAGCAGAATCAGCCGCAGGCTCGATGTGTCGTGCTGGCCCAGTTCCGGACACGCCAGCAACGCATTGGCCATGGTCGGTACCAGGCTCATGTCGGTGGCCTTGTGCTCGGCGATCAGCCGCAGCACCGCCGCCGGTTCGAACCGCCGCACCATCACCTGCTTGTTTCCCAGAAATGTCGAAAATTGCGGACGCCCCCACCCGTTGGCATGGAACAGCGGAATGGTGTGCAGGTCCACCATGTTCTCCGATAGCGGCAAACTGGACGCCACATAGAGCGCGTGCAGATACAACGACCGGTGCGACAGCGCCACGCCCTTCGGCGTGCCCGTCGACCCGCTGGTATAGAACAGCTCGGCCACCGCGTTTTCGTCGACCTGCGTCCAGTCCGCCGCCGACGGGTCGCCGCTGGCGATCAGTTCGCCTGAAGTCATCGTCGCCACCGGATGCAGTTCGTTCAACGAGATGTAGTGCTCAATCGACGGACAGTGCGGCTTCAGCGCGTCCACCGTCGCCGCGAAGTCGGTTTCAAACAGCAGGACGCGCGCGCCGCTGTGGTTGAGCACGGTCTGCAGTTCGCCCTGTGACAGCCGCACGTTGATCGGCATCACCACCGCGCCCGCCATCACCACGCCGTAGTATCCCTCCAGCAGTTGATGGGTGTTGAAGCTCAGGTACGCCACGCGGTCGCCGGGCTGCAGGCCGAGTTTGCGCAGACCGGACGCCAGGCGCTCGCACCGCTGGCCGAACTGCAGGTAGGTGTACTGGCGCTCCCCGCAGACGATCCCGATTTTCCGGGCGAACACGTCCATGGCGCGGTAGAGAAAGCGGATGGGAGTCAGGGGCAGGATCATGGCGAATCGAGCGATGATTATATGCTTTTTGCCGTCGCAGTATCATAGCGCCCATGAGCCCGGAAGAACTTGCTGTCCGCTATACCGCCGCCTGGTGCAGTCAGGATCCGGCCCAGGTCGCCTCTTTCTTTACCTCCAACGGATCGCTGCGGATCAACGATGGCCCTGCCGCGGCCGGCCGTGACGCCATCGCCGCCGTTGCCGCCGGGTTCATGACCGCGTTTCCCGATCTCGTTGTGCAATTCGACTCGCTTGCCCCCGGTCCTATCTACCACTGGACGCTCACCGGTACCCACGCCGCTTCCGGCCGCCAGGTCCGCATCAGCGGCTTTGAGCAATGGACACTCGGCGCCGATGGGCGTATCGAACAGTCGCTCGGCTCCTTCGATGCCGCCGACTACGCGCGCCAACTGGGCGACAGCCGCTAACGTCCGAACCGCCGGAAGAAGCTCGATTGCTTCCACGCCGGCCGCTTTTTCTCGTTGGCCGTCTTCCGCACCAGCGCTGTCAAAAACTCGGTGAAACGCGCCGCGGCTTCCCTGTTCACCGGCTGCGCCAGGTCGTCCGACACGGCGTGGTAGCGCGTCTTCAGCCATTCGGTCTGGATCTTTTCTTCCTCGCTGCCCTTCTCGTAGCCGAACTTGAACGCCAGCGCCGGAATGCCCTCGCGGATGAAGCTGTACTGGTCGCTGCGCGTGAAACGGTTCTGCTCCGGAATCGGATCGGGAATCACCGGCAGCCCGAACTCGCCCGCCATCTGCCGCGCGTAGTCGCCCAGTGTGGACTCCTCGATGCCCAACATCGTCACGGCCTTCAGTTCGTGCAGCGGCATGAACATGTCCATGTTGCAGTTGGCGATTAGCCGCTTCTTCGGCACCGTCGGCAGCTTGGCAAAGTAGCGAGAGCCCTGCAGGCCCTTCTCCTCGCCCGTCACCAGCACGAACAGCACGCCGCGCTCCAGGCGCGGCCCGGCCTTCAACTGCCGCGCCACTTCAATGGCCGCCGCCACCCCGGAGGCGTTATCCATCGCGCCGTTGAAGATGCCGTCCCCGGTGAAGGAGGGGATCTTGCCCGTGTGGTCGATGTGCGCGCTCACCACCACGTATTCCTTCTTCTTCCCCGGCAGCAGGCCGATCACGTTGTGCGATTCCACGGTTCCGGTCACCACCTTCGCCGTGGCCGCCAGCTCCTTGTTCAGCGCGAAGTGCGGCATGGGCGATGTGCCGTCGCTCAGCTTCAAAATCTCGGCGAAGGTGTGCCCTGTGCCGTCAAACAGCATCGCGGCATACTCCGGGTTGAAGACGGCGGAGATCTGCTGTCCCTGGTCCTCCTCCATGCCGGGCATCCGCGCCGACATCTGCGGGCGGGTTCGAGTGGCAGCCGCGCGCACCCACGGCGTTGTTTGCACCTTCGGAATGCTCATCATGCCGATGGCGCCAGCCCGCCGCAGCGCGCTCCACCGCACGTCGGCGCTCTGCACATGCGCCGATAGAGGACCCGGCCACCCGCGCGGCGCACCGGTCAGCACCACCGCAATCTTTCCCTTCAGGTCCACGCCGCGCAGGTCGTCGTAGTCCATCTCCGGCACCTGCAGCCCGTGGCCCACGAACACCAGCGGCGCGCGCACGGCCGGCCGCGGCATCGTACGCATGTTGAAGTAGGCCTCTTTGCCCAGTGTCAGTTTCGCCTCCCGGCCCGCGGAGACGATCGCCAGCGAGGAGCCCGTTTCGTCGATCCGCCGCGTCTCAAACGGTACCGGCTGGAACCAGCCGCCCTTTCCTCCCGGCTTCAGACCGATCTGCCGGAACTGTTCCGCGGCGTACTCCACCGCCAGGCGGTGGCCGGGTGAGCCTGTGTCGCGGCCCTCCAATTTGTCGTCGGCCAAATACTGCACATGGGCCCACCAACGTTCGGCGGTCGTCTGCGCGTGTGCCGTCAGAGCCACGCATAGCAGGTAAACGGGTACTCTGACCATAGCGATACTTACGCTCATTATAATGAGGCAATCTATATGACGCGAAATCTGGCCTTGGCGGTTGGCGCGCTCTTTGTGGCCGCGAGTGGCGGTTGGTGGATAGCCGAGGGGCAGATTTCCAGGCGTGCGTATGAGCGGCCGATGCGCTACGTGCCGCGCGGCACCCGCGGCGCCGTTGCCGCCGGTACCGATGCCGCCGCCGACGCCGGGATGCGCCTGTTTTATCAGGGCGGCAATGCTGTCGACGCCGGCGTTGCCTCCATGTTTGCCGCCAGCATCGTCGAGTATTCCCACTTCGGCTTCGGCGGCGAAGCGCCGATTCTCATTCGCACGAAGGAAGGCAAAGTCGTCTCTCTGGCCGGCGTCGGCACCATGCCGAAGGAGGCAACGGCGGAGCTTTTCCGCAACCGCCGCCTGCAGCCGGGCGAGGTCCAGCATCTGGAGCCGAACGGCCTGAAGGGCATGCTGCCGGTGGCCGGGCTGATGCCCGCGCTGGTGCCGGGAATGGTGGACGCCGGCCTCGTCGCGCTCCGTGAGTACGGCTTACGCTCGTTTCAGGAGGTAATCCAGCCGGCGATCGACCTTGCCGACGGTGCCCCGCTCGATGAAGTCCGCGCCGGGTCCATCATGCGTTCCCGCCGCTTCTTTGAACTCTGGCCAACGTCGCAGAACTTCTATCTCCCCGCCGGCACCGCCGTGGCTCCGGGCATGGTGTTCGCTCAGCCCGATCTGGCCCGCACCCTCCGCTCCATGGCCGCCGAGGAAGCGCGTGCGCTCAAGGGCGGCGCCAGCCGGCAGGCCGCCATCGACGCCGTTCGCGACTATTTTTACCGCGGCCCCATCGCCCGCAAAATCGACGCCTTCTCCCGCGCCAACGGCGGACTGCTCCGTTACGAGGACATGGCCGCGTTCCATGTGGCGCCGGAGCCGCCTCTCTCCACCACCTATCGCGGCGTCACCGTCTACAAGCCCGGCTTCTGGAGCCAGGGACCGACCCTCATCGAGACGCTCAATGTCCTCGACGGCATTGATCTGCGGAGCCTCCAGCACAACTCCTCGCGCTATATCCACACCGTCGTCGAGGCCATGAAGCTCGGCTACGCCGACCGCGATACCTACTACGGCGACCCCAATTTCGTCTCCGTGCCCGCCGACCGACTGCTCTCCAAGGACTATGCCGCCGAGCGCCGTGCCGAGATCAAGGACTACGCCTCCATGGAGTTCCTCCCCGGCCAGATTGACGGCAAACGCGGCCGCCACCCCTCGCAGTCGGAAATCGTCCGCACCCGTATCGACGATGAACTGATGGCTCGCGATACCACCTGTGTCAATACCGCCGACTCCAGTGGGCTCGTCTTCAGCGCCACGCCCTCGGGTGCCTGGCTGCCCTCGGTCATCGCCGGCGATACGGGCATTCCGCTCACCCAGCGCGCCCAGAGTTTCCTGCTCATCGAGGGGCACCCGAATGAGATCGCCGGCGGCAAGCGGCCTCGCGTCACGCTCAGCCCCACCATCGTCACCCGCGGCGGACGCCCGTACCTGGCCCTCTCTACCCCGGGCGGCGACAATCAGGATCAGGCGCTGCTCCAACTGATCCTCAACGTCGTCGACTTCGGCATGCCCGCGCAGATGGCGCTGGAGGCCCCGCGCTTTCAGACCCGCCATCTCGTCTCCAGCTTTGACAATCACGCTATGAACCCGGGCGACCTGCTGCTCGATGACCGCATCGCCGGCGATGTGATGGGCGCGCTCGTCAACCGCGGCCACAAAGCCGAGCCCACCTCACGGTGGAACAGCGGCTCGGCGCCCACGCTGATTCGGTTCGCGCCCGGCGGCACGATCGAATCCGGCGCCGATCCCTATGGATACAGGGTGTCGAGGGCCTGGTGACCACCGGGTCGCTCTTCGCTCCGCAGCGTCCTCTGGCCGCGAAGCTGGCCGCGCTCGCCAAACGCGGCGTCTGGATCGGCACCAGCTCCTGGAAGTATGAGGGCTGGCTGGGCAGCATCTACACTCCCGAACGCTATTTTACCCGGGGAAAATTTTCTCAGGCAAAGTTTGACGATACCTGCCTGGCCGAGTACGCCGAGACCTTCCCCATCGTCTGCGGCGACTTTTCTTTCTATCAGTTCCCTTCGGAGGCATATTGGCGCAAGCTCTTCGGCGGCAGCCCGGCCGAGTTGCAGTTTGCCTTCAAGGTGCCCGAGGACATCACCGTGAAGAAGTGGCCCACCCATGCGCGCTATGGCCGCCGGGCGGGACTCGACAACGAGCACTTCCTCAACTCGGAGATGTTCACCCGCCTCTTCTACGAGCCGTTGCAACTCTACGGCGCTCGCGCCGCGCTCTACATCTTCGAGTTCGGCACGTTTCCCAAAAGTGCGTTCCCCTCGCCCCATGACTTCTTTGAGGAACTGGACGGGTTTCTCTCGGCGCTGCCCGAAGGCGGGCGCTACTCGGTGGAGATCCGCAATCCGGAGTACCTGTGCCCGGAGTATTTCGCTGTCCTCCGGTCCAACGGCGTGGCCCATGCCTTCAATGCGTGGACCCGCATGCCGGACCTGCCCACGCAGACTGCCATCGAGGACGCCTACACCGCCGGCTTCACCGTCACCCGTGCGCTGCTCGGCCGCGGCCGGGCTTATGAGGAAGCCGTCAAGTCCTTCGAACCCTACCGCGAAGTGCAGGCGCCGCTGCCGGAAACGCGCGAGGCGCTGCGGGCGTTGATCGAACGCTCGCTCGGCCAGAACCGGCCCGCGTATATCTTCGTCAACAACCGGCTGGAGGGGAACGCCCCGGGGACCATCGAAGCCGTCGTCGATTCGCTCGCGCTCTAACGGCCGAGGCGGTCGAGCAGCGTCCGCGCGTTGATCACCGCCACGCCCTCCCACTCGGCCGGAAAGTGCCGCAGGTTGCCTGTGATCACATACTCCGCGCCAGCCGCCACCGCGCAGTCGAGCAGTTGGTTGTCGTCGGCGTCCGTGCAGGCGGCGCAGCGCGGCTCCGGCACCACCCGCGCGGCCTTCGCCATCACGGCGGCAATCGCCCGCTCCAGGCACTCCCGCTGCGCGGCGAACTTCCGGCGCCCGGCGACTTCCCGGTATTCGGCGGCGACCGTCTCCGACACGCACGGCGCCAGAACGCCCTCCGCTACCAGCGTCACCACCGCTGCCTCGTTCCCGCCCGGTTTCCAGCACGCCGAGATCAGGATGTTCGTGTCCAACACAACCCGCATGGGAGAATTATCAACGGATGAACGACGAACTCGGTAATCGAATCAAGAATTACTACGAGGACCCCGCCCGCGTCCTGCTGCCGCGCAAGACCTGGGTCGTCATCCGCGTCGACGGCAAGGGCTTTCATACTTTCACCCGCAATCTGGAGCGCCCCTACTGCCGGCCTCTGGCCGATGCGCTTGACGCCGCGGCGCTGTTCGTCGCCGGGCAGATGGCTGGCTGCGCCTTTGCCTACGGACAGAGCGATGAGTACTCGTTCCTGATGTCGGACTTCGGTCCCGATGAGTCCCGCATGTGGTTCGACGGGTCCGTGCAGAAGATCGCCTCGGTCTCGGCCAGCCTCTTCACCGCCGCGTTCCACCGCGCCTATCCCGAGCCTGGCTACGCCGCTTTCGACTCGCGTGTCTTCGCCATTCCGCACCGGCCGGAAGTGGAACGCTACTTCCTCTGGCGGCAGGCCGACGCCACCCGCAACAGCCTCAACATGCTGGCCTCGGCCCACTACTCGCATCAGGAGTTGCTTGGCAAATCGGCCAGCGAGAAACATGACCTGCTGCACGCCAAGGGCGAGAACTGGGCCAAGTGGCCGGCCGATTTCAAGCGCGGCCGCGTGGTCCGCCCGACGGCGATGGGCTTTGCCGTCGATCGCGAAATCCCCATCTTCACCCGGCAGCCCGAGTATCTGGACCGATTGATCCCGACGCCCGTGTAACGGGTTTTACGGGATCATCCTGTCTGCTCATTTTTCGGCTTCCGTCGATGGTTGGAGAGTCTGCAGAGAAAGGACCCTCCGCACGTGGATACCGTCATCGTCGTGATTATCGAACTCTTTGCTACGCTTTCCGGCGCCAGTGGCCTTCGGTGAACTCCGCCTCGTCGTCCTTCCAGGGACCGAACTTGCAGCACAGTTGGCCGCCGTCGACCAGCAGCGTGGCACCGGTAATGTAGCTGGCCCAGTCACTGGCCAGGAAGACGGCCGCCTTGGCCACCTCGTCCGGTTCGCCGCCTCGGCCCATCGGAATGGCGCGGAAGTAGTCCTTGATGACCGCCGGCGTGTCGAACGCCGCCTGGGTCAGCCGGGTCCGGATCAACCCGGGGTTCACCGCGTTCACGCGGATACCGTAGGGGCCAAGTTCGTTGGCCGCCGTGTGCAGCAGACCCAGCACGCCCGCCTTCGTTGCGTTGTAGGCGATCAGGTTCTCCTCGCCGTCGTAGGAGTTGGTGGATGCCGTTAACACGATCGCCCCGCCCCGTCCGGCCGCCTTCATGCGGCTCGCCGCCTCCTGCAG
>CAZWDD010000249.1:0-8440 GCA_964632345.1 uncultured Solibacteraceae bacterium | reverse complement strand
CCGCTCTCCAACGCCGATGCGCTGGCCAACGCCCCCGTCTCCGGCCAAGGCTACTTCAAGGTGCCGCGGGTCATCGAGCGCTAACATGAATATCCCTTCGTTAACCATTGCGGCCGTCCGGGACGGCCTGGCGCGCAAAGAGTTCAGCGCCGTGGAACTGGCCCAGGAAGCGCTCGCCTTCGCCAAGGCCGAGAACCCCAAGACCAACGCCTACCTGACTTTCAGTGAGGACCGCGCCGTGGCCGCCGCCCGCGCCGTCGATGAGAAGCTCGCCCGCGGCGAGGACCCCGGCGTGCTCGGTGGCGTTCCCGTGGGCGTGAAGGACGTTATCGTCACCAGGGGAGTCCGCACTACCTGCGGCTCCCGGCTGCTGGAACACTACATACCGCCCTACGACGCGACGGCCATCGAACGGCTGGAAGCGGCCGGCGGCGTCATCATCGGCAAGGCCAACTGCGACGAGTTCGCCATGGGTTCGTCGAACGAAAACTCCGCGTTCGGACCGGTGCGGAATCCGGTGGCGCTCGACCGTGTGCCCGGCGGATCCAGCGGCGGTTCGGCCGCCGTAGTGGCCCAGGGTACGGCCGTGGTTTCGCTCGGCTCCGATACGGGCGGCTCCATCCGCCAGCCGGCCAGTTTCTGCGGCTGCGTCGGCGTAACCCCAACATACGGAAGAGTTTCGCGATACGGCCTGGTGGCCTTTGCCTCTTCGCTCGACCACATCGGCCCCTTTTCCCGTACTGTCGCCGACTCGGCCACCCTGCTCGGCGCCATCGCCGGCCGCGACGAACGCGACTCCACCAGCGCCACCCACCCCGTGCAGGACTACCACGCCGCCATGCAGCAGCCGCTGGCGGGCCTGAAGATCGGACTGCCCAAGGAGTACTTCACCGGGCTGGCCAGCGAAACGGGCGACCGCATCCAGGCCGGCATTAACTTGTTGAAAAAACAGGGCTGCGAGATCGTCGACGTCAGCCTGCCCTACACCGAATGGGCCATCGCCGCCTACTACATCATCTGCACGGCCGAGGTCAGCGCGAACCTCTCGCGGTTTGACGGCGTCCGCTACACGACGCGGTCCGCCAAGGCCGAATCGCTGCTCGACATGTACAAAAACTCGCGCGGCGAAGGGTTTGGCGCCGAGGCGAAGCGCCGCATCATGCTCGGGACCTATGTGCTCAGCCATGGCTACTACGACGCCTACTACCTGAAGGCGCAGCGGGTCCGGGCGCTGATCGCCCAGGATTTCAAACGGGCGTTTGCGGAAGTGGACGCGCTAATTGCCCCGGTTTCGCCCTTTCCGGCGTTCAAAATCGGCGAAAAAGTGCACGATCCGCTGCAAATGTACCTCAGTGACATCTACACAATTACCGGCGATCTGGCCGGGATCCCCTGCATGAGCGTGCCGTGCGGCGCGACGCCGGACGGCCTGCCGGTGGGCATGCAGATTCTGACCAACCACTTCGCGGAAGACCTGATGTTCCGCATTGCGCATCAGTTTGAAATTAACGGCGGCTTTTCCGCCTGAGCGCGCATCTACTTAAGTCACGAAGTCACAAGGAGACAACAACATGGCATTTACGCTTCCCAATCTGCCCTACGCCAATAACGCGTTGGAACCCTACATCGACGAAAAGACGATGGACATCCACCGCTCGCGCCACCACAACGCCTACGTCACCAACCTGAACAACGCGGTGGCTGGCGATGCGGCGCTGGAGGGCAAGACCCTGGAAGAACTGCTGGCGAACAATCTGGCCATCGTGCCGGACGCCAAGAAGACGGCGGTGCGCAACAACGGCGGTGGCCACTTCAACCACACGCTGTTCTGGGTGACGATGGCCCCGGCCGGGCAGGGCGGCGGCGGCGCGCCGGTGGGCAATCTGGCAGCGGCGATCGACGCCACCTTCGGCAGCTTTGACAACTTCAAGACGCAGTTCAAGGCAGCGGCGATCGGCCGTTTCGGCTCCGGCTGGGCGTGGCTGGCGAAGAAGGCCGACGGAACGCTGGAAATTACCTCGACGCCGAATCAGGACTCGCCGGTGATGGAAGGCAGTCCGCCGTGCTCGGCCTGGACGTGTGGGAGCACGCGTACTACCTGAAGTATCAGAACCTCCGCCCGTCCTACATCGACGAGTGGTGGAACGTGGTGAACTGGGCGGCGGCCGAAGAGGCCTATAACGGAACGCTGAAGCTCAGCTTCTAATCCGGCGCATCACCAGGCGGGCGGCATCGTCGCCCGCGGCAAGCAACTCGGCCGGCTGCACAATCTCACGAAAGTGGACGTGCAGCCGGTTTTCGTTTTCGCGGATGCGACAGGGGACCACGGGCCATTGTTTCCGGGCCAGGAGTTGAACGAGCCGTTCGACGCCGGGCAGCGGATCTGCCTCGTGGAAGGCGGTACCGTGGACGCCTTCGGGGAAGAGGCCGAGGGGGCGATCCAGGTCCTTGAGCAGGGCGCGGTAGCTGCGCGCGGTGAGGGCCGGGTTGGTTCCGGCGAAGCTGACGGGATAGCAGTGCAGCGCGTGGGCAACGCGGGGCAGCAGCCAGTCACCGGGCGAGGGGATGGTGAGGGGGCCGAGTTTCCAGGGGGGCCAGTTGGCGGTGACCACCCAGCGGACCGGGGGATCGTCGAGCTGATAGTGGCGTTGGATGGCCACGGTAATCACGCTGCACGGATGCAGAATCCAAAGCCCCTCGCGCTGGTAGTGATTGGCGGCGAGGACAAAGCGAGGCTCAGGGGGTAGGTTCTCCAGCCCATCGACCGACGGGGCAGGCCGCAGGCACTCCAGCGACTGCTCCGTGAACCGGCGGACCGAGTAACGGGTGCGCTGGCCGATATGGGGTGTCAGCGCAAAGACCTGCCGCCACGGGACCGGGTACTGCTTCAAACCTCGCGGCCTTTCCACACCGACTTGCGGCCGGTGATGGTCTTGAACATGGCGTTCAGGGCCACCAGTTGGAACAGGTAGATGGCGACGGGCGCCAACAGCGCGGAGGCGCTGCGATACCAGGGGAAGAGGATCAGCGTCGGCAGGACTGCGAAGAGAGCGGCCTGCCGGTCATAGCCGGTGAGGGCGAGCAGGGCAAGGATGGGAAGCCACGAGGTGAGCAGGATGGAGGCCAGGACCACCTGAACGCCGGTGAGCGGGTTCTCCTGCAGGAACCGGAAGGAGTTCTTCTCAAAGCCGCGGAGGATGGCGGCGAAGGAGTCATACATGCGGACGCTGCCCATGTGCTCGGCGCGAGTGACGCGGCTGCGCACACCGTGTTTGGCGGCGAGCTTCGCCAGAGCGACATCCTCAATTACCGAGCCGGCTACGGCGGCATGTCCGCCGATGGCGAGATAGGACCTGCGGCGGATCAACAGGCACTGCCCGTTGGCCAGCCACTCGCCCGGCGGCCGGCTGTTGACGCGGGAAGCATTGACACCGGTGAAGTAGAGCGCAAAGGCGTAGGGGAGCAGGATCTTCTCGGCGAGCGTGACGGTTTCCTGCCGCAGGAAGACGCTGACCATATCGAGGTCCTCCTCTTCGGCATAACGGAGCAGCGAAGGAAGGAAGACGCGCGCGTAAGTGGTATCGGCGTCGACGAACAGGAGCCATTCGGCTTCGGTGGCCTGTGCACCGGCCATGCAGGCGTTGGGCTTGCCCTTGTGTCCGGCGGCAAGGGCGGGCGCT
The DNA here is from genome assembly GCA_964632345.1 of uncultured Solibacteraceae bacterium. Lineage (GTDB taxonomy): Bacteria > Acidobacteriota > Terriglobia > Bryobacterales > Bryobacteraceae. The sequence goes on along the minus strand of CAZWDD010000249.1, from coordinate 4,760 downwards.
TCGATGACGCGGACATCCATCTGCCGGGCGATTTCGGCCGTGCGGTCTTCGGAGTGGTCGTCAACGACGATGACCATGTCCTCCGGAAAGCCAGCCAGAACGCGGGCGATATTGGCTTCTTCGTTGCGGGCGGGCACGATGACGGCGACATCGGGCAACTGCGCGCCGGAGACATAGGGGACCTTGGGCAGGCGTTCGTAGTTGTAGCGGGCCTTGCGCAGCATCAGCAGGATGCCGAGGGAGACGGCAATGGCAAGAGAAAGGATCGACATGGGCTCAGCTACTTACTTTACGGGTAGTGGGGCCGCCGACGCCGCTCGGGAACAGTGGCGTCTCGGACTCCAGTTGCCAGGCACCGGTCCCATCCTGTGCGCGCGCCTCCACTTCGGCCGCGGCGGCGCCGGCGGGGAGTTCGGCGGTCCAACGGGTCCATGTATAGGGCGACAGCGGATTCTCCATCACCGCGGGCCGCCACTCGCCACCGGCAACGCGCACCTCGACGGCGCGAATGCCGCGGCTGCCAGCGAACGAGACACCGGCCATGTGGATCACCTCGCCTTCGCGGCGGGCCTTGTCGATGAACGAAGCAATCTTGATGACCGGTTCCTTCGTATAGCCCATCTTGGGCCAGGTGCCGTAGTAGGGCTGGGAGACGAAGGCGATTTCGCCCATCCACTTCACGTTTTTGAAGCCGTAGTAGCGGGGGCAAAGCAGGCGGAGCGGGAAGCCGTGAGCGCGGTTGAGCGTCTCGCCGTTCATGCCGACGGCGAGCATCACCTCATCGGAGAAAGCATAGTCGAGCGGAAGCGAATCGCCATGGCCATCGACGCCGATAAAGGCAGCCTCGATAATGCCGGCGGGAAGGCGGGCGGGGTCGACAATTTGACGCAGCGGGAAGCCGCTCCATTGGGCCGTTCCCATCAAGTCGCTCTTCAGGGTATTCGAGACGCAACGAAGGGTAACGTAGCGTTCGCGGCGAGGAACCTGGAGGATCTGGGCATAGCGGAGGCTGGCGATTTCGCGGCCATCGACGGTGATGCGCAGGCGCCAGGCGGCGGGGTCAATGGCCGGGTCGACGCTATTCTTCGACATCGTATAGTGGCGGCCGATGGCGGTGACCGCCTTTCGGACCCAGCCGGGATGGAAAGTCTCCTCCGGCATGCGGAAGGGCCAGAGGGAAAACGGTTTGACGGCGCGCCGGGCCAGGCGCTCCTCGCGCAGATAGCTTTCGACGGCGACCGCCGCCGTGGCGCCGCCCATCAGCGCCTGCAGCGCCATGCGGCGGCCGGGCCCGGTGGTTTTGAACTCAGGCAGCGCGAACGTGATCATGGCGGGCAGCCAGAAGGTCCAACTCTGCCAGCCCGCCGGATACTCGAAAAACCGTCCGTAGACGAAGCCGAACGCGGCGGCGGCGAGCGCGGCCCGCCGGCCGGGAAGCGCGGCGGAAACGGAGAGCGCAAAGCCGGTAGCGGCCAGGCCACCGGTGAGGGCGAATGGCTTGGCCCACGCGCCAAGATTAGTGAGCAGCCAGACTGAATAGGTGTTCGGCGTACGGGCCATGATCCACTCGCCGATGACCTCGGTCCAAAGCGGAACGCCGGCCAGGTAGTGCAGCGCGTAGTGGACTACGAATCCGGCCACGGCCGCGATGGAGCCGCGCTCAGCGGCCCGGCGCATCAACTCCGCCAAAACAGCAGCCTTCCCAGGGACTGCCGCGCCGCCGGCCCGGCCAGGGCACGCGCCGTGATGCCATATTTGCGCCACGCCGGGACGACGGCGCGGCGGGTGAAGACGTCGTAGTCCATGGCCTCAATCTCGTTCAGGATGCCGCTGTAGACGCGCGCGGCGATCTCCACGGCAAAGCGGCCCTCGGGACGCAAAAGGGGGACGCCCGGCATCGCTATCGAGTAGTAGTGGCGGGCGCGGGAAGCCTGAAACTGCATCAGCCGGACGAACTCCGGTGACCGTTCGTAGCGCCGCAGTTGCACGGCCGAGTAGCCGAACTGCTCCAGCTCTTCCGAAGGCAGATAGATGCGGTCCCGCCCGAGGTCCTCGCCGACATCGCGCAGAATATTGGTCAGCTGCATGGCGATGCCAAGATCCTCGGCATAGGGCAGGGCATCACCGGTGAATCCGATGACGTGGGACATCATCAAGCCCACCGTGCTGGCCACACGGTAGCAGAACAGACGCAGGTCGGCGAAGTTGCGATAGCGCACGCCTTCCAGGTCCATGCGCATGCCTTCAATTAGCTCAAAGGCATACTCGGCGGGGATTGAGTGGTGCGCACAGGCAGCGGCGAAGTGCCGGAGAATGGGGCTGGGCGAGGAATGACCGGCCAGCGCGTCCTTCAGGCCCTGGCGCCAGTCTTCCAACTCGGCACGGGCCGCAGCGAGGTCGGGGTTCTCATCCACGATGTCGTCGGTGGTCCGGCAGAACCAGTAAACGGCATGGGCCGAGGCAGCCAGTTCCGGCGGAAAGAAGCGGGTGGCAAAGTAGAAACTTTTGGAACCCCGCGCCGTCGCCTCGGCGGCCTGCCGTGCCCACTGGGGGTCTAGATGGGGAGCCGGTTGCATACCAACTTCTCCACGATCTTAGCCGAAGAGAGGACGCCGGGGACACCCGCGCCGGGATGCGTGCCGGCGCCGCAGAAGAACAGGCCCTTCACGTCCTCACTCTCGTTGTGCGGGCGGAACCAGGCGGACTGCGTGAAGATGGGCTCGAAGGAGAATCCGGAACCGCGGTAGGTGTTGAGGGTGGTTTCAAAATCGAGCGGGGTGAAGATGCGCTCGGTGACCAGGCGTTCGGACAGGCCGGGCAGATAGTGCTTCTCCATGTAGGCCATTACCCGGTCGCGGAAGGGCTTGGCTTCGGTGGTCCAGTCAATGCCGCTCAATTGATTGGGCACGGGGACAAGGGCATAGAAGCAGTCATGGCCTTCGGGAGCCATGGACGGATCGGTAGCGGTAGGACGGTGCAGGTAGATGGAGAAGTCCTCGCCGAGGATCTTCTTCTGGAAGATCTCGGTCAACAACTCTTCATAGCGGCGTCCGAGCAGAATGGTGTGGTGGCGAATGTCGGAGTAGCTGCCGCGGGTGCCGAAGTAGATGACGAACAGGCCCATGCTGTAGCGCATGCTGTCGATCTTGGAATCGGTCCAGCGGCGGCGGTCCTCGGCGGGGACCATCTTGCGGTAGGTATTGGCAACGTCGGCATTGGAAACCACGGCGTCGGCCAGGATGGTCTCTCCCTTCGCCGTCTGAATGCCGATGGCCCGGCCGCCCTCGGTGAGGATGCGGCTGACGGGGGTGTTGAGGTGAACGCGTCCGCCGAGTTCGCGGAACAGGCGGCCCAGCGCATCCACAACCGCTCCCGTGCCGCCCATGGCGTAGTGCACGCCCCACTGCCGCTCCAGATGGTGAATGAGGGCGTAGATGGAGGTGGTCTGGAAGGGGTTACCGCCCACCAGAAGCGGATGGAAGCTGAAGACACGCTGCAGCAGCGGGTCCTTGATGTAGCCCTTCACGAACTGAAAGACGGTCTTGTGCGACTGGAGGCGGACAAGATCCGGCGCGATGCGGATCATGTCGGTGAACTTCAGGAATGGAACGTCGGAGAGTTCCACGAAGCCCTTCTGAAAGATGTCCCGCGCGGCGCGTATCATGGCGCGATAGCCTTCGATGTCGCCCGGAGAGAACTCGGCCACTTTGCGTTCCGTGGCGGCTTCATCGCCGTTGTATTCGAAGTGGCGGCCGTCGTGGAATTCGATGCGGTAGAAGGGATCGACGGGAACGATCTTGACGTAGTCTTCCGTGCGGCGGCCGGCACCCTGAAAGAGTTCGTCGATCATGAACGGCGCGGTGATGACGGTGGGGCCAGCGTCGAAGGTAAAGCCGTCCTGGCGGTACACATAGGCGCGGCCTCCCAGCATGTCGCGCGCTTCCACCAGATCGACATCGTAGCCCTTCGAGGCCAGGCGAACGGCGGTACCAAGGCCGCCGAAGCCACTGCCGATGACGATGACCTTACGCGAGCGATTTGCCATAAAGGTTGTCCAACATCTCCTTGAGAGTGGCGCCCCGGTCGCCGAAGGTTTCGAGGATTTCGCGCGTCCGGGCCATCTGTGTTTCGAAGGGCGCGCGGAGGCGGAGTTCGCCGTCAGCAAGATCGTCCATCAACTGATAGGCGACGCCGAACTCGTGGCCGAACTGCACGGCGGCACGACGTTCCGCGGGGGTGAGAACAGCGCCGATGACGCCGGCGCGGGCGGCCAGGGCAAACAGCGGCGCGGTCTTCCGCGCGGCCAGATCGCGGGAGGATCCGCCACCGGCCAGATCCATCGCCTGCCCGCCGACCAGATTATTGCAGTCGAGCACCTGCAGCACCTTCTGCTGAAAGTCGACCATGTTGCGAAGCGTGTAGGGATCGTGGATGCCCTCCACCACTTGACGCGCCGCCAAGGCTACCAGGCTGAAGGCGGCCAGTACGGCAGTCGACTCGCCGAAGCGGCGGTGGACGGTGGGACGGCCACGGCGGAACTCTTCGTCGTCCATGCAGGGCAGGTCGTCGACGATCAGCGAGGCGCAGTGCAGAAGTTCCACGGCGATCGCACCGCGCATCACGAGATCCGCATCGGCACCTACCATTCGCCCGACGTGCAGCGCCAGCAGGGGCCGTAAACGCTGGCCGCCGCCGAGGACGGAGTACTCCATCGCTTCGGCAACCACGGAGCCGACCGGGCAGTGATCCGCCCGGAACAG
>CAZWDD010000248.1:4781-8457 GCA_964632345.1 uncultured Solibacteraceae bacterium | reverse complement strand
GCTAAAGGAAACTGACAGCACATTGTTATCAGCTCATTCAGCGTTCATGCACGCCGATTATTCACGAGATTGCGTCCAAAGTCAAGAGTGGTTTTGAGGAACTTTCTTCGGAATCTTTATGCCAGAAGAGCGAAAACCAGCGTGACATAGGAGGCCCCCGGCCCTGCCGCGGAGGAAGGAGCGGTTTCAAAGATCCGGGAGTCCATCGGAGGAACTCCGGAACGTGAGCCGCCAAGCACACAGATTCCTGAGCCTGGACACCCAGCGGTTTGGCCGTGCGGATACGGTGCGGGTCTCCGGCCGATGGCGAATCAGAAGAGCGAGCGGATGGCGGCGAGATCGAGCTTTGCGGAGAAGTGCTCGCGGAAGCGGCGCTCCCAGGCGGCGAGTTGGGGGGTGTCCTTGATGCTCCAGCGGAGGACGATGAACTGGGGGATGTGGAGGGGGAGTTTTTTGTCGAGGTAGGCGGTGTTGAAGTGGACGAGGTGGGAGTCGCCGTCGCGGAATTCGACCTTGGGGTTGTCAATATCGAAGGGGAAGAGAGGGAGGAGTTCGGAGACGGGGCGGTTGCGGTCGGCTTCGGGGGCGGAGCGGAGGTAGGCATCCATGCCGCGGGCGAATTTGGCCTGCCATTCATGGTTGGCACCGCTGGCGCGGTCAAGCTCCGTCTGCTGTTGTTTGTAGGTGAGAAGTTCGGCGCGGAACTGCTGGAGGTAGTCGCGGCGGGTGACGTAGGTGAAGAGGGGCGATTCGTATTTGCGGAGGACGATGAATTGTTCGGTGGGGGCGCCGCCGCGGCTGGCGCGGGAGGCGCGGGCGTAGCGGTCGGCCTGGTGGAGGCGGTCGTGGATGGCCGGGACGCGATAGACGAGGCGGCCGCCGATCTGGTAGTTGCCCTCGTCGTCGGCGTTGAGTTTGCGGGAGCGGGCGGTGGTATTGACTTCGGGGGCGGTGACGATGGAGAGGAGATTGAGATAGAGGAAGACGCCGCTTTCGGAGCTCTCGACGAGACGGTTGGAACTGGTGCAGGAGAAGCCGGAGTGGCCGACGTAGAGGGAATAGCGGAAGGGTAGTTCGCGGTCGGGAGAAGAGAAGAGGAGATGTTTGGTGAAGTAGGCCATGCCGCCCTTGGGATCGGGGCAGGCGGACTGGAGGATGGAGAGCAGTTTATTGAGGGCAGCGGCGGCGGCCCTGTCGCAGGTGGCGCGGGGTTTCCGGGCGACGGGGAGGTTGGCGGGGCCGGGCTGGCCGGCGTGCGAGGGCGAGGGCAGCGAGGCGGGAGAGAAGTGTTGTCATGGGCGATTTGGCGGGAAGGGAGGGTTGCAAGGGGCGGAAAAGCGGGTCATTATCTTGGGAGCAAAGGAGAAGCGGATGGAACTGGGACGCCGTGGATTTCTGGGCGCGGGACTGGGGGCGATGCTGCGGGGGGCGGCGCCGCGGTATTTCGATGTGCATCCGTTTATCCGGGCGAACCCGAAGGCGGTGTTCATCCGGCGGACGAAGGTGGCGGGGCGGCTGGACTTCGCGGGGATGCGGCGGGAGGGGCTGCACCTGGGGCGGAGCATATTTGAGGCGCGGGAGGACGGGGGCATTCCGCTGACGCACCGGGTGGTGCTGAAGCCGAATGTGCTGACGGTGCGGGAGCGGGGCGAGCAGGTGAACTGGGGGACGGACGCGGACTTCTACGACGGGCTGGTGACGGCGCTGCATGAGACGGGGCTGCGGCGGTTCCACTATGTGGAGGCGAACTACCGGTCGTCGCGCTGGAGCACGAAGTACGACAACACGCACGAGCGGCTGGGGGTGGACGTGCTGGAGCCGCAGCGGCGGGCGGCCCATTATCAACGGGAAGAGGGGATGAACTGGGCGAAGCCGGCCGATGCGGTGGTGTATGCGCGGGTGCCGCACTATCCGCCGATCCACGAGCGGGACACGTGGCTGTTCAACATCGCCAAGTGGCGTTCGCATGGGATGTGCCTGACGCAGGCGTGCAAGAACGCGCAGGGGCTGACGGTGTGGCCGTTTCAGCGGTTCTGCCCGGGCTGGGCGATGGTGACGGGCGTGCCGGACTTCATGAAACCGTTCATCCAGAAAGACGTGGAGAGGCGGGTGACGCGGTACCTGGAGAGCCACAAGAAGATGAACTACGGGCGGTATGCGAGCGGGGCGGCGCTGAGCCCGGTGCACCAGGAGATATGGGCGCACAAGACGTGCGACCACCTGAGCACGCTCCAGTTCGGGCTGCATATGGTGGAGGCGATCTATGCGAAGAACGAAGACCCGGCGGACCCGGTGCGGGAGTTTCTGCCGAACTTCGTGATGTTCGCGAAAGACCCGTTCCGGCTGGACCTGGTGGGGCTGTGGCTGGGCGGGCACGAGCCGGGGAATGTGCATTTCTACCGGATTGCGAAGGAGCGTGGGTTGAGCGACACGTTCAATCCGTGGGACGTGGAGGTGTACGAATGGACGGACGAGGGGCCGGTGCGGCGGAAGCTGACGGATTTTCCGCGGACGATGTTGAAGACGTACTACCTGCAGAAGGAAGGCGAGCCGCTGTATCACATGGTGGACGAGACTTTCGATTACGACCGGTGGAAGTTGTAGGGGGCGGGCCCGCGCCAGGGGAGAGGGGCGTGGCATACTGAGAAGTAAGCCTATGGAACAGCGAGTCCTTCCCGCCGCGCCGGCGGAACTATTCGACCGGATTGACGATGCCGGGTTTGGCGACCTTGGGGACAGCGTCGTTTTGACGACGGTGGACAAGGCGATCAACTGGGGCCGGAAGAATTCAATCTGGCCGATGACGTTCGGGCTGGCGTGCTGCGCGATCGAGATGATGGCGATGAGCGCGTCGCGGTTCGACATTTCGCGCTTCGGCGCGGAGGTGTTCCGCGGGACGCCGCGGCAATCGGACCTGATGATTATCGCGGGGCGCGTGTCGAACAAGATGGCGCCGGTGATCCGCCAACTGTACCAGCAGATGCCGGAGCCGAAGTGGGTGATCTCGATGGGCGCGTGCGCGACGTCGACGGGTGTGTTTTCGAATTACGCGCTGGTGCCGGTGAATCAGGTGATTCCGGTGGACGTGTATGTGCCGGGGTGCCCGCCGCGGCCGGAGCAGCTGATCTATGGGATCATGCTGCTGCAGCAGAAGATTGAGAACGAGCGCGGAACGACGCTGCGTGTGTTGAATCTGGCCTAGTCGGCCGGCTTAGTACTTTTTTTCTCAAGCTCCACCCGACGATTCCGATAAGGAGTATAGGAACTCCTGTAAGGAAGGGGATCGGTATGGATACCAAAATCATTGAGAAGGTGGCGATGCCACTTCCGGTGACCGACACCACGCTGGAACAACAGCAGGTGACGGAGCGGCGTGAGCTGGTGAAGGCGATCAAGGCGATCAACGCAACCGAATTTTTCGGTGAGAACTACGAGTTGACGTTCGTGATGGACCGGGAGACGCAGCGGCCGCTGTTGCGGATCGTGGACCGGCAGACACGGGAGGTAATCCGGCAGTTGCCGCCGGAGTATACCTTGCGATTAACAGAGGAATTGCGGGCTGGATAGAGATTGGCTCAAGAGGCGGCGAAGTTCTCCGAAGAGAGAGACAGGTAGCAACGAAAGCAGGGTGAATGTCGATCCAAGCCTATCAAAACACGCAAGATTGGGATGTCCT
>CAZWDD010000248.1:0-4681 GCA_964632345.1 uncultured Solibacteraceae bacterium | reverse complement strand
GGGGATGCCAACATTGAGCAGGCGGATGCGCCGCTGGCGGAAGTGGAACGGCTGATGACGACGCTGCTGGAGGCGTGGAGCCAGATTCAGGAGCCGGGGCAGGCGGCTGGGGAGAGTGTGGAAGAGGAGATGGAGTACGGGCGGGAAGCGCTGCGGGTGAGCGCTTAGTCAGCGCTTCAGACCGTTCTCGACGACCTTGGCGAGGCCGAGACCGCCGCCGGCGGAGATGACCTTTGCCAGGTGTTCCCTTCCGAAGTCGAGCATGGTCTGGCCGCCGCTATCGGAGCCGCCGCCGAGCCCCGTTTGTTCGGTGGAGTAGGCGGATTTCAGGAGTTCGCCGATGAGCATGGCTTCAAAGTCACGCGCGGCGGCAGCGGTATCGCTGGGGGCGTCTGGTTTGGAGGATGGGGTCGCGCCGTTGGAGAGGCGTTGCAGGTTGGCGATTTCCATCTAGATGACCTCGATTTCGGCGTCGAGAGCGCCGGCACTTTGGAGGGACTGGAGAATGGCGACGACTTCGCGGGGGGTGGCGCCGATCTTCTGGAGGCCGCGGACGAGTTCGTCGACGGTAGCGCCTTCCTTGAGTTGGACGAGCTTGGCAATATCCTCCTTGGAGCCGACGGCGGGCTGGGCGATGGGGGTGGTCTGGCCTTGCGAGAGCGGGGCTGGTTGGGAGACGTCGAACTGTGTCTGGACCTCTACGGAGAGGCTGCCGTGGAGGATGGAGACGGGGGCGATGCGGACATCCTTGCCCATGACGATGGTGCCGGTGCGTTCGTTGATGAGGAGGCGCTGTTTGCGGTCGGAGTTGAGGGTGAGGGCCTCGATGGCGGCGATGAACTCGACGGGGCGGGACTTCCATTCGACGGGGGGATCGACCTCGACGACACCGGCATTGGCGGGGCGGGCGACGGCGGGGCGGCCGTTAGCGAAGCGGGCGTTGATGGCGGCGGCGAGGCGGGCAGCGGTGGTGAAGTCAGCGCGTTGGAGCTGCCAGCGGAGGAGGCCCTCGCCGATGGTGGAGGGGGCGGCCTGCTCGATGATGGCGCCGCTGGGGACGCGGCCGGCGGTGGGGTGATTGACGGTCTGGGAGTTGCCGGCGCGTCCGGCGACGAAGCCGGCGGTGAGGACGGCGCCCTGGGCGACGGCGTAGACCTGGCCGTCACCGCCGCGAAGGCTGGTGAGGAGGAGTTGGCCACCCTGGAGGTTGGAAGCGTCGCCGATGGTGGCGACAGTGGCATCGAGTCGGGTGCCGGGCTGGGCGAATGGGGGGAGGGTGGCGGTGACCATGACGGCGGCGACGTTTTTGGCCTGCATGGCGTTTGGGTTGACGGCGACGCCCATGCGATTGAGGAGGTTGGCGAGGGTCTGGGCGGCGAAGATGGTCTGGCGCTTATCGCCGGTGCCGTTGAGACCGACGACGAGGCCGTAGCCGACGAGCTGGTTATCGCGGACGCCTTCGAGGGCGGCGAGGTCCTTGACGCGGCTGAGCGCGGCGTGGGAGGGGAGGGAGAGGAGGGCCAGCAGGAGAGCGGCACGGGTGCGGAGGAACATGGGAAATCCTTGATTAGAAGGGCAGGAGGCCCATCAGGAGGCGGTACAGGAACATGGGCCGGCGGACGGCGTCACCGACGACGCCTTTGCCGTTGACGCGGACATCGAGCATGGCGACACGGTCGCTGAGGACGGAGTTGCCGGACTGGAGATCCTCTGGCCGGACGACGCCGCGGACCTCGACGACCTGGCGTTCGGAGTTGACGGCGATGGACTTGGTGCCGCGGAGGAGGAGGTTGCCGTTGGGGAGGACGCGTTCGACGACGGTGGTGACGGTGGTGGAGAGCTGCATGGTGCGAGAGGTTTCGCCGGTGCCGGCGAGGGAAGAGGAGGAGTTGGCGCCGGCGAGCTGGCGGAGCTTGCTGGTGGCGGCGATGGGGCCGAAGGCGGCCTGGATACCGCCGTTGACTTCGGAATCCCGGCTGGAGGTGGTGGAGCCGCGGGCGATGGCAGTGGCGCGGTCACTGATGATGACCGTGACGGTATCGCCGGCGAAGAGGGCGCGGAAATCACGGCCGAGGTCGGCCATGCGGCCGCCAGGGGCGAAGAGGGAGCCGGGGGTGGCGCCGGAGCGGAAACGGGGGGAATCGGCTTCGACGCCGAGGACGTAGCGGTCGAGGGGGGAGCAATTCTTGGCGTCGGGCGAGTTGGGGGCGCAGGGTTCGGCGGCCGGGAGGGCGGCGAGGGCGAGGAGGACGAGGGCGAGGGACTTCATGGTTCGATTTCAGCTTTCCCGGGTCCGGTGACCCGCGCGGTGATGCGGCTGCCGTTCCAACCGCTTTTGAGGAGAACGGGGCGGCCGGTGTCGGCGTCATGTTCGGCGACGGCCTGGACCTTGAGGAGGGCGGGGCCGGCGCGGAGGGAGACGTCAACGGTGTCGCCGCGGCGAACGGCGGCGGTACGGCGGAAGTGGAGGGGGAGGAGTTCGGTGCCGAGAGGGAGGGACTGGCGGGTGACCAGGCCGGCGGGATCGAACGGGGCGCGACTGGCCGGGCAGAGGCCGGGGAGCCATTTTTCCTCGTCGGTGAAATCGGCCGGGGAGACGGCGGCGCCGAGGGGGAGGGGGCGGGTGAGGGTACGGACGCGGCGGAGGGAGCGGAGTTCGAGGCGGACCCAGATGGGGAGCGAGCTTTTGTCGGGGAGGAGAAGGGCGCCGCGCCAGAGGTGCTCGGCGTCGCGGCGGGCGACGAGGCCGGAGGGTTTGAGGAGGATCTGGCCGTCGGGGAAGGAGTGGGCGGGGACGTCGAGGATGACGGCTTTCCAGGGCATGTCGCCGCAGGCGGCGGCGACGGCGTTGTCGACGGCGGACTGCCAGAGGGCGGGGCGGATGGGAGCGCGACGGCGCTCCACGCAGAGGCGGAGAGGGAGGTCGGCTGGGGCGGCGAGATGGGATTGGAGCTGGGAGCGTTGGAAGGTGCGGATGAGGTTGCCGGAGGGTGCGGGGCCGATGTCGTGATCGGGAGGGAGGGTAGAGAAGGCGGGGACGGCACGGGCGAGGTCGGCTGCGAGGATGCGGGGACCATCGACGGCGAGACAGGCCGCGGAGGGAGCGTCGGCGGCAGAGGCGAGAGCGGACAGGAGGAGCGCCAGGCTAGCGAGTGATGTTGTTGATCTGTTGATACATTTCATCGGCGGCTCGCACGACTTTGGAATTGGCCTCATAGGCGCGCTGGCTCATGATGAGGTTGATGAACTCTTCGACGACGGAGACGTTGGACTGTTCGACGAAGCCCTGCAGGAGGGTGCCGATGCCTTCCTGGCCGCCGGGGTTTCCGATGACGGGTTCACCGGAGGCGTCGGTGGGGAGGAAGAGGTTCTTGCCGATCATGTTCATGCCGGCGGGATTGACGAAGGAGGCGAGCTGGATCTGTCCGGCGAGCTGGGCGGCGGCCTGACCGGCCTGCATGAAGCTGACGGTGCCATCGTTGGCAATGGTGATGGACTGGGCTTCGGGGGGGACGGTGATCTGGGGTTCGAGCGGGTCCCCGCTGGGGGTGACGACGATGCCGTCGCGATTCAACTGGAACTGGCCAGAGCGGGTATAGGCAATTTCACCGGTGGGGCGGCGGACCTGGAAGAAGCCGCGTCCCTCGATGACGAGATCGAGGGGATTGGAGGTCTGCATGAAGCTGCCCTGGGTGAAGATGATTTCGTTGGAGGAGGCGCGGGCGCCGAGGCCGATCTGGAGGCCGGTGGGGACAACGGTTTGTGCGCCGGCGGCGGCGCCGGGCTGGATGAGGTTCTGGTAGAGGAGATCCTGGAACTGGGCGCGGCGCATTTTGAAGCCGACGGTATTGGCGTTGGCGAGGTTGTGGGCGATGTTGTCGACATTGGTCTGCTGGGCCGACATGCCGCTGCCGGCGCTGAAGAGGGCGCGAATCATGTGAGTTTCTCCTTATGTAGCGTCATGCTATTTGCGTTTTCATACCTTGGCGACTTCGTCGAGGAGGCGTTTGTTCATTTCGCTGCCGAGTTGGAGGGCCTTCTGGAGAGACTCGAACTGGCGGAGGACGTTGACCATGCGGACGGCGCCTTCGGCGGGTCCGGTGTTGGCGGATTCGAGAGCGCCCTGCATGAGGGAGGCGGCCGGGGCGGGACCGATGTCCTGGGGGGCGCCGGTCCAGCGGAAGGCGTTGTGGCCTGCCTTCTGGAGAGACTGAGGTTGGGCGAAGTTGACGAGGCGGATGCGGCCAATGGCTTGGCCGGCCTGGGAGACTTCGCCATCGGGAGCGATTTCGACGGGGAGGGCGGGGTCGAGGCGGATGAGGGGGTTGTTGGGATTGTCGGAAAGGACGGGGCTGCCGTCGCCATTGACGAGGATGCCCTGGGCGCTGATCTGGAGTTCGCCGTTGCGGGTGAAGAGGGTCTCGCCGCCGCGTTGGAAGGAGAGGAAGCCGGGGCCGGTGAAGGCGACGTGGGTGGGGACGCCGGTACGGGTGAGGGCGCCCTGGGTGAAGTCGATCCAGTTCTTTTCGATGACGGGGGAGACGCCGGGGCCGCCGCGGCCCGCGTCGAGGGCGGAGGTGGATTCTGCGGCCCAATAGGTCATGTAGCGCTCGCGGTCGGCCTTGAAGCCGGCGGTGGAGGCGTTGGCAAGGTTGTTGGCTAACAGCTCCAGGCTTTCCAT
>CAZWDD010000247.1:0-8474 GCA_964632345.1 uncultured Solibacteraceae bacterium | reverse complement strand
CGATCCGCTGTTCAGCGGAATGTTGAACAACATGCCGGCGATCGGCACCTGCTGCCCGGAGTTCCGGGAGCGGATGCTGACCTTTAAGGGAGACCACAACATCAACGAACGGCACCGGCTGAGCGGGATGCTGAACCGCAACTTCCGGACCCGCTACAACTCGGGTGGTGGACGTTGGGGAGCGCCTCCCGGATCGCCGACCAACGTGTACCAGAATCAGGACACGCCGGGCACGATGGTCCGCATGGCGTATGACTTCACCATTACGCCGACGCTGCTCGGCCGCGCGAACCTGGGCTACAACCGGTTCGGCAACATGAACGAGAGCGTGTTTGTGGACCAGGGATGGCCGGAGAAGATCGGGTTGACGAACACGGACCAGACGCACTTTCCGGTGTTGACGTTCGCGGGCCAGCCGTTCCAGGGCGGCGGCATCGGCGCGGGCGGCCGGCTTGGGTCGGGTAACCGCGGCGGTAGCTTCAACGGGTCGACGATCGGCCAGGTCGATATGACGAAGGTGAGCGGCAAGCACAACTTCAAGTTCGGCTTTGAAAACCGCCGGTACTACTACAACACGCGGAACAAGTCCGGTTCGGGCGACTTTGCCTTCTCGCCGAACCAGACGGCGCTGCCGGGCTTCATCGCGCAGACGGGCCACAGCTTCGCCAGCTTCCTGCTGGGGACGTACAACTCCACGAGCCGCGGCATTGCGGCGTCGAACTTCGGCCACCGGTGGCGGACGGCCGGCTTCTACTTCCAGGATGACTGGAAGCTGACGCCGAAGCTGACCCTGAACATCGGCATGCGCTGGGAAATGGTGGGCGGCCTGATCGAAGTGGCGGGCCGTATGTCGGCCATCGACATGACGGTGCCGAACCCGAACGCCGGGAACCTGCCGGGCGCGCTGGTGTTCGCCGATGACCGCGGCGTGCGCGGCTTCCAGGACACCTACTACAAGCAGTTCTCGCCGAAGTTCGGCTTTGCCTATGCGCTGACCAACAAGATGGTGTGGCGCGGCGGCTACGGCATCAACAACACGCCGGCGATCTCCAACGGCTTCGGCTTTGGCGGTACGCTGGGCTACAACGGGAGCATCGTAGTGAACTCGGGCAACCGGCAGATTCCGTTCGCGGAAGCGCCGCTGGGCCTGTTGCACGAGCCGTATCCGAGCTTCACGGGCACGCTGCCGAACAAGATCCCGACGCTGGCCAACGGGCAGGGGATCGACTTCTACGCGGCCGATGGCAACCGGCTGCCGTACGTGCAGAACTGGAACTTCGGGTTCCAGTATCAGCTGCCGGCCCAGACGGTGCTGGAAGTGAACTATGTCGGCAACAAGGGCACGCGGCTGATCGCCAAGGGCTTTGTGCAGCCGAACAACGTTCCGTTCTCGGCGGTGCAGCAGTATGGCGACATCCTGACCCGTCCGTGGAATGCGTCGAGCCCGATCCCGCGTCCGTTCCCCGGCTTCGTGGGCACAAACCTGCAGGCGCTGCGTCCGTTCCCGCAGTTCACCGGCATCAACCCCATCTTCCCGAACGTGGGGCACTCGTCCTACCAGGCGATGCAGATGCAGGTGACGCGGCACTTCTCGAAGGGCTTCTCGATGCTCGGCGCCTACACGTGGTCGAAGTCGATCGGCATGACGGATAACGCGATCGATTCGGAAGGCGTAGCTGACGTGTTCAACTGGCGGAATGAGCGGAGCATCACCAACTACCATCTGCCGCACGTGGCGAAGCTGAGCTGGATCTACGAACTGCCGTTCGGCGCGGGCCGCGCGGTACCGTTGAGCGGCTTCGCCAACGCCGTTCTGGGCGGCTGGCAGATGTCCGGTATCCACAACTGGCGCAGCGGCAACCCGGTGGCTATCCAGACCGGCGGCATTTCGCTGCCGACTGGGAGCGCCGCTCGTCCGGATTACGTGGGCGGGGACATCATCGCCAATGCCGGTGCCGGGATCAACTTCCGCGGCATTGCGGGCGCTCCGACGTACCTGAACCGTGCGGCGTTCGCCAACCCGCCGGTGATCCCCGGCGGCCAGAACATCGTGCAGCGGCTTGGAACGGTGGGGCCCTACCTGCCGAACATCCGCGACCGGCGGCTGACGACGTTCGACGCGAGCATCCAGAAGCAGTTCAAGTTCTCGGAAGAGCGCTACTTTGAACTGCGCGGGACGTTCCTGAACGCCTTCAACTGGGCGGGCATCGGTGGGTTGAACACCAACATCACCAGCCCGTTCTTCGGCCAGTTCACGGGCCAGCAGTTGGGGCCGCGCAATGTGGAAATTGCGCTGCGTTTCAACTTCTAATCCGTATGTCACAACCAACGAAAGGGGACCGGCTCCGGCCGGTCCCCTTATCCATTCCGGGGTTGCCGCCGGCAAACCCCACTTATTCGCAGGCGACGGTGCTGGGGAATCTGGTGTTCGTCTCCGGGCAGTTGGGCATCGACCCGATGACCAACAAACTGGCCGGGGACGACATGCGGACGCAGACGCGGCAGGCGCTGGTGAACATCGAGCGGATCTTGAAAGAAGCGGGTTCGAGCCTGGACCGGGTGGCGCGCTGCAACTTGTACCTGGCGGACTACAACCGGCTGGGGGAAGCGAACGAGGTGTACGCCGAGTTCTTCCGCGACCATAAGCCGGCCAAGACGGGTGTGGGAGTATCGCAGTTGTGGGATGGCGCGCTGATCGAAATCGAAGTGATCGCGGCGGTGTGAGGCGACTGGCGGCGCTGCTGCTGCTGTGCGCGGCGGGGGCGCGGGCGGAGACGGGCAGCGCGGCGTGCGCGCCGTGCCACCGGGAGATCTTCGAGAAGTACCGCACGACGGGCATGGCGCGCAGCAGCGGGCCGACGGGCGACGGGGTGGAGAAGTTCACGTCGGCGGCGTTCGGCCACGCGGGCGCGTCCTACCGCGTGACGCCGCAGTTTCTGGTGGAGTTCACACGGGGGGCGCTGCGCGGCGAGCGGCGGATGGAGTATTTCATCGGGTCGGGCGCGGTGGGGCGGAGCTATGCGGGGTTCGTTGACGGGTTCCTGTTTCAGTCACCGGCCTCGTACTTCGCGCTGCGCGGGGAGTGGGGGCTATCGCCGGGTTTTCAGGCGAAGCGGTTCGTGGAGGTTGCGCGGCCGATTGAGAACGCCTGCCTGCAGTGCCACGCCAGCCGGCCGCAGGCGGTGAAGGGGACGGAGAACCGGTATGGCGAGCCGCCGTTTCTGGAAGGCGGGGTGAGTTGCGAGCGCTGCCATGGGCCGGGCGAGGCGCATGTGGCGGGGAAGGGGCGGATGGTGAACCCGGCGAAGCTCGCCGGGGCGCGGCGGGAGAGCGTGTGCCTGCAATGCCACCTGACGGGGGCGGCGCGGGTGGCGCAGCCGGGACGCGGGCCGGAGACGTTCCGCGCGGGGGACCTGATGAGCGAGCACGTGATGGCGTTCGTCTGGAGCCGTGCGGGCGGGGAACGGACGGCCACCGACCACGCCGAGCAACTGGCGCGGAGCCAGTGTCAGCAGAAGGCGGGCGAGAAGCTGTGGTGCGGGACGTGCCATGACGTACATGCCGGGACGACGCGCGCCGGGGCGTGCCTGGACTGCCATCAGCCGCACGCCCAGGGCGGGGCGGACTGCGCGGGCTGCCACATGCCGAAGGGGCGTTCGCGCGAGGGGGAGCATGTAGTTTTCACCGACCACACGATTGCGCGGCGGCCGGGCGAGGGGGGGAAGGGGCCGCGGGTGATGGAGCCGTTCCGCTGGATGCAGCCCACCGAGCGGGACTGGGCGCTGGCGGAGCCGGAGAAGCGGGTGGCGGTGCTGGAGCGGCTGGCGGCGAGGCCGGAGGCGGATGCGGCGGTGCTGGTGCAACTGGCACAGATCTACGACGCGCGGGGAATGGGCGCCATGGCCGTGCCGCTGTATGAGCGGGCGCTGCGGCTGGCGCCGGAGCACGCAACGGCGCAGGCGAACCTGGGCATCTACCGGATGCAGGCGGGGCGGGGCGGGGAGGCGCTGGCGCTGTGGGCGCGGGCGTTTGCGAACAATCCGTCGATGATCGGGCCGGGGCTGAACCTGGCGGTGGGGCAGGCGCAGGCGGGCAACCGCGAGGGGGCCGTCGAAACGCTGCGGCGCGTGCTGCGGTTCCACCCGGATAACGAGCGGGCGCGGGAGATGCTGCGGTCGCTACGGTAGCGGGCGGATCTTGATGGAGCGGAACCAGGCGGCGTCGCCATGGTTCTGGAGCGCGATGGGGCAGAGTTTCTTGGGCTGGTTGGCGAGGGCCTGGTAGATGAGGGAATCGGTGGTCCAGCGGGCGGCGGTTTTTTCGAGTGTCACGGGGGCGTTGAGTTCGCCTTCGACGACCTTGACGCCGTTGAGCCAGTGCTCGATGCGGTTGCCCTTGACGACGACGCGGGAGAGGTTGAACTCGCCGACGGGGCGTGCGGCGGGCTGGGCGGCGGGGATCATGGAATAGAGCGCTCCGGCCTGGTAGTAGGCGCCGCGGCGGGCGTCGGAGTGGCCTGCGTTGTCGATCATCTGATATTCGAAGCCGACGATGTATTCCTGCGTGCCGTCCTCGCGTTTGGTGGCGCGTGTGCGGATGGAGTGGTTGGCCAGATCCTCAAAACGCTTGAACTCCTTGCGGCGTTCGTCGATGAAAAAGCGGTCCTGGATGCGGTATTTCAGGCCGCTGTTGCCCTTGGCCTCGATCTTCCATTCCCAGGTGAGCTCGAAGTCTCCGAAGGTTTCCTTGGAGAAGAGATCCTCGCGGAGCTTGGGGTGGGGCACGGCTTTGAGGCAGCCGTCCTCGATGGTCCAGGAGTCACCGGGGGGCGTGCTGCGGCGGATGTCCTCCCAGCCCTTCATGGACTTGCCATCGAAGAGCAACTTCCAACCGGCGGCCTTTTCGGCCTTGGTGAGCTTGTTGGGGGCATCGGCAGCCGCGAGCGAGGCGGCGCAAAGGGCAGCGAGAAACAGGGAGCGCATTCGCTTCAAGGTATCATGCGGGTGTGCAACTTTGGGTGCTGCTGATGGGGATGCTGGCCGTGCCGGTGGCGGGTGCGGAGGTGCTGCTGTTTTCCTTTTTCCGCGGGAACGGCGAGACGGGGATGTACCTGGCCGAGAGCCGGGACGGGCTGCGGTGGACGGAGCTGAACGGAGGGCGGCCGCTGGCGGTGCCGGTGGTGGGCGAGTCCAAACTGATGCGGGACCCATCGATTGTACGCGGGCCGGACGGGGTGTTCCACATGGTGTGGACGACGTCGTGGCAGGGAAAGACGATCGGCTACGCACATTCGCGCGACCTGCGGAACTGGAGCGAGCAGCGGGCGATCGCGGTGATGCCCGAGGCGGTGAACTGCTGGGCACCGGAGGTTTTCTTCGACGCGGCGGCGAAGGAGTATGTGATCGTGTGGGCGTCAACGGTGCCGGGGCGTTTCCCGGAGACGCTGGGGACAGGATCAAAAGACTACAACCACCGGCTGTACTTCACGAAGACACGGGATTTCCAGACGTTCACGGAGGCGAAGCTGTTCTATGAGCCGGGGTTTCAGGTGATTGACGGGGCGCTGTTCCGCGAGGGCGGGCGGTACTGGATGGTGGTGAAGGACGAGACGGAGAAGCCGCCGGCAAAGCACCTGTTTCTGACGTCGGCCGCCTCGCTTGATGGGCCGTGGACAAAGCCATCGGCGCCAATCTCCGGACCGCAGTGGGCCGAGGGGGCGAGCCCGGTGCGGATTGGCGCGTATTGGTACATCTACTTCGACAAGTATCGCGACCACCGCTACGGCGCGGTGCGGGCGAAGGCGCTGGGCGGGCCGTGGGAGGACGTGACGGAATGGATGACGATGCCGGCGGGGATGCGGCACGGGACGGTGTTCCGGGCGCCGGAAAGCGTCGCGGAGGGGCTTAGAACGCCGCGTTGAGGAACTGCGTGACCCAGGAGGCGAGCAGGGGCCCGTCGAGCGGCTGGTGGAGCGTGGCGAGGGCGGCGTCGACACGCTCCGCACCGATGCGTTCGCGGCGCAGGTGGAGCAGCGCCTCGGCGTAGGCGGGCGTGAATTCGGGGTGGCCCTGGATGCCGAGCATGCGGCCGAGGCGAAACATGCCGACGGGGCAATGAGCGTTGCCGGCCAGCGCCTCGGCGCCGGGCGGGAGCGAGAGGACCTGGTCCTGGCAGCTCATCAGCAGGCGGAACTCGGCGGACGGGGGCTGCATCCATCGCTGCGGTTTGTGCACGGGGAAGGAGTGGGCGCCGATGCCCCAGCCGTTGGGACTCTTGGTCACCCAGCCGCCGAGGGCGTGGCCCATCATCTGGTGGCCGAAGCAGATGCCGACGAAGGGCTTGCCGTTGGCGCGGATGCGGCGGGTGAGTTCGGCGAATTGGTGGATCCAAGGCTCATCGTCATAGACGCTGGCCTTGGATCCCGTGGTGATGTAGGCGTCGCATTCATCGAGCGACTGCGGGGCTTCGCCGTTTGTGAGGTCGTAGACCCGCCAATCGGCCGGCAGCCAGGCGGCGAACATGGCGTCGTAGTCGCCCGCTATGTGGCGGACGGAATCGAGCGTATGGTCGCACTGGAGCAGGCCGAGCTTCATACGGCGCGGAGGTGATAAGACTTGGGACGGGTGAGCGCGTCGAAGCCGAGAACGCTGAGCGAGCAGCCGCGGCCGGTATCCTTGACGCCGGTCCAGGCGAGGGCGGGGTCGAGGTAGTCGCAGCGGTTCATGAAGCAGGTGCCGGTTTCGAGTTGTTCGCCGATGGCGAGGGCGGCGGCTTCGTCGGTGGTCCAGACGCCGGCGGTGAGGCCGTAGGGGCTGTCGTTCATGAGTTGGATGGCCTCTTCGTCGCTGGAGACGGGCATGATGCCGACGACGGGGCCGAAGGTTTCCTCCATCATGACGCGCATGCGGTGATCGACGTTGGTGAGGATCTGCGGGGCGAGATAGGGAGTGCCGGCTGCGTCGCGGGGAAATTCGCGCGGGTCGATGTGGGCGCGGGCGCCCTGGGCGATGGCCTCGGCGATCTGGGCGCGGACGAACTCGGCGGCGCTGGTCTTCACCATCGGGCCGAGGGTGGTGGCGGGGTCGAGCGGGTTGTCGAGCGTGTAGCCGCGGGTGAGGGCGACGGCGTCTTCGATAAAGCGGTCATAGACATCGCGGTGAACATAGAGACGCTCAATGCCGCAGCAGCACTGGCCGGAGTTGAACATGGCGCCATCGACGAGGTTTTCAATGGCGTCCTGGAGGTTGGCGTCGGGGCGGACATAGGCCGGGTCCTTACCGCCGAGTTCGAGGTTCATGCCGATGAAGACGCCGTTGGCGGCGGCCTGGATTTTGCGTCCGCCTTCTACTGAACCAGTGAAAGAGACGAAGCCGATGCGGCCGGAGCCGATCATCTTTTCGACGCTTGCGTGATCGGCGTGGAGCGCGTGGAAGAGGCCGGCGGGGAGGCCGGCGGCGGTGAAGGCGGTGGCGATGCGCTCGGCGCAGAGCGGGGTCTGCGAGGAGTGCTTGAGGATGACGGCGTTGCCGGCGAGGAGGGCGGGGACAACGGAGTTGACCGCGGCGAGGTAGGGGTAGTTCCACGGCGCGATGGTGAGGACGATGCCGACGGGGTCCTTGCGGATGAAGCGGTTGAAGCCGGGAATGGGCGGGACGGCGACATCGGCGAGGGCGGCGGGGGCGGCGTCGGCCATGAAGCGGGCGCGATCCGTGAAGCCGCGGCGGATCTCATTCGGCGTGTAGCGGATGGGGCGGCCCATCTGCCAGGTGAGTTCCTCGCCGATAGCGTCGGCATCGGCATTCATCGCGTCAACGAAGCGGGCGATGATGGCGCGGCGTTCGTCGACGGTGGTGTGCCGCCACTCCTTCTGTGCGGTGGCGGCCTGGGTGAGGATCCGGTCGATCTCGTCCGGCGTCGCCTGCGGGCGCTCGCAGTAGACGCGGCCATCGACCGGGGAGATGGTTTTCTGCACGTTCATGGGAGTGGTTTAGAGAGGAGTGGTGTAGGCTGCGGTGATGCCGCCATCGACCAGGAATTCACTGCCGGTGACGAAGCTGGACTCTTCGCTGGCCAGATAGAGCGCGGCGTAGGCGATCTCCTTGGCCTGGCCGAAGCGGCCCATGGGGATGTGGACCAGGCGGCGCTGGCGCTTCTCTTCCGTGTTCAGATACTTCATGAGGAGCTCGGTGTAGAGCGGGCCGGGGCAGAGGGCGTTGACGCGGATGTTTTCGCGCGCGTGGATGGCGGCGAGTTCGCGGGACATGGAGAGGACGGCGCCCTTGCTGGCGGTATAGGCGAGCTGCGGCGTTGCGGCGCCGAGGATGGCGACGAAGCTGGCGGTGTTGATAATGGAGCCGCCACCGGCGCGGCGTAGCGCGGGGATGGCGTATTTGCAGCCGAGGAAGACGCCCTTGACGTTGATCTGGAAGGTGAGGTCCCATACCTCTTCGCTGGTGGCGATGGCGTCGTCATCA
>CAZWDD010000246.1:2576-8523 GCA_964632345.1 uncultured Solibacteraceae bacterium | reverse complement strand
CCCTTCCCGCCACGACGGCAGCCTCACCGTCACCGCCGTCGCCGCCAACGTCTAGGAACTCCGTATCCTGAATGCCCGCGTCAAACACCCGCAGTGCGACACCGTCCAGCCCTATCACCCCAAGCCCGTCGATATCCGGCTACCTCCCTCCGCCGCCGAAGCCAAGGCGCCCGGCACTCCGGTCAGCGCAATTCGGCTCGCCTCGCCGAAATGGGCGGCATCGCCGGCTCAGCAGGACGTCTCGAAATCGCCGCGGCCCAGTCCGCTCTGTCTTCGGACACTAGGGCACCAGCCAGTTTCCAAGCGCGGTCCACGGACCCACCACATCTGTCATCGTTTGCGAAGCCGTCCAAATGCCTCTCGACCCGGTGAACGCACTCTTGAATTGCACATTCAGGTTCAGCGTGAGTCGCTGCCCGCTCCGTGTCACGCTGGAGCCCGTGGCGCTGATCTTGCACTGGCTATTCTCAATCGTATTTCCTCCGGTCAGCGCAATATTCGTCGCCTGCAGCCCGTCTCCATTGTCCGGGTACAGGTACAGCCTGTTGCCCGGGGCATAGTAGGCCACGTAGCACGCGCGGCGCCCATCGATCGACGTGTTGAGTAGTGCCCAGACCGTCTTCAGATTGTAGGCACTCGTCTGGTCATCGAACGTGTAGCTGATGACGGTTGTTGCCGTCGTCCCAGTCGCCGGACTCACGCCCGTTGACAGCGGATAGGTTACAACTGCTCCCGGCACCGTCCACGCCCCCTGCGTAAACCAACCCGAATTGCCGCCGCTCTGATCACGAGCCGCCAGGTACACCACTCGACTACCGGCGAACGCCGGCGCGAACTGGATATCAAGCGTCAACGTGAGCGTGTTGCCCATCCCTGTCGCCGACGAACCCGAGCCGTTTACCGTGCACTGGCTGTTGGAAACGGACCCACTTCCGGAACCAAGCGGCAACCCCGGCGAAAGTCCGCTGCCGGGCCCGCCATCATTCACCAGATACAGCACCTGAAGAGGCTGCGAATAGGCGATATAGCAGGCGCGGTCGCCGTCCATATACTGGTTGATCAGCGCATTGACCACATCCAGTTTGCTGTAGTCTTCCGGATGCGTAAACCGGAACGTGAACAGATTGCTTGCCCCACTCCCCGCCAATGGTCCCGTCGCTACCGGCGTGGGCCCCGCCTGGGTGATCGTAAGTTCCAGATCGTTGATGGCAATGGTGCCGGTGCGGGCCATCACTGTCGAGTTTGGCTGCACCATGTACGTCACCGTACCGTTCCCTGAGCCCGAACTGCCACCGGTGACGGTGATCCAACTGGCCGTAGAACTCGCCGTCCAGTTCAGACCCGCTATCGCCGCGACCGTAACCGTCCGCCCTGCTACGCCTCCCATCGGCACGGCGTCCGTGGTCTTGGAAATGTCAAAGGTCGGCAGCCCGGCCTGATTGACGAGGAATTCCACTCCCCCGATCGTGATTGTCCCCACCCGGCTGACGGTGCTCGGATTCGGAGCGACAGTATATGTAACCGCGCCGCTGCCCGTGCCCGGTGTGCCCGCTGTTATCGTTAGCCACGCCACATCCGGTATCGCGGTCCAGGTGAAGTCCGCCGCATTTGCGGTAACGGTCACCGTCTTACCGGTCGCACCAGCCGCTGGTGCCGTGTCCGAACCGGGCGTCAGCATGACCGTTCCCACCAACCCGCTCTGCGTTACCGAAAACGCCTGCGCTCCGATCGTGATGGTGCCTGTCCGCAATCCCACCGAGCCGTTCGACGCATAGCTATAGCTCAAAATTGCCGAACCGGAGCCGCTGGCCGGCGTCACCGTCAGCCAAGCCGCGTTGCTGTTGGCGACCCATACCCCGTCGCCGGGAGTAACCGTCAGCGCCACGCTTCCGGTGCCCGACGTCGCTGGTACCGTGGCTGTCGCACCAGCAAATGCAACGGTGCCGGCCGTCATCGTAAACATGTCGCGAGGCACGTTGTTGTCGAAAAAGCGCGGCAAGGCAGCCAATGCAGATGCCGTAGCTGCGGTGCTCAGCGGCGCGAAACTCCCTGCCGCCGTGGCAGTGCCTAAACCTGGCACGTTGTTGACCGTATTGGCAACATACGCAACGCCGATGCCAAACTCGAAGGTCTGTAAGGACGACGGATCGGCGTCCAACACCTCCCACACCGCATAGCCGGCGCCATTCGTCAGCGGAATCGGTGCCGTGGCGGCGCCTCCGTCGAACGTGGAACTGTTCGTGCTCGTGACGAGATGGAAGAGCCCACCGCCATTCGCGTCCGTCGAAACCAGACGCGCAGCCGTCGATGTCACCGTACTCGAACCAATCACAGCCGTGATGGCCGGGCGCCCGCCGGCGCCGCAATCCAGACAGGTCCGAACCGGATAGACCGAAGCGTACAGGGCCACCCCTGCGGGAACGTTGGTGAAGCGGGCCATCAGGCGCGTGCCGTGATCCGCCAGACCAGCGATACCCAGACCGTTCGCGGGACCAACCACAACGTTCGGCGTACTGTTGTAGAAACCCGTCTCCGTGTTGTAGAGGACGCCAGGCCAGTTCTGGTTCATGGGTTCCGGGCTCTCATCCCAGTTTTCCGCCAGTGCAACATTTCGACGCTTGAAAGCACTGGCAAACAACTCGGAGAAACTGAAAACCGTGCCGAAGCCATTCAAAAGATCGCTAGACGTATTCATCGCCGCGGCCGGATTGAACGACACAGACTGTAAGTAACTGCCCACCACCTGACGGACAGCGAAGTTCATACCCGGCAGGATGTAGCCAAGCGTTAGCTGTGGGTTGCTGACCAGGACGGACGTCGTGCCGGTTATTGAGATGAGCATCTGGATCTCCGTTGGCATCAGAGTGTTGGAAACCCCCAACATGTTCGCATTCGCCCGGACATTGGTGATGCGGACGATGCGAACCGAATTCTCGCCCGGAGGATCGAGGGGCACACCGGACCATCGGATCGAATTAGACCCGGTTTGCTGTCCCTGATAAACGTTCGGCACCGCGCCGGAGGCATCGTCGTAATCGACACCGTCACTGCGGCCGTCGGAACCTGCCTCCTGTCCGATACCGGTGGTCGCGCAGCCACCCGTCTGCGAACAGTAGCGCTGCACACCCGGCCCGGGGTCGTCGATCAGGAGCAGTGCCTCGCTCCAGGGATCGCTGGTCAGACGGCTGGTGATGTTCGTATTGAGGAAGATCTGAACGTCCATCTGCGGAACGGGCTGGCCGGCAGCGGTCGGCGTCCCGCCGCTGCAAACTAGCACTAGGTCGCCGAGGAGCTCGGTGAAGCCTTCGGCGCGAACAATCGGGGGCGAGCCGGCCATGGAGATACAACTGAACGCAGCCGTCTCGCGTTGTCCCAAGGCTCCTACCGTCTGAGCGCCGCTCGTCCGCATGACACGGGACGGCGCCTCCGGGCCAAGCGGCAGATATCGAAGTTTGGCGGAGACACCCAAATCTCTGTCTCCCCTTCCAGTGTCCGCTGAGATGAGGCAAGACAATGACAAGAACATACCGGTAGCAATGCGATTGACTGACATCGCAGTACCTCCTGTAGAGGGCAACCACCCTATATGTAAGCCATGGGAGGAGCCCGGCCGGATAACCAGACCTCGTTCAGCCACATAGGCTGAAATCACCATCGTGTACGGCCTGTTTGTTGGCCTAAGTCTATATCGAGGAATTTATAAGTGCAATCGAAATCTGCGGACTAAGTCTTATCCGTCATTGAGGCACGCAACACTTTGATCCCGCGACTGCCCCGCCTATCCCGGGGACGGAAACACACCGCAGAACAGCCCATCTCGATCCGCACAAAGCAGACCCGAGCGACAGCTGGCCGGAAAATGGGCTGACAGGCTTCCCCGGCCCCATCCCCTCGCCTGAGCCACACCCTGTACGGGAACCGGCCGCTCGCCCGTTCTCTCCCCACCTAACTGAGATAATCTCCCCAATGGACTCCAGGAGAAACTTCTTCCGCCGCGCCGCCACCCTCGCCGGCAGCGCTACCTTAGCCGGCGACTTGCTCGCCGCCGTTCAACGCGCCGCCTCCATTGACCCCGCCCCCGGAAGCACCTTCCTCGATGCCGAACACGTCGTCATCCTCATGCAGGAGAACCGCTCCTTCGACCACGCTCTCGGCTCGCTCCGCGGCGTCCGCGGCTTCAACGATCCCCGTGCCGTCCGCCTTCCCAACGGCAATCCCGTCTGGTTCCAACAGTCGAAATCCGGCGAAACCTTCGCCCCTTTCCGCCTCAACCTCCACGACACCAAAATCACTTGGCTCGGCTCCCTGCCCCACTCCTGGCGCGACCAGACCGACGCCCGCAACGGCGGCAACCATGACCGCTGGCTCGATGCCAAGGCCTCCGGCCGCAAGGAGTGCGCCGGCATGCCGCTCACCCTCGGCTACTTCACCCGCCAGGACCTCCCCGTCTACTACGCCCTCGCCGACGCCTTCACCGTCTGCGACCACAACTTCTGCTCCTCCCTCACCGGCACCACCCCCAACCGCCTCTACCTCTGGTCCGGCACCATCCGCGACCAGCAGCACCCCAACTCCCCCGCCAACGTCCGCAACTCCGATGTCACCTACACCTCCATCGCCCGCTGGAAGACCTTCCCCGAACGCCTCGAAGAGGCCGGCATCCCCTGGCGCGTCTACCAGAACGAGTTGAGCCTTCCCACCGGCCTCTCCCGCGCCGAAGACGACTGGCTCGCCAACTTCACCGACAACCCCCTCGAATGGTTCGAGCAGTACCACGTCGGCCATCTCCCCACCTACCTCGCCTGGCTCGAGAAGGCCGCCGCCGAACTCCCCGGCCACATCGAAGCCCTCGAAAAACAGCAGCCGCCCACCCGCGAACTCGCCCTCAAGCGCCGCCAGCTCGAACGCGTCCTCGCCGAACGCAAGAAGTGGACCCCCGCCGCCCGCGCCCGCCTCACCGAACGCGAACGCCAGCTCCACGCCAAAGCCTTCACCACCAACACCGGCGACCCCAACTATCGCCAGCTCACCACCCTCCGCTACAAGGATGGCGACACCTACCGCCAGATGGCCATCCCGAAGGGCGACATCCTCCACCAGTTCCGCCAGGACGTAAAGACCGGCCAACTCCCCGCCGTCTCCTGGCTCGTCCCTCCGTCCAACTTCTCCGACCATCCCGGCTCCCCCTGGTACGGCGCCTGGTGCCTCGCCGAGGTCATGAACATCCTCACCAGCAACCCCGAAGTCTGGAAGAAGACCATCTTCGTCCTCACCTACGACGAAAATGACGGCTACTTTGACCACGTCCCGCCCTTCGTCGCCCCCGAACCCGGCAACCCCGAAGCCGGCAAGGTCTCCGATGGCATCGACGCCGCCGTCGAATACCACCCCCTCTCCCACGACGCCGCCCGCCACCCGCCCCGTGAAGCCCGCGGCGGCCCCATCGGCCTCGGCTATCGCGTCCCCATGATCGTCGCCTCCCCCTGGAGCCGCGGCGGCTACGTCTGCTCCCAGGTCTTTGACCACACCTCCGTCCTCCAACTCCTCGAAAAGCTCCTCTCCCACCGCACCGGCAAGCCCATCCGCGAAGAGAACATCAGCGCCTGGCGCCGCGCCGTCTGCGGCGACATGACCTCCGTCTTCCGCCCCTTCCGCAACGAACCCGCCACCCCCGTTCCCCCTGCCCTCAAGGACGATTTCTTCGCCGCCATCCACCAGGCCCAGTTCCGCCCCATGCCCTCCGGTTGGCGCGCCTACCCGCCCGGCGATACCGCCGCATGGCGCCACGGCCAGGAACCCGGCACCCGCCCCGCCCTTCCCCTCCCCTACGCCCTATCCGCCAACGGCGCACTCAGCCCAGACGCCAAATCCTTCCGCCTCGAACTCGCCGCCGGCCCCCGCGCCGGCTCCGGCTTCCACGCCTACACCCCCGGCACTTTCCGCGGCG
>CAZWDD010000246.1:0-2476 GCA_964632345.1 uncultured Solibacteraceae bacterium | reverse complement strand
ACAGGCGTCCGCAAACTCTCCGTCCCCCCCGGCGCCTCCCGCTCGCTCCTCTGGCCCCTCAAGCGCAGCCGCCGCTGGTACGATCTCCGCCTCACCGCCGAATCCCTTCCCGGCATGCTCCGCCGCTTCGCCGGCCACGTCGAAACCGGCGAACCCGGCACCTCCGATCCAGCCATGGCCTGACCCCCTACGGCGCCGCCTCGTACCGCGCCCCCGCCGCCACCTGCGTCATCCGGATCCGCACCTTCGTCGGAAAGAACTTCTCATGGTCCGCCCGCCGGTGCGCATGGCCCCGCCCTCCGCTTGCGTCTTTTATCACAAGGTCCATCTGCTTGATCCCGTGCTCCCACAGGATCGACCGGTTCTCCCAGAATGCCGTCATCGGCACCACTTTTTCATACACCCCCGGCTCCGTGTACAGGTCCGTCCCCGTGCAGCCGTACCCGTTGCCCTGCCCCTTGTTCGGAATGTAGCAAAGCGTCCATGTCGTCGCCTCCCCGCCCGCCGGCTTCTCCAGCACCTCGATCCGGATATGGACCGTCCCGTTGCGGTAATCCACCGGCGCCGTCCAGTCCTTCGGCCTGTCTACATTGAGCAGCGGCTCCCGTACATAGTAGTGGCTCTTGCTCGGTGTCGAGTTCTCCGCATCGGCCTTCGTATAGGTGAAGGTGGCGTCGAAAAGCACAAATTGGCTCGCCGGCGCCCCCAGCCCCGCCAACAGTAGCAATACCCATCTCATCCCGTTACCATACCGCTCCCAACGCCCGAAGGGAATGGGAACCTCCTGCTACACTGGTTGCATCCAACTGTTGTAGAGCATGTCACTTCGCAACTATTTCCGGCTCGCCCTGCACACCCAGATGCTGCCTATCCTCGAAAGCGGCGAGGAAACCCTCGTCGGCGGCCAGGCCGTCATGGAGGGCGTCATGATGCGTGCCCCGCACAGCTACTGCACCGCCGTGCGCCGGGCCTCCGGGGAAATCGTCACCGAGGAGTCCGAACTCCCCCGCGTCTCCGAGAAATACCCGCTCTTCCGCTTCCCCATCCTCCGCGGCGTCGGCACCCTCGGCCAGGCCATGTGGCTCGGCGTCAAGGCCCTCAAATTCTCGGCCAACGTCGCCATGGCCGACGAAGCCCAGCAGCAGGGCGCCCCTGAGAAGACCGAAATCCCCGCCTGGGTCATGACCGCCAACATGGTCTTCAGCTTCGTATTCTTCATCGCGCTCTATAAGTTCGTCCCGCTCTGGCTCACCGAACGCATCCAGGGCTACTACCCCGCCCTTGAAAACCTCGTCCTGTTCAATCTCGTCGACGGCGTCATCCGCATCCTCATCTTCGTCTCGTTCCTGTTCGCCCTCTCCCGCTACAAGGACATCCATCGCGTCTTTGAATTCCACGGCGCCGAACACAAAGTGGTCTTCAACTTCGAATCCGGCAAGCCCGTTAACGTCCCCAACGCCCAGAGCTTCGTCACGTTCCACCCGCGCTGCGGCACCAGTTTCCTGCTCGTCGTCATGGTCATCTCGATGATCCTCTACACGCTCGTTCCCGTGCAGGGCTTCGCCGCCAAGTTCGCCATCCGCATCCTGCTGCTGCCGCTGATTACCGGCCTCAGCTATGAACTCATCCGGTTCGCCGCCCGCCAGCGCGGCTCCCTGCTCGCCCTGATGACCGCCCCCGGCCTCTGGCTCCAGAAGATCACCACCCAACCGCCCGCCGACGGGCAGGTGGAAGTGGCCATCCGCGCCCTCGATGGCGCAATGGAACTGGAAAAGAACCAGGGCGGCGAACTCGTAATCGCTTAGCAGTCCCCACCCGTCTTCCCGCCTCCGTGCAGGGAAAGGGCTTTTCCATGCAATATTCCGACAAACTCGACTCCCTAGAAAAACGCTTCGATGAACTGAGCGCCCAGATGGCCGATCCCGCCATCATCTCCGACAACGAGGCCTACCGTAAAACCGCCAAATCCCACCGGGACCTCGAAGAGGTTGTCGCCAAGTACCGCGAATACAAGGCCGCCGCCGAAAATCTTCAGCAGGCCCGCGGCATGCTCCAGGAATCGGACGCCGAAATGCGCGCCATGGCCGAGGACGAGGTGGCCGAACTGGAACCGCTCACCGTCAAGCTCGAAGAGGAGCTCAAGATCCTCCTCCTGCCCCAGGACCCCAATGACGACAAGAACGTCGTCATCGAAATCCGCGCCGGCACCGGCGGCGACGAAGCCACCCTCTTCGCCGCTGAAGTCTTCCGCATGTACACCCGCTACGCCGAAACCCTCCGCTGGCGCGTCGAAGTCACCGACATCAGCGAAAGCGAAGTCGGCGGCGTCAAGGAAGTCATCGCCCTCATCAGCGGCGATCGCGTCTTCAGCCGCATGAAGTACGAAAGCGGCGTCCACCGTGTCCAGCGCGTCCCCCAGACCGAAACCCAGGGCCGCGTCCACACATCCGCCATCACCGTCGCCGTCCTCCCGGAA
>CAZWDD010000245.1:0-8572 GCA_964632345.1 uncultured Solibacteraceae bacterium | reverse complement strand
GATGGCGGCCGGCACATTTCGGAAGCGGCGGAGCGCCGCGACGGTGGCGGGTGGAAGCAGATTCTCGATCTCCGGATAAGGATTCTGATTGCGCAGGTGGCAACGAAGCGCGCAGACAAAGGCAATCTGCTGTCGGATGAGCGCGATTTGCATGATGCGCACCTCGGGCTCTCGGGTGGATAGAAGTGTGATCGCCTGGCGGGCGAGTGTGCGCGAGGAGTTGACCAAGCCGCCCCAAAGAGTCCGCGCCTCCCACCAGCGGTCATAAGCGGAACTGGTTCGGAAGGCAAGGAAGACGCCGATTGCGGAGCCGAGCATACCAAGGGGCAGCGTCGACATGGCAAAGAAGTGTAGGCCGCCGAAGACGTAGAGCGCCGCGATCGAGAAATCGTAGATGAAAAGCATGCCCAGGCGCTTGGACACTTGCGGCCAAACGCGTGTCCAGGGCAGGTGGTCACGTACGATCATGCCTTCAGTTTGCGGGTGACGGGCGGTGAGTGCCAGATATCGTCCGTGACTCTGTGGTCAGGGTGAAATCCACCCGGTGGACAGGCGCGAACCTATCTTTTGGCCAGGTGCGCAACGGACGGCGGCTGGGTGCATCAGAATGGGTTTAGCCATGCCGACTCGGCTATCGTTTTTTGGCATCAAGATCGAAGAATCGCGGCGAGAGCGGATGTGGTTCCTGGTGGCGGCCGGGGCCCTGTTAATTCTGTTGGCCGCGCTCGAGTGGTTTGTCCGGTTTGATGTCTCTCTCGGGATTCTCTACACCTTTCCCGTGGCGATTGCGGCCGTCGTGCTGAACCGGTGGCAGGTGCTGGTGCTGGCCGTGCTGTGCGCGTTCATTCGGGGACAGTTCACGCCGCAGCTATCGCAACTGGAGAGCTTTCTGCGCTTCTTGATGGCGATGATCGCCTACGGGGGAGCGGGCCTGCTGGTGGTGGAGATGAGCAATAACCGGCGGAACCTGGTGGAGCATTACGCCCGGCTCGACCTGGAGCAGCGGCTGCGCCGGAAGGCGGAAGAGCAGTTGCGGATTTTAGTACAAAGCAGCCCTGCGGCGATCCTGACACTGGACTCCGATGCGAATGTGGCGGCGGCGAACCGGGCCGCGCATGAAATGTTTGGCTTCGATTCCGGATCGATGACGGGGATGTCGATCGCCCCTCATTTTCCGGTGTTTCAGCACGCGCTGGCGTTTTCGCCGGGAGGGCGGCCTGTCCGGTCGTCGGTCTCGGGATGGGCTCGCAGAAAAGACGGTTCCACGTTCCCCGTGCAGGCCTGGTTTTCGACCTACGGGACGGGGGCGGAGCATGCGCTGGCGGCGATCGTGGTGGATATGTCGGAAGAGGTGCGGGACCGTGAGCGGGAGAACTTCCGGCAGTTGGTGGATCATCATCGCCTGCTGGCCGGAGCCGTGTCGCACGAGATCCGGAACCTGTGTTCGGCGATTTCGGTGGTATGCGCGAATCTGGGCCGGAACGAGGATCTGTCAGACAGTGCGGATTTCGAGGCGCTACGCAACCTGGTGCAGGGGTTGACGCGGATCGCCTCGGTTGAGTTGCGCCGTGACCAGGTGGCTGTGGCACCTACGGATCTGCATAACCTGCTGGACCAGTTGATGGTGGTGGTGGAGCCGGATTGGGCCGAGGTGGAAGGGACGATCGACCTTGACCTGGAGGGAGATCTGCCTCTGGTACTGGCAGAGCCGCACGGGTTGCTGCAGATCTTTCTGAACTTGTCGCAGAACAGTTGCCGGGCGTTGAGCGGAGTGGAGGAGCGCCGGCTGCGGATCTCCGCGTCGACCGGGGATGGGCAGGCAACCATCCACTTCGAAGACACCGGGCCGGGTGTGCAGGACCAGAGCCTCCTGTTTCAACCGTTCCGGCCGGAGGCCGACGGCAGCGGGTTGGGGCTGTATATTTCGCGGGCGTTGGCGCGGAGTTTTGGCGGGGACCTGGTGTTCGTCCCCACTACCACCGGA
Source organism: uncultured Solibacteraceae bacterium (assembly GCA_964632345.1). GTDB lineage: Bacteria > Acidobacteriota > Terriglobia > Bryobacterales > Bryobacteraceae. The sequence continues at coordinate 6,588 of CAZWDD010000245.1, read as the reverse complement.
TGCCGGTTTGACGTTATTCTGCAGAGCGGGGCGCCCCGCGCATGATCCGGCTCTTTATCGTGGATGACCACGCACTGTTTCGTGAAGGCTTGCTGCGGCTGCTGGCGAGCGATCCCGAGATGGAGGTTCTGGGGGCGGCGGGCAATGTGGAGATGGCGTTGCCGGAGGTGTTGCGGCTGCCGATCGACATTCTGATTCTGGATTTTGAACTGCAGGGGGAACCGGTGACGCCGTTCGTTCATAAACTGCGCGCAGCGGGTTTCCGGGGGCGGATTCTACTGGTGACGGCGGGGCTGCCGGACCGGGACGCGGTGGAGTTGATCCGGCTGGGGGTGAGCGGGATTTTCCATAAGCAGCATCCACCGGAGGAGTTGCGGTCCAGCATCCTGCAGGTGCATGAGGGGAAGGTGCTGATTGAGCAGCACTATCTCCAGAAGCTGGTGCAGATGGCCGATACGCCAGCAACGCGTTTCACAGATCGGGACCGGCAGATCCTGGGTTTCGTGGTGGAGGGGCTGGCGAACAAGGAGATCGCCAGTGAGCTTGGGGTGTCGGAGAGCGCGGTGAAAGCGTCGCTGCAGCAACTGTTCGCCAAGACAGGCGTGCGGACGCGTAGCCAACTGGTACGTGCGGCGCTGGAAGAGTACCGGGAGCTGCTTTAACTCGGCAGTAGCTTCGAGATGTCGTTGTAGAGCACGAACGCCACCACCATCATCAGGAACACAAAGCCCAGCTTGAAGATGTTCTCCTTCAACTGCAGGCTCAGGTCCCGGCGCATGATCATCTCGATGGCCAGCATCAGAATGGTGCCGCCATCGAGAATCGGGATGGGGAGCAGGTTGAAGATGGCGAGGTTCAGTGAGACCGCGGCCATGAGGCCGACAAAGGTCGCCACGCCTTCGCGGGCGGCTTCGCTCGACAGGCGGGCGATGCCGATCGGCCCTTCCAGCGACTTGGCCGACATGCGGCGCTCGACGATGCCGCGCAGGAACTGCAGAATGAGGCCGGCCGAGCGCTGGTTCTGCTTCACGGATTCACGCATGGCCTCACCAAAGGGCAGGGCGACAAAGTTGATGCGCGGGGTTAGTTGGACACCGAGCAGATAGCGCTTGTGCGTGGCGTCCAGTTCCGTCAATTTCGGCTCGACGGTGACGGTGTTCTCCTTGCCATCGCGGAGGTAGGTGAGCGCAACCGGTTTGCCGGCGCCTTCCTTGAGAAGTGAATGAAGTTTCGCGGTAGAGCGCAGCGGGGTGCCATCGAGGGCAATGAGAACGTCGCCGCTCTTGATGCCCGCCTTCTCGGCGCCCATGCCGGCGGAAAGCGCGCCGACCTGAATCTCATGATGGTCAAACCAACCGGCGCTACCGACTCCGGACTGATCGTCGAGGTTCGGCGTGATGGTAGTGACGATTTGTTCTCCGTCCCGGTTCAAAACAAGCGGAACCGGCCTGCTGGCAGCTCCCACCACGGTGAGCATCACCTCTTCCCACGTCGGCCCCTGCTTGCCGTCGATGGCGGCAATGATGTCGAGCTCTCTTGCCCCGGCCTGGGCAGCAGGGGAGTCCTTCTCCACGTAGCCGATACGGGCGGGACCGTCCGAGCCGACCACCTGCGGATAGCGGTTCATGTAAAGCCCGGCGAGCAGGCCGACGGCCAGGATGATGTTCATCGCAGGCCCCGCAAACGCAATAATCATGCGTTGCCAGCGTGGCTTCGCCAGGAAGCCGCGAGCGTCCTCGGTGCCATCCTCACCGGGCTGTTCGCCGGTCATCTTGACGTAACCGCCAAACGGAATCAGCGAGACACGAAAGTCCGTTTCGCCGCGGCGGAACCCGAACAGGCGCGGGCCAAACCCGAAGCTGAACGCCTCCACCCGAACATCGAACCAGCGCGCGGCCCAGTAGTGGCCGAGCTCGTGGATCAGGATCATTACCCCGATCAGCACCAGCATCCACCAGATATTGTTAATTACACCCATCTCGTCTCACCGCGGACCCGCCTAGCGGGCTGCCGCAGTCCTTTCCTGTACCAGTTCCCGTGCCATCAGGCGGCCCTGGCGGTCTATTTCCAATACCTCTTCGACGCTCCGGGGCGCGCGGTTGGGTACCTTCTCCAGTGTCTCACTTACCACTTCGGCGATTCCGGGGAACGACAGCCGCTCCCCCAGAAACGCTTCGACGGCGATCTCGTCGGCGGCATTCAGGATGCAGGTGGCCGCGCCGCCGGCCTCCTGCGCTTCGTAGGCCAGGCGCAGCAGGGGGAAGCGGGCGAAGTCAGGCGGCTCAAACTCCCACACGCGCGCAGTCTTCCAGTCCATTCGGGGCACGGGCGCAGGGAGGCGGGCGGGATAGGTCAGCGCGTACTGAATGGGCATGCGCATATCGGTGGCGCAGACCTGGGCGATGACCGAGCCATCGTTATACTCCACCATGGCGTGCACGGAGGACTGCGGGTGCACGACGACCTCCACTTCGGCGGGCGCGAAATCGAACAGCCAGCAGGCTTCGATGACTTCGAATCCTTTGTTCATTAACGTGGCCGAATCGATGGTGATGCGCCGCCCCATTTTCCACGTTGGATGGTTCAGGGCCTCGGCTACGGTGACGCTGGCCAGGCGATCCTTCGGGGTCTTGCGGAACGGGCCCCCGGATGCCGTCAGTATGAGCTTCGTTACATCTTCCCGGCGGCCGGCGCGTAAGCATTGATGCGCGCCATTGTGTTCGCTGTCGACGGGAATCAGCTGTGTGCCGTGCCGGCGGACTGCGTCCATGACGAGTTTCCCGCCCGCGACAAGCGTTTCCTTGTTGGCGAGACCTACCGACTTGCCGTGGACGACAGCCTCATACGTCGCCTCCAGGCCGGCGACGCCCACAATCGCCGACATCACAAAGTCCACTTCCGGGGCGATGGCGGCATGGACGCGAGCGCGGGCACCATGCGCCAGTTCCGGTTTGCACCCGGTTTCAGAAAGCCGTGCGGCGAGCCTGTCCTGCACGTCTGAATCCGCAACCACCACGACATTGGGTTCGAATTCGCGAATCTGCGCCAGCAGAAGGTCCACATTGACTCCCGCAACCAAGGCGTGAATGCGGTAGGCGTCCCGATTCTGGCGGACGACATCCAGCGTGCTGGTTCCGATGGAACCGGTGGAGCCCAAAACAGTCAACGTACGCATGCCGTCCCCTGCATCATATCATTCCCTACGAAAAACCAGATTCCGCGTAAGTCTTAGAAGGTACAGGAAAAGAACCCATGTTTGGCGGGTTTTGTGTTTCGGTTCCCTCTTGGTCTAGAAAGGGGAACCCCGAAGGGCGCCGGGGAGGATGCTTCAGGGGTCTTTATGAGGTTAGTCTCGCTTTGGTGGGAGTTGCCCCCCCGGCTTACTTCCAATACTAGTATATGGTTTTTGGAATTGCAAGAGTTTTCTGTGAAAAATAAGAGAACGGGGAGGCCTCAGGCCTCCCGCTTCTTCACCTCGACTCCGGCAATCCCTTCTAAAACCTTGATAGTAGAGCAGATATCCTCATCGCCGTGGCCGGTGGAGATGGCCGCCTGGAACATCTGATGGGTTAAGGAAGTTAAAGGAAGAGGGACGCCGGCGTCCTTGCCAGACTCGAGCATGAGGCCGATATCCTTATGCATCCACTTGACGGAGAAGTTCGTCGAGAAGTCGCGCCGGAAGACGTAGGGCGCCTTGAAGGCGATGAGACCGGACTTGGCGGCGGAGTTGTCGAGAATGTCGAGCATGAGTTCGGGATCGACACCCGCTTTGGTGGCCAGAACCATTCCTTCGTTAAACGCCTGCAGCAGGTTGGAGAGGATCAGGTTCTGCGAGAGCTTGGCGTGCATGCCGAGGCCGGGGCCGCCGCAGTAATAGAGACGCTTGCCCATCGGTTCAAACAAGGGCCGGATGCGTTCGAATACCTCGCTCTTGCCGCCGATCATGAAGGTGAGCGTGCCGCCCTCGGCGCCAGGCTTGGAGCCGGTGCAGGGAGCGTCGAGGAAATCGACGCCTTTTTCGGCGCAGCGGGCCGAGGCCGACTTCGAGTAGGCGCATGCGACGGTGGAGGCGTCGACGATCACCGACCCCGGCTTGGCGGTCTCCATCAGGCCATCCGGGCCGAATACCACCTGTTCCGACATTGCGGTGTCTCCGACAATGAGGAAGATGACGTCGGCATTCGCCGCCACCTCTTTCGGAGTGGCACACACGCGGCCCAGGTCGGGGAACTTCGCGGCCAGTTCCTCGGCTTTGGAGGCGGTGTAGCTCCAGAGGGCCACTTCGTGGCCGGCTTGCAACAAATTGCGGGCCATGGGATAGCCCATGATGCCCAGACCCAGAAATCCTAGTTTCGCCATGACTCCGACAGTCTATAACGCCGGGTCGGCGGCCAACAAGCCAGGATCAGCTTTGGACGGGGATATTGGCCAGAAGTTTCAGGACGAGAAGATCCGACGCCTGATAGGTGGTCGCGCCGATATTGCCGGCCTCTTCCTCGCTCTGGGCGATGTGGGTCCGGACGAGTTCCCGGAACCGGTCGGTGGAGATGCCGAGAGCCTGTGCGGCCTCCGCCTCCGAGTAGTAGGACTTGGCGCCGCGGGTGGTGAGTGTGGTGGTGAGCATGGCAGGGAACCTCAAGAAACCAGGGAGGCTACTTGCGATTCTACGGACGACTGGGGCCGGACCCAATTGGCAAGATTCCCTAGATGAGGCTAAGCAATGTACTGACGAGCACGATTTTTCTTGATACGAGAAATGCTCTAGAACGGGAGGAAAAAGGCCCTAGGTGTAGATGCTGCTACCATTTTGCTCAATGAAGAACCGTTACTGGAAGCTGGTAGCGCGGCCCGAGGGCATGCCGAAGATCTCCGATTTCGCATGGGGGGAGGAATCGACCGGAGAACTCGCCGAGGGGCAGGTGCGGGTACGGAGCATCTACCTGTCGCTGGACCCGGCGATGCGGGGCTGGATGGCGCGGGATACCTACGTGCCGGCGGTGCCGTTGGGGACCGTGATGCGGGCGATCGGCATTGGCGTAGTGGAGGCGTCGCGCCACGGCGAATTCGCGGAGGGAGACCTGGTGCAGGGAATGCTGGGCTGGCAGGAGTATTGCACCTCGGACGGAAAGGGATTGAGCCGTTTGCCGCCTTTGCCGGTGCCGCTGGAGGCGCGGTTCGGGCTGCTGGGGCATATCGGACTGACGGCGTATTTCGGGTTGTTGGATATCGGGCAGCCGAAGGCCGGGGAGACGCTGGTGGTGTCGGCGGCGGCGGGGGCGGTGGGGTCGCTGGTGGGACAGATCGGGAGGATCAAGGGCTGCCGTGTGGTGGGAATCGCCGGGAGCCAGGAAAAGTGCGAGTGGATCACAAAGGACCTCGGGTTCGATGCGGCGATCGACTACCGCACGGAGGATCTTGACGAGGGCCTGCAACGGCACTGTCCGGACGGCGTGGATGTCTACTTTGAAAACGTTGGCGGAAAGACGCTGGAGACGATACTCAACCATATGAACGACCGGGGCCGGATACCGGTGTGCGGGATGATCTCCGGTTACAACGCCACTCGGCCGGAGCCGGGGCCGGGGAATCTGTTCCAATTGATCGTCCACCGGCTGCGAATGGAGGGTTTCCTGGTGACCGACTACCTGCCGCGGGCAGCGGAAGCGGTGGCGGATCTGGTGCGCTGGCATGCCGAGGGGAGGCTGCGATACCGGGTGGACGTCACGCAGGGGCTGGAGAACGCCCCGGCGGCGTTCCTGAAGCTGTTTGACGGATCGAATCGCGGGAAAGTCCTTATCCAGACGGGGCCGGAGAATTGATAAGATCGGCCCCATGCCGTATGTCCTTTTCTTCATTTTCGCGGCCGCGCTGACGGCGGCCGAGGAAGATGGCGCCGCCTACTTTGAGAAAAACGTCCGGCCGCTGCTGGCGAAGCAGTGCCTGGGCTGCCATTCGGCGGCCAGCCAGCCGGTGATGGGCGGGCTACGGCTCGATGAGCGTGAGGCGGCCGTGAAGGGCGGCGGACGGGGTGCCGCGATTGTGCCTGGAAATCCGTCCGAAAGTCTGCTGCTGAAAGTGGTGCGGCATGACGCCGGGCCGCTGAAGATGCCGCCGGGGCCGAAAATGAAGGACGCCGATGTGGCGGTGCTGGCCGAATGGGTGAAGATGGGCGCGCCGTGGGGGAAAGCGGCCGTAGTGTCACAGGGGAAGGCGGAGAAGTTCTGGGCCTTCGTGCCGCCGCAGCGCCATGCGGCGCCGGAAGTGAAGAATAAAGCCTGGGTAAAATCCCCGGTGGACGCCTTTCTTCTGGCCGCGCTTGAGGCGAAGGGATTGGCGCCGGCCAGGCCGGCCGACAAGCGAACGCTGATTCGCCGGGCCACTTACGACCTGACCGGGCTGCCCCCGGCCCCGGCCGAGGTTAAGGCGTTTCTCGACGACTCTTCCCCCGATGCGTTCGCCAAGGTGGTGGACCGGTTGCTGGCCTCGCCGCGCTACGGAGAGCGATGGGGGCGGCATTGGCTGGACGTCGCCCGTTATGCCGATTCCAATGGACTGGACGAGAACCTGGTCTACAAGAACGCGGTCCGG
>CAZWDD010000244.1:0-8598 GCA_964632345.1 uncultured Solibacteraceae bacterium | reverse complement strand
ACGGGAACGGTACGCGGGCGGGGGGCGGCGATGGTGCTCTACGAAGGGAACAACGGTTACGGCGCGCTGGTGGGGGAGGTGGCCGTGGACCAGACGAACGGACGGGTGACGGTGACAAAGATGTTTGCCGCCAACGACTCGGGGCCCGTGTCGAATCCCGACGGACTGCGGGCACAGATGGAGGGCGGGGCGCTGCAGGGCATGAGCCGCGCGCTGTTTGAGGAGGTGCGGTGGACGGGCAGCCGGATCGAATCGGAGGACTGGGCAAGCTACCCGGTTTATGAGTTCGGCGGGCCGATTCCAAAGGTCGAATGCGTGCTGATTGACCGCCCGGACAAGCCGCACATGGGTGCGGGGGAGACGATCATTACCCTATCGGCCGCCGCCATCGCGAACGCGATTTTCGACGCCACCGGGGCGCGGGTGCGGCAGGCGCCGTTCACGCCGGAGCGGGTGCTGGCGGCGCTGCGGGCGCGTGGCTAGGGGCGGTCGGGCTTCTGGAATTCAAGGGGCACGCGGCCGCGGTCGAGTCCTTCGACGAAGATCCGCCAGGTGACGGGAATGTTCTCGGGCGGGAAGCAGAGACGGTCGTTGCAGGCCTGATAACGGAACGTCCCCCCGATGGTGAGTTCGCCATCGGGTAGGCTCTTGAGCAGGGCGGCGCGAGGGGCCAGGGTGATGGTGCGGCTGAGGCGGAGCAAGCCGGTGTAGTTGGGGACGGGTTCGTCGACGCCGTAGAGACGGGAGCGTTCCGGCGTGGGCCAGGCCGGGTCGGCAGCGGTGAAGTGGGGGGAAGCTTCAAGCGTCCAGGATATGGGGATGAACTCCTCGGGCGCGCCGGGGGCGTAGGCGTGGAGGCCGCGAGTGAAGATGGCGTCGAGGGTGAGGGTGAGGGGCTGGCCAGGGCGTCCGATGGGGGACGAGAGGGCCGTATTCAGACGGATGCGGGGCCGGTCGATGGGATCGGCGGCGGGGGCGGCGCGGAGGCCGAGACGGTTGGCGAGGAGGTTGGCGACGGTGAGCCGCTCCTTATAGTCCTCTTCGAGGTATTTGGCTTCGACGTGGCCGGAGGGGTCGAGGATGAGAAGCGCGGGGCGGGTGACGCCCTTTGCGAAGCCGGTGGTGGCGGCTTCGTTGCGGAGATGGAAGGCGTCGATGACGGAGGAGGAGGGGTCGGCGAGGAGGGGGATGGTGAGTTGGCGGCGGGCGGCGAAATGGGCGGTGGCGCGGGGGTCGTCGTAGGTAAGCGCCGCGACTTCGTAGCCGAGCTGGCGGAGGCGGGCGGCGTGGCGGTCGATTTCGACGAGTTGGGTTTTGCAGAAGATGCACCAGTCGGCCGAGCGGAGAAAGAAGAGCCAGAGTCCCTTGGTGCCGGTGAGATTGGCGAGGCTGCGGGGTTGGCCGGACTGGTCAACGGCGGTGAACGGTGGCGCGGCGGCGCCGAGGGGAGGGCCGTAGCGTTCGGCGAAGGACGGGGGAGTGGGGGGAAGCGGCTCGAAGGACAGATCGCGGAGGACGCGGGCGGACGTGCCGGCTGGGAGATCGAAGTAGAGGTCGCCAGTGGAGGGGATGGCGAGAGTGGGTTCGATGAACTCCCAGGCGGTGGCGCCATTGATTTCGAGCCGGAGGTTGGGGCCGTTGACGGAAAGGCAGAAGCGATAGGAGCGGGGAGGCGGAGCGGCCGGGTGAGAGAGGGGATCGGGCCGGCGTCCGGGATCGTCAAGGACCGCGGAGGGCAATTGGAGTCGGTAACCGTTCGGGCCGGCGGCGCGGAAACGGAGAACTGCGGACTGTTTTCGGGCCGTACGGACGGTCCCGGACAGGACGAAGTTGCCGCCGGAGTGGCGGAAGTAAGGCTCAGCCTGCGCCGACAGGAGCAGGACCGGGAGCAGGAGCAGAAAGCGCTTCACGTTTCCCATCATAAGTGGCGACGGGAGCCCACCGGTCGAGAACGGCCGTCAGTTCATCGGCGCGGACAGGCTTGGAGAGGTAGTCGTCCATGCCGGCCTCGACGCATCGTTCGCGGTCGCCCTGCATGGCGTTGGCGGTGAGGGCGATGATCGGGGTGTGGCGCGTGTCGCCTTCGGCGACGCGGATGGCGGCGGTGGCCTGGAAGCCATCCATTTCGGGCATCTGGCAGTCCATCAGGATGATGTCAAATGGTTCCAGTGCGGCAGCGGCGACCGCTTCGGCGCCGTTACGGGCCACCTTGACTTCATTGCCGAGGCGCTCCAGGAGGCGGACAGCCACTTTCTGGTTGACGGCGTTGTCCTCAGCCAGCAGAACACGGCGCGAGTGCGGCGCACTGTTGATAGTAACGGCGCGGCGGAGGGCGCCGATGTCATTGGCGGCCGCGCTGCGCGGCGCCAGCATCTGCGTCAGCGCACGTTCCAGGTGGGCTTGGCGAACGGGGCGGCAAAGGAAGAGGTCACAGCCGGCGGCAATAGCCGCGGCCGAGTTCTGCCGCTGCCAGGCGGCGGCCAGGAACAGCAACGGCGCGTCGGCGATGGACGGGAAGGCGCGCAACGCAGCGATGGCGGGCCAGCCGGCGTGGTCGGTGAGCCGGTAACTGACGAGGACGACATCGAATGCAGCGGCCGGGTTGGCCTCCGGAATTGCATCGACGGCGGTGACGTTCAAGCCCAACGCCCGCAACTGCTGTTCGGTCTGTTCGCGGGAAGCGCGGGACGGATCGACGACCAGGGCGCGGCGGTCCGGGAACGGAGCCGCGTCAGCCGGGACGGATTCTCCGTTCTGCAACTGGGCGGTGAACCAGAAGGTGCTGCCCTTGCCCGGCTCACTCTGCACGCCGACTTCGCCGTTCATCAGTTCCACCAGACGGCGCGAGATGGCCAGGCCGAGGCCGGTGCCGCCATAGCGGCGGGAGGTGGAGGACTCCACCTGGGAGAAGGACTGGAAGAGCCGGGACTGGGCCTCCTTGGGGATGCCGATGCCGGTATCGGTGACCTCACACCGGACGAGCGTGGAGCGCTGGGTTGCCGCTTCGACGCGGAGGCGGATGGTCACCTCTCCATGCTCGGTGAACTTGATGGCGTTCGAGGCGAGGTTAAGGATGATCTGCCGCAGGCGGCCGGGGTCACCGGAGGCGAGCCGCGGGAGCCGGGGATCGAAGACGACGTTGAGATCCAGGTTCTTTGAGGCCGCCCGCTCCGCCATCAGGTCGACGGCTTCCTCCACAATGGAGCGCGGTTCGAGGGCGATGTTCTCCAACTGCATCTTGCCGGCTTCGATCTTGGAGAAGTCGAGGATGTCGTTGATGATCGTGAGCAGTGCCTCACCGGAGACGCGAACGGTCTCGGCCAGCTCGCGCTGGTCGGGCGTGAGCGGCTCTTCCAGCAGCAGCGCCGTCATGCCGATGACGCCATTCATCGGGGTCCGGATCTCGTGGCTCATCATGGCAAGGAACTCGCTCTTGGCCTGGCTGGCGGCCTCGGCGCGCGCCATGGCCTGTACCAGCGCTTCTTCAAACTGCTTGCGCTCTTCAAGCGAAGTGGTGACGCCGACCATCCGAAGCGGCCGGCCAGCGGAATCCCGTTCGACAACTCGGCCACGGTCGAGCATCCACCACCAGTCGCCATCGGCGTTCCGGATGCGGTATTCGCACTCATAGGTCTCCATCTGCTGGTCCAGATGGGGCTGCAGCGCCGAGGAGATGCGCGGCATGTCGTCCGGGTGGACGATGGCGAGCCACTCCTCCCGGGTCGTCGATACAAACGCGTCGCCGAAGCCGAGCATGTTCAGCAGGACCTCCGAGCAGTGGAAACCACCGGTGGCGAAGTCCCACTCCCAGGTGCCTTCCCGGGCGCTTTCAAGCGCCAGGCGGAGGCGTTCGCTCTGGCGGCGCAGTTCGCCATCCTGGGCGTGGCGGATGGAGATGTCCTCGACGGTGAAGACGAAGCCGTCTTCGCGGCCGTTCATGCGGAGGCGATCGGCGTGCATCTCGCTCATCAGAATCTGGCCGTCGCCGCGGCCGATCCGGAACTGGCCATGGAATACGGCCTCCTCCAGAATGGCGTCGTGCCAGCAGGCGGTGAACGAGTCGCGATCGGCGGCAAAAATGGCGCGCTTCCAGCCGTCGCCGGCGGCCTCGGTGGCGGCCAGGCCCGTGATGCGGGTGTAGGCCGGGTTGGAGTAGCGGCACAACCCGTGGGAATCGAGCAACAGAATCCCGAGCGGAGACGAGTCGCTGATGGCGGCGTAGCGGGCGATGGTGGAGGCCAGGGTGCGCGCCTCGGCCACCTGCTGGCGCAGCCGTTGCAGAATAACGATGGCAAAGAGAATGAGGATGGCCACCAGGGCGAAGAAGACGTTCCGGACGTTGCGGGAGAATTCGAATGCGGCGTCGGCGTTGCGCTCCAACACCACTCCGGCATTCGCCCCGGGCAGCCACTGCCAGGTGCTGATGACGAGTTGGCCATGGTAGGAGCGGTAGGGAGTCGCGGTCTGCCCGGACTGGCGGTTGAGAATGCCCTGGGCGGGCGGGGCCAGCGGCCAGACGGCAAGCGGACCGGTGAAGGGGAGGTCGGCGCCGGCCGGAGAGGCGAGCCGCATCTCCCCCTGCAGGCTGAACCGGTTGGCCTCGGTCAGCCAGCGGCGGGAGCGGAACAGCGAGGCCGGCTTTGGAGTAGTCAAAAGGTGTCCCTGCGCGTCCACAATCAGGAACTCCTGCAGGAGTTCGGGGACGGCATCGCCGGCCAGGTCGTCAAACCACGCAGCCGGATCAGTGCGGAGCAGCAAAACCCCGGCCACGCCGCCGGAGGCATTGCGCACCGGGGCGGCAAAGGTCATTGTCGGTACGCCGAGCGCTGCAACGCCATCGGCATCGACCAGCGGGACTTCCTGCTCTCTGTAGACGCTGGAAAAGCCGGACCGGCCCTGCAAGGCCGAGTCAAAGGAGTCATTAGCGGGCGTGAGGAGGGTTCCCGTCAGTCCGGGCGCGCCGGAAGCATAGCGGATGCGGCGATCGGGCCCCACCACCAGGAACCCCTGATACCCATGGGAGCGAAACTGCCCGCGAAGAGTATCGGGCACCTGCGGAACCCCAGACCCGGCGGCAAGAAACTGAAGAAACGACGGATCCTGCGCCCAGGATTCCGCCAGTTGGCGGTTCCGGCGGTAATGGCGTTCAATACAGGTCGCCCGTCCAGCCAGCTGGCTGCTTAACGCGCGCTGGGAACCGGCCAGCAGCGTATGGTCGAGCACGCCGAGCAGCCAGAGGGCGAACATGGCGAGCGAAAGAGGAACGAGTGCCCACAACCAAGGACGAATCGAACTCCGCGACAGGTCGGGAATGGAGACGGTCAACACCTGAAAGTCTCATCGGCACAACCGGCCGGTGTATGACCGACAATGGTAGGAACCGTGGCAGGCGACTTTGCGCAACAGTTGAAATCCCAGATCGACATCCTTTCCGTCATCGGCGAGCGGGTGCCGCTCAAGAAGCGTGGGACGCATAGCTACGTGGGGTTGTGTCCGTTTCATCAGGAAAAATCGGGATCCTTCCACGTCCACCAGGAAAAGCAGTTCTACAAGTGCTTCGGGTGCGGCGCGAGCGGGGACCTGATCAAGTTCGTCATGGAGTATGAGAACGTGACGTTCCTGGAGGCGATCACGGAACTCTCCGAGCGGTACGGGATTCCGATGCCCAAGCGGACGCCGGCCGACGATCCGGAGTCACGGCTGCGGGCGGCGCTTCATGAGATGCATGAACTGGCGGCACGGCACTTCCAGCAGAACCTGGAGGGGCCGGGCGGGGCCGACGCCCGGGCGTATCTGATCCGGCGGGGGCTCACGGCGGCGCTGGCCGGGGAGTTCCGGCTCGGTTACGCCGAGCGAGGAGGCGCCCTGGCGCGGTTGCTGCAGAAACAGGGGTTTCCGGCCGAGGCGATGGAGGTATCGAGCCTGGTGAAGCGGCGCGAGGACGGCAGTTGGTATGACGCCTTTCGGGGGCGGCTGATGTTTCCAATCTGCAATGAGAGCGGGAAGGTGATCGGATTCGGCGGGCGGGCGATGCAGGACGGCGACGAGCCGAAGTATCTGAACTCCAGCGGGACGGCGATTTATCAGAAGAGCGCCGTGCTCTATAACCTGCACCGGGCGCGGGAGGGGGCACGGCGGACAGGGCGGGTGGTACTGGTGGAAGGGTACATGGACGTGATCGGGGCCTACGCGGCCGGGGTCCCGGAGGCGGTTGCACCGTGCGGCACGGCGCTGACAGCGCAGCAGGTGCGGGCGCTGCGGCGGCTGGCCGGAATGGCGGTGGTGAACTTCGATCCGGACGCGGCCGGTGCGAACGCCACCGAAAAGTCCCTGCAGTTGCTTCTGGACGAAGGGTTCCGCGTGCGGGTGGCGGCACTTGAGGGGGGACTGGACCCGGATGAGTATGTGAAGGCGAACGGAGCCGACGCCTACCGGGACCGGCTGGCGAATGCGCAACCCTATTTCCACTGGCTGGCCGGGCGGGCGCGACAGCGCTTCGATGTCCGGACGAGCGAGGGGAAGGTACAGGCGCTGGAATTTTTGCTGCCGCGGGTGCGGCAGGTGGCCGACCGCGTGGAACGGGCGGCGCTGGCCAATGAACTTGCGGCGGTGCTGGGCGTCGAGCAGGGTTTGCTGCTGGAACAGTTCCGGCGGGCGGCGGGCGGACGCGGGGAGGAACGGATCGAGATCCCGGCGCTGGCCGTGGCGCCGGCCGAAAAGATGTTGCTCGAACTGTTTCTGCACAGCTCGGCTGTCCGGGAGCGGGTGTTTCCGGCGCTTGCGCAGTTTCCGCGGCTGCTCGAATCGGCCGCGCGCGAGATATGGGAGGCGATCCTGGCGTTTCCGGATGCCGAGTCGTTCCACTGGCAGCAGTTGGAAGAGAAACTCTCTCCCCCAAGCCGCACTCTAATGGCAGCGATGGATTTTGCCGATCATCTACATACCGACGAAAATGTAATGGAGCAGGCCGAGGCGTGCCTGGCCCAACTGGGAGCCGGCAGCCGGAAGGCGCGCATTTCAGACCTGAAACAGAAGGTACGGGAAGCCGAGCAACGAGGGGCCATTATGGAAGCGCTTCAAATTGCCGAAGAGTTGAACAGGCTCGAACGCCAGGGCGAGTAGGGGTAAGGCGTTGCGCTACAATGATGGTTCAAAAGCAGGGGTAGCAGTGGCATCGGAAGAAAAGATAGGCCGCATCAGAAACCTGGTCGAAGAAGGTAAGGAAAAGGGTTACCTTCTTTACGACGACGTAAGTGACATCCTGCCGGATGAGCTGGGTGGCGGCGCGAATCTGGATGACCTGCTGGCCGACCTGGAAGGCGCCGGCGTCGAACTGCTCGTGGAGGCAAAGGAAGGCCGGTTCGGCGGAAAGTTTGAAGACGCCGACGACAGCGGCGAGACCGATACCGCCTCCGAATTCGCCGACAAGACGAACGATCCCGTGCGGATGTATCTACGCGAGATGGGAACCGTGCCGCTGCTGACGCGCGACGGGGAGATTGAGCTGGCGCGGCGCATCGAACGGGGGCAACGGAATGTGGCGAAGTCGCTGTCGCGTTCGGCGGTGGCGGTGGCCGAGCTCTATCAGATCCGCGAGGACCTGCACAACGGCCGGCTGTCGATTCACGATATTCTCCTGCTGCAGGAAGAAGAAGCGGAAGTTGCCGGCGAAGACGACGAGGAGCCGGTGGAGTGCGCCGAACTGGCCCAGTTCTTCGAGGAGTTGGACCGGCTGCTCGAGCGGGCGGCACAGCACCGGCAGAAGCTGCTGACCACGCCGCGCGGGGCCAAACCGAAGCAGTACCGCAGCACGCAGTGGGACCTGGGGCGGACCATCATCAAGATCAGCCAGTTGGTGCGGCTGATGTCGTTCGGTTCGTTGGTGACGCGACGAATGGCGGCGCGGCTGCGCGGAGCTGTGGAAACGCTGCGGCCGGTGGAGCAACAGATCGCCGAGACGCAGAGGCGCATTGAGGAAATGGAAGCGCAGTCCGATGGGGGCCGGCTGGCGGGCGACGACAGCGGTGCCGGATTGCCGGCCGAAGACGCGGCCACCGAGGCCGCGGCGCTGCGGAAGGAACTACGCGCCTGCTCGGACCGTGTCGAACAGCTCGAGCGCGGCTTCGGCGCCACCTATACGGAGCTGCGGCGTTCGCTGCTGGTGGTGGACCGCGGCGAGGCGGAGTCGGAATCGGCCAAAAAGCAGCTGATCGAGGCCAATCTGCGCCTGGTGGTATCGATCGCCAAGCGCTATACCAATCGCGGCCTGCAGTTTCTCGACCTGATTCAGGAAGGCAACATCGGCCTGATGAAGGCCGTCGATAAGTTCGACTATCAGCGCGGCTACAAGTTCTCCACCTACGCCACCTGGTGGGTGCGGCAGGCGATTACACGCGCGATCGCCGACCAGGCGCGGACGATCCGGATTCCAGTTCACATGATCGAGACCATCAACCGGCTGGTCCGCACGCAGCGGCAGTTGCAGCAGGAGATGGGCCGCGACCCCTCCACCGAAGATCTGGCGCGGAAGTTGGAGTTACCGCTCGGCAAGGTGCGGAAGATCATGCGAATCGCGCAGGAGCCGATTTCGCTCGAAAC
>CAZWDD010000243.1:0-8649 GCA_964632345.1 uncultured Solibacteraceae bacterium | reverse complement strand
ATCGTCCAGCGCGTCTCCGGCCAGCCCCTCCGTGACTTTCACAAAAAGGAGATCTTCGACGTCCTCGGCATGAAGGACTCCTCTCTCGGCCTGGGCGGCCGTCGCATCGAGGACACCGTCCTCTGCCAGACCGGCTCCGGCCCCGACGTCGACCGCTTCGGCCCCAACTCCCCCTACTGGCGCGACATGGGCCACCCCTGGGGCGGCATGCACTCCACCGTTACCGATCTCGCCATCCTCATGCAGGCCTTCCTCAACGGCGGCCAGTTCAACGGCCGCCGCCTCCTGAGCCCCGTCACCGTCCAGCGCATGATCTCCGATCAGAACACCGCCATCGGCCAGCCCTGGGGCCTCGGCTGGGGCCTCGCCACCAGCCCCGTCTGGGTCTACTCCGGTGACCTCGTCTCCCCCCGCACCTTCGGCCACTCCGGCGCCACCGGCACCGTCGCCTGGGCCGATCCCGATACCAACATCGCCACCGTCATCCTCACCACACGACCCACCTCCGAGGACAACGGCCGCCTCCTCCGCACCGTCTCAAACGCCGTGGCGGCGTCGGTAGTACGCAACTCCCGCTAAACCGCCCGGACCTCCACAATCGTCCGCGCACCCATCCCCTCCGGCAGCTCATACCGGCTCACCACCCGGCACCGCAGCCGCCGCTTCTTCGCCTCCCCATCAGCCGCCGCAATCTCGGCGTCCGCGTCCGGGCCCTTGTAAAGCAGCACCTGCGCCCCTTTCCGCGCCGCTCCCGCGAACCAGCCCAGCGCCTTCTCCAGCGGCGCCACCGCCCGCCCCGTCACGATGTCGGCCGTGTTCTCCTTCAGCCAGTCTTCCACCCGTACCCCGGCCACCGCCACGTTCTGCAGCCCTAACTCCCCGGCCACCGTCTCCACGAATCGCGCCTTCTTCTGCGTCGAATCCAGCAGCGTGAATCGCGTCTCCGGCAGCGCCAGCGCCAGCGGAATTCCCGGAAATCCCGGCCCCGTTCCGGCGTCCACCACATGCCCGGCCCCGGCAAATAGCCGCCACGGCATCACCGCGTCTACCACATGCTTCAGTGCCGCCTCCCGCGGCGTCACGATCCGCGTCAGGTTCATCACCTGGTTCACTTCCACAATCCGCTCCAGATGCCGCGCCGCGCCCGCCACTACGGCGTCGCGGTTCGGCAGGTCGGCGGGCAACAATTCGGCGAGTTCGGCTGCAAACGGCACGCTTCCATCATCCCATTGACACTCCGTAGACAATAGGGGAATGTTCCGCCGCTGGTTCCTGGCCCTCACGGCCCTCTGCGCCGCCTTCGCCGCCCCCGTCCCTGGCCTGCTCGGGCGCTTTTCCGACGGCGCTTCCACCGTCACCTTCTCCGCCTCCGCCCCCCACTTCTATCTCGATCCCGCCGAATCCATCCACCCCTCTCTCTCCCCCCGCTTCCAGGGCGAATGGCAGGCCTCTCTCCAGGTCCTCGCCGCCGGCCCCTACGAGTTCAGCCACCCCGTCACCATCGCCAACGCCACCTCCCCCCGCCACACCCTCTCCGCCGGGTCCCACCCCGTCCGCATCCCCGTCTCCCGCACGACTTCCGAACCCGCCCAACTCCGCCTGCTCTGGAAAGGCCCCGGCTTCGATTGGGAACCCGTCCCCCGCGCCGCCTGGACCCATGAACCGCCTCCCCCGGATCCCGCCCTCGCCGGCGCCCGTCTCGTCGAACAGGCCGGCTGCGCCAACTGCCATCAACTCCCCACCCCCGCCCGCCCCGCTCCCTCCCTCGCCAACATCGGCTCCCGCACCAACCCCAACTGGCTCTACGCCTTTCTCGGCCGCCACGCCCCCGTCCCCCTCTCCGAACCCCAGCGCGCCACGCTCGCCGCTCATCTCGCCGCCCAGCAGGGCGCACCCGCCCCCAAGCCCCGCCGCTCCAATGAAGTGGTCATCGGCAAGGGCGGGGAACTGTTCGGCACCATGGGCTGCGTCTTCTGCCATCCCTCCGGCTCCCTCACCGGACTCGGCTCCAAGTACACCCTCAACGTCCTCACCGAACGCCTGCTCAGCATCCACCAGCCATCCCTCCTGCTCAACGACGACGACGCCACCGCCCTCGCCGCCCACCTAACCCGCTCCACCAACCCCGCCTTCGAGCAGCCCGCCCCCGCGGCCTCCCCCACTGCCGGCCCCGCCCTCCTCCAGTCCCTCGGCTGCAACGGCTGCCACCAACCCGCCGCAACCCGACCTGTCGCAAACCGGCCCGCCCCCCGCCAGCCCGATTGCCGCCTCGTCCGCACCTCCTGGTCCCCCGCCGAAAAGGAGTCGGTCCGCGCCTTCCTCTCTGCCAAAGCCAACCCCACCCCCGCCCCCGTCTTCACCCTCCCGGCCCTCCTCGAACGCCACCAGTGCCTCGCCTGCCACCGCTCCGGCACCGAAGCCCCCGAACTCGATGGCGCCGGCGAAAAACTCAAGACCAGTTGGCTCGGCCAGGTCGTCTGGGGCACCCGCCGCATCCGCCACGGCCGTGAACTTCGCATGCCCCAGTACCGCGAAACCGACATGCGCCCACTCGTCGCCGCCCTCGCCAAAGCCGAAGGACTCGCCCCGGGCGAAGGCCCCCCGCCTCCCCCGCTCGATGATGCCATTCGCCTCACAGGCATCGGCCTGTTCGGCACCAACAGCAAAAAGCAGGGCATGGCCTGCATCGGCTGCCACGACTGGGGCGCCAATAAATCCCTCGGCGAGGAGGGCCCCCAACTCCAGAACGGCGCCGAACGCCTCCGCTTCGATTGGTATGAACGCTGGATGCGCAACCCCGCCCGCATCCTCTCCGGCACCTCCATGCCCTCCTACTTCTCCGGCCAGCCCCTCGAACGCGCCCGGCCCCGCATCCTCGCCCTCTGGGCCGCCATGGAATTCGGAGCCCGCGCCCCCATCCCCGATGGCTTCCGCGTCGCCGATCTCGAAGTCACCAGCGAAGCCAAACCCGTCCCCGGCAAACACGCCGTCATCCTCCGCTGGGATATGCCCGAAGCCACCCCCGCCGCCATCGCCGTCGGCCTTCCCGGTGGCCTGTCGTTCTGTTTCGATGCCGGCCAGTCCAAACTCCTCTACGCCTGGCGCGGCGGCTTCCTCGATATGACCGGCACCCTCCTCCGCAAGACCGACGCCAACCGCCTCACCCCCACCGCCGCCCTCATCGGCACTGTGTTCTGGCGCGCCTCAGCCGCCTACCCCATCGCTCTCGGTGCGGACCGCCGTACCCCCACCCCACGCTTCAAAGGCTACCGCCTAATTGACGGTACCCCCGAGTTCCGCTACCTGCTCGATAACCTCGAAGTCCGCGAAATCCTCACCCCACACCAGAACTCGCTCCGCCGCCGCCTCACCTTCACTCGCGTCGATGGCCCCGTCTTCTTCCACGGACGCCCCGTCCCCACCGGCGCCAATGTCACCGTCGAGGAGATCCTCCCATGAAGCCCGTCCTCTGGCTCGCCGCCGCCCTCGCCGCCTTCCCCCAGGTCCCCATTGAAAGCTACCGCGTCGAAAACGTCCCCCTCCCGCGCGACATCGCCCCCGAAGTCGCCGGCGTCGATTTCGGCCCCGATGGCCGCCTGGCCGTCACCTTCCGCCGCGGCTATCTTTACCTGCTCGATACGAAGTCCGGCCGCTGGTCCCGCTTCGCCGAGGGCCTCCAATCCCCGCTCGGCGTCATGGCCGGCGCCAAGCCCGGCGAATACTTCGTCGCCCATCTCCCCGAACTCACCCGCGTCGTCGATACCGATAACGACGGGAAGGCCGATCTCTTCGAGACCATCGCCGACGGCTGGGGCATCTCCGGCAACTACCACGAGTTCCTCTACGGCCCCGTCCGCGACAAGCAGGGCAACTTCTATCTCTCCCTCGGCCTCTCCTCCAACGGCGCCGAACCCCGCATGCCCGTCCGCGGCGAATTCACCGCCAGGGGCCGCCAGGCCAAGGAGCAGAAGGAAGGCATCGTCGGCAAGGTCGGCCACTACTCGCCCACCACCTACCGCGGCTGTGCCCTCAAAATCACCCCGCAAGGCGCCGTCGAA
Organism: uncultured Solibacteraceae bacterium; assembly: GCA_964632345.1. Taxonomy (GTDB): domain Bacteria; phylum Acidobacteriota; class Terriglobia; order Bryobacterales; family Bryobacteraceae. The sequence goes on along the minus strand of CAZWDD010000243.1, from coordinate 4,591 downwards.
CTCCTCTCCTGCGGCTTCCGCCAGCCCAACGGCCTCGGCTTCAACGCCGCCGGCGACCTGTTCGCCACCGACAACCAGGGCGACTGGGTCGGCACCTCCCCCCTCCATCACGTCACCCCCGGCGCCGTCCACGGCCACCCCGCTTCCCTCACCTGGGCCCCAAGGTTCCACGGCCGTGACCCCGTCGAAACCTCCGTCGAAGAACTCGACCGCCTCCGCAAACTCCCCGCCATCCAGTTCCCGCAGAACGACATGGGCGGCTCCGTCACCCAGCCCCTGCTCGACTCCACCAACGGCGCCTTCGGCCCCTACGCCGGCCAGATGCTCGTCGCCGAATGGACCTACCCCCGCATCCTCCGCGCCGACCTCGAAATCATCGACGGCCAGTACCAGGGCGCCGCCTTCATCTTCTACGAAGGCAACGGCCTCCGCGCCGGCAACAACCGCATCGCCCTCGCCCCCGACGGCAAAAGCCTCTACACCGCCCAGACCTCCCGCATCTGGGGCACCAGCGAAGGCCTCCAGCGTATCGTCTTCACCGGCAAGCCGCCCATGGATATCCTCCACATGCGCCTCCGCAAGGACGGCTTCGAACTCGAGTTCACCCACCCCGTCGATCCCGCCACCGCCCGCGACCCCGCCGCCTTCGGCCTCACCAGTTACTTCTACAAATACCACTCGGTTTACGGCTCCCCGAAGACCGATATCCAGCCCGAACGCGTCACAAACATCGAGCTCTCGCCCGACGGCCGCAAGGCCCGCCTCACCGTTCCCAACCTTCGCCCCCGCCGCATCTACGAGCTCCGCCCCTCCGGAGTCCGTTCGGACACCGGCGTCCCCTTGTGTACGGTTGAGGCCGCCTACACCCTCAACAAACTCCACCCTTAGTGCGGTGATATCATCGCGCCGTGTCCGCGCGCCTCTTTCTCCTCCTCGCCGCCTCGGCGTTCTCCCAGACGCCCGCCGAACAGGAACGCCTCCATGCCCTGGCCTCGGATCCTCTGCTGCGCTGGATGGACGCCCACGCGCAGCAACTGCTCGCCGCCCGCGAACATGCCGTGGCTGCCATCCGCACCCGCGACGATGTCCTGCGCCGCCAGCAGACCGTCCGCGCCAAACTCCTCCAGGCCCTGGGCGGCCTCCCCGAGTACGACGGACCCCTTAACCCCCGCATCACCGGCCGCATCAACGCCCCCGGCTACGTCATCGAGAAACTCTACTTCGAATCCCTCCCCGGCCTCTACGTCACCGCCAACCTCTACCGCCCCGCTGCGCCCGGCCGCTACCCGGCCGTCCTCTTCCAGGCCGGCCACACCCAGGAAGGCAAACCCGAACCCCAGCTCGCCGCCGCCAATCTCGCCCTCCAGGGCTACGTCGTCCTCGCACATGATCCCCTCGGCCAGGGCGAACGCGAACAGTCCTTCCATCCCTTCTACGGCCGCGCCATGGGCGGCGGCTCCGTCAATGAACACCTCGCCATCGGCGCCCAATCGCTGCTAACCGGCCACTCCGCCGCCCGCTACTTCATCCACGACGCCAAACGCGCCATCGACTATCTCACCTCCCGCTCCGATGTCGACCCCGCCCGCATCGGCGCCGCCGGCTGCTCCGGCGGTGGCGCCCTCACCGCCTGGATCGGCGCCCTCGACCCCCGCGTCAAAGCCGTCGCCGTCGCCTGCTACATCAGTACCTACAAGTTCCTCTTCGCCGGCCGTAACCCCGATACCGAAATGAGCCTCCCCGGCTTCCTCTCCCTCGGTCTCGACATGGCCGACATCGTCACCCTCACCGCCCCCAAACCCTGGCTCCTCCTGGCCACCGAGGAGGACTACTTCACCCCCGCCGCCGCCCGCCAGGTCTACACCGAGGCCCTCCGCTCCTTCACACTCCTCGGCGCCTCCGAACGCCTACAATTCTTCGTCGCCCCCGGCGGCCACGGCACCCCGCAACCCACCCGTGAGCAGATCTACACCTGGATGCACCGCTGGCTGCGGGACGGCAGCGGTCCCGTTCCCGAACGCCCTGTCCGCGAATTCACCAACCTCGATCTCCGCGTCACCCGCACCGGCAACGTCCACGACGAACCCGGCGCCCGCCGTCTCCACGAAATCCTTAGCGCCAACCTCCCCCCGCCCGCCTCGCCCGGCCCGCTCCCTGATCTCCGCGCCGAACTCCGCCGCCTCGGCATCGTGCCGCAACACCAGCCCCCCATCGTCACCCCCCGCGCCGAACGCATCGAGTTCGAATCCGAACCCGGCGTCCCCATCTCCGACCGCCTGCATATTCCCGCCTCACCCGGCCACCACCCCGCCATCCTCCTCGTCGAGGACGTCCCACTTCCCGTTCCTCTCTTCCAACGCCTCAGCCCGTCCACCGCCGGCCTCGCCCGCGAACTCCAGCGCCGCGGCTTCCTTGTCCTCGAACTCTCCCCCCGCGACTCGCCCTCCTCCCGCACCCCGCAACCCTTCGTCGGCAACTGGCTCGCCAATACCCGCGCCGACATGATCGGCCGCAACCTCCCCGCCATGCGCGCCTTCGACATTCTTCGCGGCGTTGATCTCCTCGCCGCCCGCCCCGATGTCGACCCCGCTCGCATCCGCGCCATCGCCCGCGGCGTCAAGGGCATCTGGCTCCTCCTGGCCGCCGCCGCCGATCCCCGCATCCAGGCCATCTGGCTCGACCGTACCCCCGCCTCCTACCGCGACGTCTTCCGCCGTCCCCTCGGCCAGTTCCTCTTCGACGCCGTCCTCCCCGGCTTCCTCCTCCGTTGGGACATCACCGACCTTAAGTCCCTCCTCCACCCTCGCCCCGTCTTCTGGTCCGACCCCGCCTCCTGGATGAACGACCCCATCCCCCTCCCGGGCGCCTTCCGCTACCGCCACGTCGCCGAACCCGACGAACCCCTGCTCGACGAATTCCTCCGCCTCTGACGCCTCTTCAACAACGAAAAATCGCGGACACCCTCGCCTTATTGAGGGTGCCCGCGTCCACGTAGCGCGTTCAGCTTCCTGCTTCCCGCACTACAAACCCTGGCACTGGTCTTCGTTGTCGCCAGCCACGTTTCCGCTGCCCTCCGGCGCCGGCGTGTTCTCCTTGCACTGCATGTTCTGCCGGATCGTGTTGTCGATCAGCGTCGCTCCACCGGAGTTCTTGAACAGCTGCAGATCGGAGCCGATGAATACCCCCGTCATCAACAGCGGGCCCGTGTTCTCCTCATACTGCAGATTCCCGCTGATCGTCGTTCCCGGTTGGATCGCACTCGTCTTGTAGTTGTACTTCATATGCAAGTTCCCGCTTCACGTAGACGCGGCCCTTCAGCACACCCCGGCACTCCGTGTCGTCGGCCAGCAGCGTCGCCGGCACAAACAGACACATCGCAAGCATCATCTTCTTCGTGGACCTCGGGTTGAGTTCTCCTTCTCGTTTCTGGAGCCCTTCCGTTGCGCTCACATCCAGGAGAGTCCTCAACCCAACCCGGAAATATACCCGGACAAAAAGATATCAAAAAAACGCGGACCTAAAACTCCTGTGCCTTCCGCACCGCCCGGAAAACATCCAGCCGCCCATCGCCCAGGTTCCCGTTCACCGGCGCCGCTTCCTTCACGGCGTCCTCGGCCTTCTCCCAGTTCAGTCCCGCGTACCAGTGCGCCATCAGTGCCACCGTTCCCGAAACCAGCGGCGCGCTGAACGACGTTCCCCAGCCTGCCGCGTACCGCCCGCCCGGATACAGCGTCACCAGTCCCTCCCCCGGCGCCGCGATTCGCACCAGGTTGTCCCCAAAGTTCGTAAACACGCTCGCCCGGTCATTCAAATCGGTTGACGCCACTCCGATCACCTGCTCATACCCCGCCGGATACACCATCGTCTCCAGTCCGCTGTTGCCGGCAGATCCCACCAGCACCGCCCCCTGCTGCGCCGCATACTCGACCGCCCGTTCCAACTCATCCGTCGGCTCCGACAGGCTCAGGCTCAGGTTCAACACCTTCGCCCCGTTGTCCACCGCATAGTAAATCGATTCCAGCAGATGAAACAGCCGCGCCCGTCCGTCGCCGCCAAACGGCTTCAACGGCATGATCTTCGCCCCCGGCGCCACGCGCCGCACCAGTCCCGCCACCATCGTCCCGGGCCCGAACTGCGGCGGCAGCCGCGACGGGTCCAACCGGCTCGCCGTGTACTGGTCTAGGATCGCCGTCGTATACGGATTCGCCTCCCCGTACGTGTCCAGAATCGCCGTCGTGTACGGATTCAAGATCGATCGCGTGTCCGCATCCAGGTCGTCCAACTCATTCGGCATCCCCGCCCGGTCCCGCACAAAGTCATACCCCGGCACCAGCACTCCCTGCAGCAGCGGATGATACGGATCAATCCCCGTATCGATCACCGCCACCGTCACTCCAAGCGTACCGTGAGCGCTATGTGCCTCCGGCAGCCTGATCTTTGTCAACGCCGCCTGATTGACATACCCCGTCCAGGCAGGCGTCCCATGAAAATTCACCATCGTCGGATCTTGCACCGCCTGCGCCACTGGAGCCGTGTTCGTGATCAGTCGCGGCGCCCCCGGTCCGCCTTCCGCCAGAGTCACCTCGATATC
>CAZWDD010000242.1:0-8660 GCA_964632345.1 uncultured Solibacteraceae bacterium | reverse complement strand
CTTCAGGTCTCCACCGCCGTTCAGAATCGCGCCAAGCCCGATCAGACTCACCACCCCGGCCACCGCCAGAAGGATCCCGCACATCCGGTTGGCCGGGTACCACACCTCTGGCGACGAAAGCGTCTTGGGTGTCCGGAAACCATAGAAGTCGTTGGGAGGCACCATCCCCAAAATCATCGGAATCGCTATCAGTATCGTGATTGCTGGACCGAGCAGCAGCGGCATCATTTCCATCCAACCTATCCCAAAAACAGCCGCTCCACCGTCCAGTACAATCCCACCGCCATAATCGCCATCGACCCATAACGCACCACCTGCTCCCGCCGCCCAATCCATGCCAGCAGCGGAACCACCACCACCACAATCGCAATCTGCCCCACCTCCACGCCCACGTTGAACCCGGCCAGCGCCCACCCCAACACCTCCTGCGGCAGGCCCACTTCCCCCAGTGCCCCCGCAAATCCGAACCCGTGCACCAGCCCGAATCCGGCTGCATACATCGCCCGGATCCCCGCTCCCCGGTCGCCCTTCGCCAATAGATTCTCCCCCGCCGCCGCCACAATCGAAAGCGCAATCACCCCCTCCACCAGCCACCCCAGCGGCGTCACCCACCCCAGCACGGCCATCGCCAGCGTCACCGAATGCGCGATCGTGAACGCCGTCACCACCGTCAGCAGCGCCCGCCACCGTCCCCCCGGCAGCAGCAGCGCCAGCAGAAACGCAATGTGGTCCGGCCCGAACAGAATATGCTCCACCCCGATCGGGATGAACCGCTGGAACGCCTTGGACCCTCGCTCCCCCAGCACCGCCGGTTGTGACGTCGCCGTCATCACCGCCTCCCCCGCCGGCGCCCCGTCCCGCAGTACCGTCACAATCGTCCGGTCCAGTTCATCCTCCGGGAACAGCGGCGCATCGATTACCACCGCATCCGGCGCCCCTTCCTTCGACGACTCCCACACCACCACTCCCGTCTCCGTCGCCGGATGCAGCGCCCCCTTTTCCACCGGGAAATATTCCCCGTCCAGCCGCAGACGCAGACGCTTCTCCAGCCCCGGCGTCACCGGCGCGCCCTGCAGTTGCATCAGGTGCGCCTGCACCCGTACATGCGTCCGGCCGCCTTCAATCCGTACCTGTATCCCGCTCACGCCCAGGTCATGCGCCCACATCGTGGACGCCGCAAGTCCCAACAGAAAAAGTGTTCTCATTTCATAACCAGCCAGCAGTAAAACGCCCCGACCACAGTCATCGAAAGCCCCCACGCCAGTAACTGATGGAATAACTTCCGGCTCGCATCGCCCGCCGGAATCGACGCAATGCACAGCGCCCCGATCGTCGACAGCGGCGACACGTCCACCAGATGCCCGCCCACGTTCATCGCCGACGCCAACCCGAACACGCTCACCTCGCCCAGCCGCTCGGCCAGCCCTGGCGCCAGCGGCAGAAACGCCGGTAGCACCACGCCCGACGTGCTCGAATACGCCGAGATCAGCCCCGTCAGCCCCGCCACCAGCGGAATCACCGTCCCCGCCGTCGCCACCCGCGCCACCAGGTCCGTGAGCAGCTGCATCCCGTTGGTCTTCTCCAACAGGCTGATCAGCACCGTCATCCCGCTGACCATCAGAATCGTCCCCCACGGCACGTTCCGGATCGCCTCTTCCTCATCCGCCGCCCGGAACAGGCTCAACACCACCGCCCCCGCAAACGCCGCCATCCCGATCTGTACCTTCAACACCAGCACCGCCCCCACCAGCGCCGCAATCACCCCCAGCGTCAGCCAGTGCGTCCGCTCCAATCCCGCGCCCGCCACCTCCGCCCCGCCCGATTCCTTCTCTCGCAGCAGTCGCAGCCCGCCGAACAGCGCATACCCGGCAAACGCCACCAGCGCATGCGCCGTCAGGTTCATCCACCACGTCTGCAACTCCATCCCCGGCAGCCCGATCCGCGCCATCAGCCCGCTCACAATCAGCCCCGTCGGCGCCAGCGGCGACAGCGAACTCGCATTCGCCCCATTGCCCACCATGATCGCCATCAGAAACGGGGAAATCTTCATCCGCACCGCCGTCCCCATCGCCACCGGCGCCAGTAGCCCCGCCGTCGCGATGTTGCCTGGTCCGCAGGTGCCCAGCGCCGCCGCCAGCACGAAGAACAGCACCGGCACCAGTCCGGCCCGTCCCCGGCACAGCCGAACCGCGTTCTGCGCCACCCGTGGCAGCGTCCCGTTTACCGATGCCTGGCTGAACAGCAGCGTCACGCCAGCCAGCGTCAGAAACAGGTCCACTGGAAATCCCGCCGTCACTTCCTTCAACGGCAGGCCCACCACATACACTCCGATCACCCACGCCAGCGCCATCGCCAGCAGCCCCACGTTCAGCCGTGTGAAGCAACTCAGCCCCACCGCCGCCGCCAGCGCCGTCAGCGTGATCGCCCCGTCGCTCACCCTTTCACCAGCCCCGCCAGCAGCACCGCCGGATGCACCGCCTCCACCCCCGCCAGGTCATGCACCTGATGCCGGCACGACGTTCCCGCCGCCACCAGCACCGCGCCCTTCCCAAGCCCCCGCGCCGCCGGCAACAGCCGCCGCTCCCCGATCGCCTTCGATACCTCGTAATTCACATACCCGAACGATCCCGCCATCCCGCAGCATCCCGAATCGAGCGCCGTCACCTTCGCCCCCGGTATCTTTCCCAACAACGCCTGCGCCGGCGCCCCCAACCCCATCGACTTCTGGTGGCAATGCCCGTGCCACACAATCTCCTCCGGCCCCGCCGTAAACTCCAACGGCAGTCCCAGCAGATACTCCTCCAACAACACAGCCGACCGCCCCACCACCTGCGCCCGCTCCCGCTCCGCCCCGCGCAACAGGTCCGGCACGTCCTCTCGCAGCGCCGACAGGCAGCTCGGCTCGCACACCACCAACGGCACCCCGCGCGCCGCCGCCTCGTACAGCCGCCCCGTATTCTCCCGCGCCAGCTCCTTCGCCTTCTCCAGTAGTCCCTGCGAAATCAGCGGCCGCCCGCAGCAGACGTTCTCCGCCAGCCCCGCCCGCACCCCGCCGCGCTCGAACAGCTTCATCGCCGCCTCGCCCGTCTCCGGGTCATAGTGGTTCGTGAACGTGTCGACAAACAGCAGCGCATCCCCGCCCGTCCGCCCCGGCATCCGGTCGCGCAGCGTCCGCCGCTGCCACCGCGGCACCGGCCGCCGCGCATCGATCCCCGTCAACTTCTCGTTCAACCACCGCACCGGCCCGGCATTTGCAATCGCCCCCGATAACGGCGCCAGCGCGCTGCCGATCTTCGCCAGCCCCGCCGCGTCTCCCATCAGCCGCGCCCGCAGCGGCGCGCCGCCGTCCCGCTCCCACTTCGCCGCCAAAAACTCGCTCTTGAACCGCCCCATGTCCACGCCCACCGGACACTCCGATTTGCACGCCCGGCACTCCAGGCAAAGGTCCAGCACCTCCTTCACCCCGTCCTCGTGCAGCCCCGCCTCGCCCAGCCGCCCCGCCATCGCCAGCCGCAGCACATTCGCCCGCCCCCGCGTCGTGTGCCGCTCGTCCCGCGTCGCCATGTAGGACGGACACATCGTCCCGTCCAGCTTCTTCCGGCACGCCCCCAGCCCGCTGCACATCTCCACCGCCCCGCCGAATCCCCCGTATTCGTCATAAGTAAAATGCGTCTTCGGGTTCGCCGTCACATAGTCGGCCCCATAGCGAAGGTTCGCCGTCAGTGGCGGCGTGTCCACAATTTTACCCGGATTAAACAACCCCTCCGGATCGAACGTCTTCTTGATCTCCCGGAACCCTTCGTAGATCTTCGCCCCGAACATCATCGGAATGTACGGGCTCCGCACCATCCCGTCCCCATGCTCGCCCGACAGCGCCCCCCCGAACTCCAGCACCAGCGCCGCCACATCGTCGGCAATCGCCTGGAACTTCGCCACCCCCGCCTCGGTCTTCATGTTCACCACCGGCCGCACATGCAGACACCCCACCGACGCATGCGCGTAAATCCCCGCCTGCGTCTCATGCTTCCGGATCAGTTGCAGAAACCGGTCGATATACGCCCGCAGCTTCTCCGGCGCCACCGCCGTATCTTCCACGAAGGAGAGCGACTTATTGTCGTCCTTCATCGACATCGATAGCCCCAGCGCCGCCTCCCGAATCCCCCAGATCCGCGCCTGCGCCGCCGGCTCCACCGCATGATGGAAGTGGTCCCCCATCCCCAGCGCCCGCAGGTCCCGTTCCAACTCCTCCATCCGCGGCACCAGCTCCGCCGCCGTGTCCCCGTAAAACTCCACGCACAGGATCGCCCCCGGCTCCCCCTTGATGAACGTCTCTCGCTGCCGGTGCAGCGCCGCGTTCAGCTTCGTGTGGTCCAGAATGAAGCTGTCCATCACCTCCACCGCCGATGGCCCGTGCTTCAGAATCGCCGGCGTCGCCCCCAGCGCATCCAGCAACTCCGCAAACTGAATCGCCACCACCGCCTTCGCCTTCGGCAGCGGCACCAGCTTCAGCTTCGCCTCCAGCACTACCCCCAGCGTCCCCTCCGATCCCACCATCAGCTTCGTCAGGTCACACCGCCCCGCATCCCCGAACTCATCCAGGTTGTACCCCATCACCCGCCGCAGCACCTTCGGGAATCGCGCCTCCACCTCCCCGGCCAGCTCCACCCCCAGCCGCCGCATCAGCCGGTAACCCCGCGCCGGAATCGTCTCCCCCTCGCAGGCCGCCTCCAACTCCGCTCCCGCCAGCGGCCGCAGCTCCGCAATCGACCCATCAGCAAACAACACCGTCTGCTCCAGCACATGGTCAATCGTCTTGCCGTAAAAAACGCTCCGCGCCCCCGACGAGTTGTTCGCCATCATCCCGCCGATCGTCGCCCGGCTCGCCGTCGACACGTCCGGCGCAAACCGCAGCCCATGCTCTTTCAACGCCGCGTTCAACTCATCCAGCACGATCCCCGGCTCCACCCGGCACCACCGCTCCGCCGCATTCACCTCCAACACCCGGTTGTAGTACTTCGAAATGTCGATCTGCAGACCCTCGCCGATCGCCTGTCCCGCCTGCGATGTCCCGCCCCCGCGCAGCGTCACCGGGCACCGGTGCCTTCCGGCAATCCGCACCGCCGCAATCAGTTCCTCCCGCGTCTTCGGCACCGCCACGCCCACCGGCATGATCTGGTACACGCTCGCATCCGTCGAATACAGCGCCCGCGAGACCTTATCGAACCGCACTTCACCCGTAAGTGCCGCCGCCAGTTCCCGCTCCAGCGCCGTCACCTCTCCCGCTATCTGCACCAGGCTCATCGTCTCCACACCTCAACCACAAACTCCCCCCGGCAAGCGTACATCTTCTCATGCAGGTTCACCGTCGGGTCCACATGCGGAACCACAAACGAGATCTGCTCCCCCAGCCCCGGCAGCGGGTCTGCAAACAGAAACCCGTGCTCGTCGCCCGCCCACTGCCACCGCGCGTCCGGTATCCCCACCGCCTCCGGCCCGAACGGCCGGTCCGTCGCAAATCCCTTGAACCCCGCGTCCACCGTCACCCGGTCCTTGTGCGACGCACTCACCACCGTCGCCATCACCGTCATCGCCACCTCGAACGGAACCCCGCCGATCCTTCCGTACGCCACGTCCATCAACGGATACGATCCCGCCTGCAGCTCCGTAAACTCCGGAATCGTCAGGTCGATGTCCCACGTCCCCGTCGACCCTCCCGTCAGCCGCGTCGCATCCAACCCGCGCGCCAGCAACTCCCGCTGTATCGCCACTGCGTGTCCCAGCGCCGCCGTCGAATGCGCCCGCCTCGCCTCCCATCCCTCCGTATGCGAGCCCGATACCGAATACGCCTGCAACCCCGCAAACCGCAGATGCGGCGACTCACTCACCGCCATCGCCAGCGCCACTGCCCGCTCATCGCACGGCACTCCCGTCCGGTGGTCTCCAACATCCAGGTCCACCAGCACCGGCAGCCGCACCCCCGCCCGATCCGCCGCATCGGCATACATCGCCGCCTGCCGTGCATCGTCCACCACCACCGCCACATCCCCCCGCGCCGCCAGCCCCGCCACCAGTTCCGTCTTCACCCGCGAGGCCACCGGCGTCGTCAACAGCACGCCGATCCCCGCTTCCACCATCGTCTGCAGTTCGCCCACCGTAGCCGCGCACACACCCACCGCGCCCTCGTCGATCTGCCGCTGCGCAATCTCCACCCGCTTGTGCGCCTTCGCATGTGGACGCAGCGTCTTGCCCGCTGCCTCCACCGCCCGCTGCATCCGTTTAAGGTTCCGCTCCAGCGCGTCCAGATCCACCACCAGCGCCGGCGTCAGCAGTTCCGTCTTCCGTGTCCGCATTCGCTTATCCCCTCCCGGCGGGACAGCAACCCTGCCTCAATTCACTCCAAACGTGTAAACCACGCTGCCGTTGATGATCGAAACATACTGCTTGTTATCGAACATATAAGTCATCGGCGACGTGTGCACGTTCTCGGTCAGCGGGAAGCTCCACAGTTTCTTCCCCGTCGCCGCGTCCGCCGCGCCCAGCGCCCCGCCGTCGTCGCCGTAGATCACAATGCCCCCGGCCGTCGTCAGCGTACCCGTCCACGAATCCGCCGCGCCCTCCTGCGGAATCTCCCACACCGTCCGCCCCGTCTCAATGTCGAACGCCCGCAGGAACTTCTGCGGCTTGTCGTCCGGATCGCGCCGCCCTCCCCCGCCCAGGTAGTTCCGCCCAGCCTGCCAGGCCGGCGTCTCGCGTTTCGTGTAGATCGCGCACCGTTCCAGCGTGTTCACATAGAACAGCCGCGTCGCCGGATTGAACGACGTCGAAAAGAAGTTCGCCGCCCCTTCCACCGCCGGGCAGATCAGCGTCCCCTCCGGCGTCGGCACCTGGTTCGGATTCATGATCGGCCGCCCGTCCGGCGCAATCCCCTTCGCCCACGTCAGCTTCTTCACCATCGGCGAGGCCAGCAGCATCTTCCCGTTTGTCCGGTCCAGCACATACAGGAACCCGTTCCGATTGGCCTGCAGCAGCAGCTTCCGGTCCGCGCCCTTCCACTTCGTGTCCACCAGCACCACCGGCTGCACCGCGTCCCAGTCCCACTCATCGTGCGGCGTCGGCTGGAAATGCCACTTCAGCTTCCCCGTCGCCACGTCCAGCGCGATGATCGAGCACGTATACAGGTTGTCCCCCTTCCGGTTGTCCCCGTTGAAGTCCGGACCCGCATTCCCCGTCGGCCAGTAGATCGTCTTCGTCGACGGATCGTAGCTCCCCGTCAACCACGTCGGCCCGCCGCCGTGATGAATGTCCGGCCCGTCCCACGTCTCGGCGCCCGGCTCGCCCGGCGCCGGAATCGTCCAGAACCGCCACACTTCCTTCCCCGTCTCCTGGTCATAGGCCGCCAGGAATCCGCGCACGCCCTCCTCGCCGCCAGCCGTCCCGGCCACCACCAGGTTCTCCACCGCCAGCAGCGATCCGGTCGTGTTGTAGTTCTTCCGGAAATCGGCCATCTCCGTCTCCCACAACAGCTGCCCCGTGTGCCGGTTCAGCGCCACCAGGTGCGCGTGGTCCGTCTGCATGAACACCTTGTCCCCCGCAATCGTCACGCTCCGGTTGTTCCCCGGTGACCGCGCATTCCCGATCAGCCCCGCCGTCGGCGGCCGCGTATACTCCCACAGCCGCGCCCCGGATCCCGCGTCCAGCGCAATCACCGTGTTCGTATTCGTGACATACATCACCCCTTCATGCACCTGCGGCGTCCCCTGCAGCCGCCCCGCGTTCGGCACCGCATACACCCACTTCACCGCCATCCGCCCCGCATTGTCCTTGTTGATCTGCTTCAGCTCCGAATACCGGTTCCCGCTCAACTGCCCGTGCATGCTCGTCCAGTCGGCCTGTGACGTCACCCGCCGGTACCGTTCGCCCTCGCGACGCAGCAGGTGAATCCGCTGGTCGTCCGTCCGCAGTTGCAGCTCCCGTCCCGTGCGCCCGATCGCAAACCCATCCAGTTTCGTCCCGTCGGTCAGCGTCGCCTGCACCCGCACCGGCATCCCCCGCCGCCCGCGCCGCGCGTTCGGCATCGCCCGCATAAAGCTCACCAGCGCCGTCATCTCCGCTTCCGGCACCTGCTTGAACCCCGGCATTCCCTTCCGCGGCACCCCGTCCCGGATGATCTGCGTCAGCTCCGCATCATTCTTCGTCGCCAGTGTCGTCAGGATCGACGGCGCATGCTCCCCGCCGTTCCCGTCCGTCCCGTGGCACCCCGAACATCGCACCTGGAACGACGCCCGTCCGTCGGGCCCCTGCGCCCATGCCATCCCCACACACACCGCTGCCGCGGCCAGTTTCCAATACTTCATACGCGCCAAACCCTCTCGTTCCAATTAAGCTTCAATCCGGTACAGATGCTGATCGCCCCGCAGGAAAATCGCCTTCCCCACAACGCCGAACGACGCCAGTGTCCGCTCCCCGATCGAGTTCCGCGCCAGCTCCCGGTACTCCGTCCCCGGCGCAATCACCGTCGCCTCGCCTTCCTCGCTCAGAAAATACACCGCACCCGAAGCGGCGAGCGGTGACGCCGAATGGTTACCCCCTATCCGCTTCTGCCAGTGCATCTTCCCCGTCTTCGCGTCCAGGCACGTCCCCACCCCGTTGTCGCTCACCAT
>CAZWDD010000241.1:0-8705 GCA_964632345.1 uncultured Solibacteraceae bacterium | reverse complement strand
TGCGGCAGTTGGAGGCGTTCGCGGCTTATCATCGCGGTGAGGCGGTTCCGCCGGCCCCCCAGGTACGCCGGCCCACGGCCCTACGCCGCGCTTGGCCGCTGGGTGCGGCGGCGGCGGCAGCGGTGCTGTTTCTGGCGGTATCGCCGCCCGCGGACCGGATTCCCGCGCCACAGCCGGCCGTCACGCCAGGCGCCGTGAAGGCAGTTTCTCAACAAGCAGTCTGTGCGGCCGGCGCGGCGTCGGAAGAAGTGGACATTCCGCCGGGTGTCGCCGCTGAGGTCTTTGCACGCTACGGCATTCGTAACCCGGCCCCGCGCACCTACGAGGTCGATTACCTGATCCCGCCCGGCCTTGGCGGGTCGAGTGACCCGGCCAACCTGTGGCCCCAGCCGTACAACTCCGGCACCTGGAATTCCCGCGTCAAGGATGCACTGGAGGATCGTCTGCAGACGCTGGTCTGCAGCGGCGCCATGCCCCTTGCCGACGCGCAGCGCGAGATCGCCACGGACTGGGTTGCCGCCTACAAACGCCACTTCCGGACCAGCCGGCCGCTGCCAGACCACCTGGCCTTCGTCAAAGACCGGCCGTGGGAGTAGCCGCCTACCAGTAGCCGATCAGCCGCCACCACAAGCCACCGGCGCCCAGCCAGATCGCTACATTGACCAGCGACACCAGAAAACCCACGCGCCACCACTCGCCTTCCCCCACATAGCCGGCTCCGAAAAAGACCGGGGCTGAACCGGTGCCGTAGTGCGTGATGCCGGCATTCAGATTGGAGAAGTAGGCCAACGGCAGCGCGGCCAGCAGCGGCGGCGCCCCGGCCACCAGCGCCGCCGTGAAGAACGCCGGGTAGAGTGCTGTCACCTGCGCCGTCATACTCGCAAAGGCGTAATGGATGTAGAAATACACCAGCGATAGCACAGCGACCGCGGCCACCACCGGCCAGCCCGCCAACTGTGCGAACAGCACTTCGGAAACCGCCTTCACCACGCCCCCCGCGTTCAACTCATCGGCCATCATGATCAACGGCGCGAACCACAGCAGCACATCCCACGCCTTCGTCTCCGCCAGCAGTTCGTCCCACTTGAGCAGGCCCCACAACAGCTGCGCGCAGATGCCGGTCAACGCTACATAAGCATTGCCGGTACCGTGCCATGGCGACGTCACCCAGCCCGCCATCACGGCGAATAGCACCACCACCAGGCGCCGCTCGGCCGGCCGCATGGGCCCCATCTCCGCCAGCGATTCGGTCGCGAGCCGGCGCGCCGGTGCCGTATCCCGCAACTCCGGTGCGTGCCAACGGTGGATAAACCACGGCACCGCAAGTAGCGAACAGACCGCCGGCACCGACGAACCGGCCAGCCATCCCAGCCAGGTGATCTCAACCCCTGCAAGCTTCTGCACGAACGAGGCGATCAGCGGGTTGGCCACCATGCTCGTCAGAAAGACCGCCGAGGCTAGATAGTTCCCGTGAAAACAGACGAGCATCAGATACGAACCGATGCGCCGCGCCGTGGGCCCCGGTTCGGACCCGAAGGCCAGCGCCAGGCTGCGCGTCACCGGGAACACCACGCCGCCGCCGCGCGCCGTGTCCGACGGAACGAACGGCGCCACAATCATCCCGGCGCTGACGACGGCATAGGCCAACCGCAACGGCGTGGTGGCAAACCGCGCGATCAGGTTGTACGCCACCCGCTGGCCAAGCCCAGTGCCCGCGATCGCACGGGCAAACAGATAAGCGGAGAAGATCAGCCACACCGTCTGGTTGCTGAATCCGAGCAGCACCCGGTTGGCCGGGACCGTGCCCGTCAGCGCCAGCAGTGTCATGGCCAGCAGCACGCTGACGCCCATCGGCGCGGGCCGCGCCATCAGCGCCAGAATCGTCGCCAGGAATATGGCCAGCAGGTGGCGCTGCCCCTCCGCCAGTCCGCCGAACGGCAGGAAGTAGAGGGTAGCTCCAGGAACCAGAACGATCAGCCAGCGTTGCCACATGCAGTTTGCCGCAAGCTCCCCATCATATCCCGTGTCCGTTTCCCCTCCACGTGGCATGTGCCACAATGAGCGCATGTCGGCTCCGCATAATCCGAACCAGCCCCCATATCCTCCGCAGGGCCAACCGCAGGGTTTCCCGCCCCAGCAGGGCTATCCGCAGCAACCGTACCCGCAGCAGGGCTATCCGCAACAGCAGGGGTTTCCGCAAGGCGCCCCCGGCTACCCGCCCATGCCGCCGGCGAAGAAAGGTTTACCGGTGTGGGCATGGCTCATCATCGGCCTCGTGGTGCTGCTGTTTCTTGCCGGCATCGGCATCTCGATCGTCACCTACTTCTTTGTGAAAAAGGCGGGCGACGTGGCGAAGAACCCGGTGTCGGCCATCGTCCGGATGGCGGCGGCGGCGAATCCGGATATCGACGTGCTCGACGTGAACGAGTCCACCGGCAAAGTGACCATCCGCGACAAGCGCTCCGGTGAGACCGTGACGATCGACGCCGATGATCTGCAGTCCGGCAGGATCACGGTCCAGTCCGATAAGGGCACCGCCGTCATCGGCGGCGGCGGTAACGTCAAGCCTCCGGCCTGGGTGGCGATTCCCGCCGGCGCAACCATCAGCGGCGGCATGACGACCAGTACGCCCAACGGCGCCTCGGGCACCGTCGTCTTCACGCTGCAAGGTTCGGTGGATGAGGCCCAGCAGTTCTTTGAAGACAAGTACAAGAACGACGGCTACGAACAAACGGCCACGTCCGCAAACTCCTCAGACTCCGGCCGCGCCATCCAACTGGTGTTCCGGCATGAGGGCCGCCAGCGCAACGTCACCGTGATCATGACGCAGACCGGCGAGTCAACCGGCGGCAGCATCACCTACTCGGAAGGGGAGTAGCGCTCAACCGCCGAAACAGAACACACGGCCGTCCTGTGAGGCGATCACCACCTTGCCGTCACTTACGGCCGGCGACGAGGACAGGGCCGCGCCCGCTTCGTACTCCCATAACTTCTTCCCGCTGGCCGCGTCCAGAACGTAGAAACGCCCATCGTTGGACCCGATGAATACGCGGTTGCCGGCGGCGGCGGGGGAGGACTCCACCCGGCTCCGCGTCGTAAACGTCCACGCGCCCTTTCCCGTCCGTGCATCGATGGCGTGTACCATCTTGTCCCGCCCGCCAAGGATGACTTTGCCATCCACCAGCGTCGCGCTGGAATAGAACGGGAACTTGCGAACCGGGTGCTCGTACTTCCAGACAATCTTCTTCGCGCTCATATCGACGCCAAACACCTCATTGCCGAAGGTACCGTAGTAAGCCATCGAACCTACCAGCAGCGGCGAGGCGCCAGTATAGGCGCCGCTGTTCACAACAAAGACCTCCTTGCCGTCGCTGACGCGAATGGCGCGGAACTTTTCGTCGCAGCCCGTCACATAGGCGACACCGCCGGCTACGGCCGGGGTCGCGTGCACGGGCCCCGCAGTTTCAAACTTCCAGACCAGCTTGCCGGTCTTCACCGCCAGAGCGTAGACGTTCTGATCGTAGGAGCCGATGAGTACGCGGTCGCCCACAATCACCGGGGAGGACTTGATCTCCGACAGTGTCTTGAACGTCCACAAACTCTTACCCGTCGAGGCGTCCACGGCATGAAAGGTGCCGCCCAAGTCTCCGACGAACACCACGCCGCCTCCGGCCGCCGGGGTCGACTCGCCCATCTCGGCACCCGTCTTGTACTTCCACTTCGTCTTCCCGGTGGCCATATCGATCGCCACCAGTTCTCCGCTGCCGGCGCCGATATAGGCCACGCCGCCCGCAATGACGGGAGAGGACTCGAACGACTCGCCCCCCTCCCAGGTCCACAACAGCTTCAGGTTCTCCGGCGGCAATGCGCCGCTGGCGGTACCGGTCAGCGCGGGATTCCCCCGGAACTGCGGCCATTCGGCGGACAGAGGCAGGGCCACCAACAGGGCGGCGGTTAGTAGGCGCATCGATAAAGCTCCAGGGCCGAACCGGCGTCGAACGGCCGGGGGTTAAAGGTTCCAGTCCACTGCTTGGCGGCGGCCGCGGCGAGTTCGTCCAGTCGCGACTCCTCTACACCAAGGCTCGCCAGGCGCCGCTCCAGGCCGGCCGCGGCGGACAACTCCCGCAGACGTTCCGGCAGGTCGGCGTGCAACTCAGCATACTCCTGCTGCGCGTTCCACCGCACCACATGCGGCAGCATGGCGGCAATCGCCTGCCCGTGCGTAACCCCGTAGGCCGCCGTCAGCGGATTGGCCAGAGCGTGCGTTGCACCGAGCATCGACGCTTCAATCGCCGCCCCCGCGAACCATGCGCCCAGTTGCATCGACGCCACGGCGTCAAGGTCGCCCGGCTCCTTCATGAACCGCTCGAATGCGCCGTTCATCAGCCGCCACGCTTCGCGCGAGTAGCACATCGAAACGGCGTTCCGCTTCTTCGTCACGAAGGTCTCCACAGCGTGTGAGATGGCATCGTAGCCGGCAGTGGCGCGCACTGCGGCCGGCTGCGTCGCCGCCACCGTGGGGTCCAGAATCGCCGCCGCAAACGCGGCCTTCTCATCGCCGATCGCCATCTTCACATGCGTCTCGGCGTCGGAGATTAGCGCGTAGCTCTGCGCCTCGCTGCCCGTCCCGGTCGTGGCCGGAATCCCGATCATCGGTAGCATCGGCCCGGGCACTTTGCCGTGTCCCCAGTACTGCCCGATGCCGCCGCCGTTGGTCAGCACGATGTTGATCGCCTTCGCGCAATCCATCGACGATCCGCCGCCCAGCCCGATGATGGAATCCACATTCAGCTTCGCGGCGAAGTCCCGCCCATGCTCCACCATCCGCGAATCCGGATTGGCCCCGAAGCTGGACCACGGTGAGGATTCAATCCCCTCGCCCGCCAGCGCAAACAGCACCGTGGCGATATGCCCGGCCGCCTCCATCCCGGAGTCAGCGACAATCAAAGTCCGCCGGAACCCGAGTTCCCTCGCCACCCGGCCCACCTCGTTGATCCGGCCGGGGCCGAAGATCAGTTTCGTCGGAAGCAGATGTGCAAAGGAGGTCATTTTCCCTTCCGCGCCTTGTCGACCATCGATTTAATCTCCTGCATCAACACCGGCACAGAGTACGGGATGCCGCCCTTGATGGTCCACTGCAGCCCGGGCTTCACACCGCTGTTGGATGATGCCGGATAGAGCAGCTTGAAGTCCTCCAGGGGATTCCCGTTCACCACCAGCACATCGGCCGACCAACCTGGGCGCACGCGGCCAAACCGCTTCTCCTGGCCCAGAATCCGCGCGCCGTTCAACGTCGCCTGTTCCACGATTTGCAGCGGATGGAAGCCCGCCTCCTGATGCAGTTCCAGATTTCGAATCATGCCGAATCCGTACATCTGATAGATGTATCCGGCGTCTTCCCCGATACCGACAATTCCACCGCGGCGGGCGAATTCCCGCACCGCCCGCATCCAGATCCGGTAGTTTTCCTTCCAGTACGCCTCGTCGGTGGAAGACCAGTTCAGGAAGTAGGAGCCGTGGTTCTCCGGGTTCGGGCGGAAGAAGTCTTCCAGCACCGGGTGCAGGTAGTCACGGAACCACGGCTGGTTCTGCGCGCGCTGCAAATCCCGGCTCGCCTCATAAATCTCCAGCGTCGGGTCCCAGGCGATTTTGTTGGCGATCATCTCATCGAAGATCTTCACCAGACGGTCCCAGTCGGCCTCGCGCCACAGCCGGCCCGCGTAGCGGAAGCGGTCCGCCTCATTCAGGTAGTTGTAGCTTGACGGGAAATTCTGCACGCCATCGGGAATGGCGGCATCGGGAATCCCATACCAATGCTCGATGGAAACCACCCGGTTGCGAATGGCATCGGTGGCCCGAGTCTCCTCAACGCCGATATGTTGCGCCACCGGCAGGCCTTGTTTATGCGCCTCGTCGAGCGCCGCGTCCATCGTGTCACGCCACGCCCCGACGATCTTCATTCCGTCCGCGCCCGCCTTTTTAATCTCCTGCACACGCCGGCGCGCCGCCTCCGGGTCCCGCACGCGCCCCAGCATCGGATAGACGAACAGGTGCGGTGCGGCAATCTCCCCGGCCTCGCTCCGGGCACGGACCGAGAGCGTCTGCGTCAGTGGGCTTCCCAGGTCTCGAACCGTCGTCACGCCGCAGGCCAGCCAGAGCTTCAGGACGTAGTTGTAGTCCATCTGCACGCCGCCCCGTTCGTTGTGGAGATGCCCGTGCAGGTTGATCAACCCGGGCAGGACATACTTACCCTTGCCGTCTATCTCCACGTCTCCGCTCTGCTTTGCTGCGCGGCCGACCGTCGTGATCACGCCGTTCTCCATCGCTACGTCCAGCGGCCCCATCGCCGGCGTCCCATTGCCTTCCACCACCATCGCGCCGCGGATCACCAACCGCTGCGGCTTCACGCCGTGGCGCGGTTGGGCCGCAAGAATACCCGCTGCCGCAAGAAACAGAAGTAGGCGCATCACTCTCCATTTTGCGTCAACAACTTCGCTACCAGGGCGGTCCATCCGGTTTGATGATTCGCCCCCAGGCCAGCGCCCGTGTCGCCGTGGAAGTACTCATAGAAGAGCAGATGATCCCGGAAGTGGGGGTCGTGGTGGAACTTCGGGTGCGGCCCGAACGACGCGCGCCGGCCGTCGGAGCCCCGCAAAAACAGCGCCGACAACCGCTGTGACAACTCCGCCGCCACCTCCCACAGGTCCAGCCACTGCCCGCTACCCGTCGGAAACTCCACCTTGAAGTCCTCCCCCAGATAGTGGTGGAAGCGTTGCAGAGACTCGATCAACAGATAGTTGACCGGAAACCACACTGGCCCGCGCCAGTTTGAATTTCCGCCAAACAGGTTCGTCGTCGATTCGCCAGGTTCGTACCGGACCTCGTAGTGATTCCCGTCTACATGCAGCGTGTACGGATGCTCCGCATGATGGCGGGAAAGGGCGCGAACTCCGTACGGAGACAGGAACTCCTTCTCGTCGAGAACCCGCGCCAGGATTCGCCGCAGCCGCTCCGGGTCCACCAGCGACAGCATCCGCCGCTCGTGCATGCCACGGTCCGTCATCGAAGCCAGGTTGCAGCAGAGGTCCGGCCGGTTCCGCAGGAACCATTGCATCCGCCGCCGGAATCCGGGCAGGTTATCGATAATCGCCGGCTCGATCGTCTCCATTGCAAACAGCGGAATGATGCCCACCATCGACCGGACCTTCATCCGGAACCACTCTCCGCTCGGCAGCCGCAACAGATCGTAGTAGAAGCCGTCTGCCTCATCCCAGATCGAGCCGTCCTCCTTGTTCGCCGCGCTGGCGATGTACAGGAAGTGCTCGAAGAACTTACTCGCTATGTCCTCATAGGTCGGATTTCGCTGCGCCAGTTCGAGCGCGATGGTCAACATGTTCAGCGAGTACATCGCCATCCAACTGGTGCCGTCGGATTGCTCCAGCGTACCGCCCGTCGGCAGCGGCGCCGACCGGTCAAAGATTCCGATGTTATCCAACCCCAGGAATCCACCTTCGAAGATGTTATTCCCCAGCGTGTCCTTGCGATTCACCCACCAGGTGAAGTTCATTAGCAGCTTATGAAAGCAGCGCTCCAGAAACGCATGGTCGGCCCGGCCATTCAACCGCCGGTCTATCTGGTAGATGCGCCAGCAGGCCCAGGCATGAACAGGCGGATTCACGTCGCCCAGAGCCCACTCATACGCGGGCAGTTGTCCGTTCGGATGCAGATACCACTCCCGCAGAAATAGCGCCATCTGCTTCTTTGCAAAGTCCGCGTCGATCATCGCGAACGGCACCATGTGGAAGGCTAAGTCCCACGCCGCGTACCACGGATACTCCCACTTATCCGGCATGGAAATCACATCCGCGTTGAACAGGTGTGGCCACTGTGAGTTGCGTCCATGGCGCCGCCCCGGCGGCGGCGGGTAGGTATAGGGGTCACCCTCCAGCCAGTCTTCCACGACGTAGTGATAGTACTGCTTGGTCCACACCAGTCCGGCAAAGGCCTGCCGGCAGACCTCGGTGCCATCCGCGGAGAGCGGCACGGAGGGGATCGAGCCATAGAACGCATCGGCTTCGGCGATCCGGCGCTCAAAAACCTCGCCGGACCCGGCAGGCGCCGGAGACGACAGACGCGGCGCAAGCCGCAGAATCACGGACCGCGATTCGCCCGGCGCCAGTTCCCATTTGTACAGACCGCAGGCTTTCGTCCCGCGCCGCTCCGTGTTCACGGCGCCGGTGTTCCCTTCAATCACATACTGCGCAAAGGCGTCCTTCGTCCCGCCATGATTCGCCAGTCCCCACAGCCGCAGGCTGTTGCTGTTGTTCTCAGTGAATAACAGCTCTTCGCTGCCCGGACACTCAAACAGATAGGCGCCGAGCGAGGGCTCAAACAGCGCGATCACCTCGTCGGATTCTGCAGCCGCGTGCGGCGGAACATTCTTAGACCGCCCCCATGTCCACGTATTCCGAAACCACACCGTCGGTAGTATCCACAGCGGCGCCGGCTCCGGCCCGCGGTTCACCGCCGTGATCCGGATGCGCGTGTCGTTCACGTCGGCCTTGGCATACTCCACAAACACGTCGAAGTATCGGTCTTCGTCGAACACCCCGGTGTCGATCAGTTCAAACTCCGGATCGAGCCGCGAACGCCGCCGGTTCTCCTGCGCCAACTGCTCATACGGAAAGGCCGCCTGCGGATACTTG
>CAZWDD010000240.1:0-8793 GCA_964632345.1 uncultured Solibacteraceae bacterium | reverse complement strand
GTCTCGGACCATAACCGCGACTTCTGCTACGCCTGCTACACCGGTCAGTACCCGACCGAACTCGTGCAACTGGAACTACCCATGCGCGACAAAGCGGATCTGGGTTAAAACCAAAGAAGTGCCAATCGCCGTAGCCGAAACCGCGCAGTCCGTCCCCTATTCCCGCATCCGGGAACTGGCGGAGATCGCCATGACGATGGACGGCGTGTTGAAGCTTTACTTTGGCGAATCGAACCTGCCGACGCCGGCTTTTCTTAAGGAAGCTGCCACGCGCGCCATGCAGGACGGCTTCACCTACTACACGCCGAACGCCGGGCTGGCTTCCACCCGTCAGGCGCTGGCCCGCTATTATCAGCGGCACCAGGGTGTGTCGCTCGACCCGGACCGTGAGATTGTGGTGACGAACTCCGGCGTGCAGGCGCTCCATGTGGGACTGCGCTGCACAATTAATCCGGGTGACGAGGCGCTGGTGCTGACGCCAGCGTGGCCGAATGCGTGTTCGATCCTCCGGATGTACGGCGCCACGCCGATTGAACTGGCCCAGCCGCTGCGGAACAACCGGTATACCGTGGATATCGCAGCGCTGGAGGCGGCGCTGACGCCGCGCACGCGGCTGCTGATTTATACGTCCCCCTCCAACCCGCTGGGGTGGGTGGCGACGGAGGACGAGCAGCGGCAGTTGCTTGACTTTGCCCGCCACCACAACCTCTGGCTATTGGCTGACGAGGTGTATGAGCGGCTGATCTATGATGGCCGTCCGGTGGCGCCCAGCATCCTGAGACTGGCCACGCGCCAGGACGCCGTGCTGGTGGCGCAAAGTTTCTCGAAGGCGTGGTGCATGACCGGCTGGCGCCTTGGCTGGCTGGTGGCCCGGAGCGACCTGGCGCAGCGGGCGGGACAGTTGAACGAGTTCATCATCAGCTGCGCGCCCTCTTTCGTGCAGAAAACGGGTGAAGTGGCGCTCGACGCCGGCGATGCGTTCGTCGAGGATCTGGTGGGGATGCTGAAAGAGAACCGTGACTTCTGCCTCGATGCGCTGCGCGGGATGAAGGGCGTTACGGTGCCGGATCCGGAGGGCGCGTTCTACCTGTTCCCAAAGGTGGACGGATTGGTCGACTCTTTCGAATTCTGCCGCCGCCTGTTGCTGGAGACGCGCGTCGGTCTCGCGCCAGGGGTAGCGTTCGGGGCCGGTGGCGAGGGGAGTCTACGCCTCTGCTACGCCGTCGAAAAGCCGATTCTGGAGCAGGCCATGGAGAGGTTGGCGCGGTTCCTGTGAGTGACGTGAGAATCCGGGCCGACCAGGCCCTGCGGGAGTTCGGCCGCCGTTTTCCACCGCATATCAAGGAGCGAGGGAAACAGCTGCTTGCCGAGGGCCTGCTGGAACCCGTCGTCGTCGAGGAGACTGGCTATGCGTCCATCGCGCACGGGCAGGAGGACTACGAGGTCGCGATCTTTGAGGGCGAACTCTTCTGTGAATGTCCCTACTATGAGGACACCGGCGCCTGTAAGCACCTCTACGCGCTGCTGCTGGCCGTGGATGAAATGGGGCGTAAGAATCCGGCCGCGGCAGCCCAACCGCGTGTCCTTACGATGCGCGCGAACTGGCAGAACGTGGTGGAAGCGGCTATCGGCGAAGAGGAGATGCGCGTCCGGTTCGGCGACGATTCCCGCTTCGGTGAGCACCTCATCTACAAGCTCACCCAGCCCCCAGCCGCCGTCCACCATGCGATGGAAATCGAGTTCTTCTACCGCGAGCGGAAAAAAAACGGCGACCTGACCGTTCCCAAGCCGGCGCGTCTACGCCGCGGCGACGTGGAGAGGTTGCCCAATGCGGCCGACCGCGAAATCCTCTCCGAACTCCTGCTGGTACTCCCGGAGCACTCCGCATGGAGTGCGTTTCAGCTCGATGAACTCATCAAGTCCACGCTGTTTCTCACCGGTCCGCAACTGCCGCGGCTCGCGCGGCTGATGGCGAATACTGGACGGCTGCTGGCCGGGCCGCCGTACTTCAAGGAGCATTGGCGCCCCGTCACCTGGAGCGAGGAGAAGTGGAGTCTGCAACTTCGTCCGTCCGTCAGGGACGAAGAGTGGATTCAAGCGGAACTGCACTTGATTCCCGGGCCGGACGGCCAGATGATTCCCGCCCGCCGGTGCGCGTTTCTGGATTTCCGGCTGGTGCTGCACGAAAACACGCTGGCGGAGTTGGAAACTCGGACGACGGGCGCCTGGCTGCGGCTGGCGATGGCCGAGCAGACGCTGATGGTGCCCCGGTCCGACTGGCCCCATTTCTTCGGTCTGGTGACCAGCCTCCGCCGCGGCCCCCGCTGGGACCTGCCGCCGGAGTTGAAACCCGACGAGATGCGCGGCAGGCCCGTCGCCCGCCTCCGGTTGAAAGTGTCCAACTCCCGGGCCATCGCCGAGGGGGTACTGACGTTTCTCTATCGCGATGGCGAACGCGAAATAGAGGCACAGGATTCCGACCTTCACTTCGTGATGTCCGAAGATGCCCGGCAGATGATTATGTTCGATCAGGCATTCCACGAAGAGTGCCGCTCCCGCCTGCGCCACCTGGGACTGCTGCCGGAGCCGGACCCGGTGTCCGGCCGCCGCATGTGGAACCTGCCGTTGCCGAAGTTTGCCGCCACAATCCGGTCCCTGCTCGAAGAGAAGTGGGATGTGCTGGCAGAGGGCAAGCCGGTGCGAACGTCGACCTTTACCAAGGTAAAGGTCACCACCAGCATCAACTGGTTCGATGTGTCGGCCACGGCGGATTTCGACGGTCTCGAAGCGGACCTGCCGGCGTTGATCGAGGCGATGCGGAACAAGTCCCGCTATGTGCGGCTCGGTGACGGCAGCATCGGACTGCTTCCGGAGGAGTGGATCCAGCGCTATGCGCCGCTGGCCAGCCTCGGCAAGGAGGTGGACGGCGCGTTCCGGTTGAAGATTCCCCAGGCGCCGTTGCTCGACGCGCTGCTTGAGGAGAAGCGGGATGTGCAGGTGGACGCCGCCTTCAACAAGCTGCGGGGCAGGCTCCGCGGTTTCAAAGGGCTGGAGCCCGCGCCGCAACCCGCTGGTTTTCGCGGCGAGATGCGCGGCTACCAGCGAGAAGGGCTCGCCTGGCTGCTGTTTCTGGAGTCGATCGGGCTCGGCGGCTGTCTGGCGGACGACATGGGCGTCGGCAAGACCATTCAGATGCTCGCGCTCCTGGAGTTGCACCGCGAGCGGCGGGCGGCCGGAGAGGCACTGCCGCCGGATCTGGTGGTGGTGCCCAAGTCGCTGCTGTTCAACTGGGAGGCGGAGGCAGGCCGCTTTGCGCCAGAACTGCAACTGCTGAACTACACGGGTACCGCGCGCTCCCGCGCCCAGATTTCCCGCCACGATGTGATTCTGACCACCTATGGAACGCTGCGGCGTGACGTGGTGGACCTGAAGGATTTCGAGTTCGGGGCGATTGTTCTGGATGAGGCTCAGGCCATCAAGAATGCCTCCAGCGACTCGGCCAAGGCCACCCGGCTCCTGGAGGGCCGCTACCGGTTTGTGATGACGGGCACCCCGGTCGAAAATCATCTCGGCGAGTTGTGGAGCCTGTTCGAGTTTCTGAACCCCGGCCTGCTGGGCGCATCCAGCTTCTTCAAGGCGGGGGCTGAAGTGGATCCGGAGTCCCGCATCTGGCTGCGGAAGGCGCTCCGCCCGCTGATCCTCCGCCGCACGAAGCAGCAGGTGGCCAGTGATCTGCCGGCGCGCTCGGAGCAGGTGCTGTACTGCGAGATGGAGCCGGATCAGCGGAAGGTCTACAACACGATTCTGCTGAAGGTGAAGAAGGATCTCGACAAGCGGATTGCCTTGGATGGCCTCGCCAAATCGAAGCTGCATGTGCTCGAAGCGCTGCTCCGGCTGCGCCAGATCGCCTGCCATCCGCAACTGGTACAGGAGTCGGCCAAGCCGCAGAGCGCGAAGTTCGACGTGCTGCTGGAACAGTTGACGGAGATCGCTGAGGAGGGGCACAAGGCGCTGGTGTTCTCGCAGTTCACTAGTCTGCTCGCCCTGCTTCAGCCGAAGCTGAAGGCCGCGAAGTTGAAGTACGAGTATCTCGACGGCTCCACGACCGATCGCCAGAAGCGAGTGGAACACTTCCAGTCCGACCCGGACTGCCCCATCTTCCTGCTGAGCCTCAAGGCCGGCGGCACGGGGCTAAACCTCACCGCAGCCGACTATGTGTACCTGCTCGACCCCTGGTGGAACCCGGCCGTTGAGGCGCAGGCCATCGACCGTACGCACCGTATCGGTCAGACCCGTCCCGTATTCGCCTACCGGCTTGTCGCCAAGGACACCATCGAGGAGCGCATTCTGGAGCTGCAGAAAAGCAAGCGCGACCTGGCCGAGGCCATCCTCACCGAAGACAACGCCACGCTGGCCAATCTGCGCAAGGAAGACCTCGACTACCTGTTTTCCTGAGACAATAGCCCCATGCTCGAAACGGACGCGCCCCTCGGTCCCGTTCCGCGCCAGGAGCGGATCGCGGCCATCGATATACTCCGCGGCTTTGCGTTATTCGGCGTATTTCTGGTCAACATGCCGTTGTTTGTGGGGCCTCTCGACGCATTCTTCCAGTGGCGGCAGAATTTTCTCTGGCTCTCGGAAGCCAACCGCCTGACGTTGTTCCTGCTCCATGTTTTTGCCCAGGGAAAATTCTATACGTTGTTCTCCTTTCTTTTCGGCGCCGGCTTCGGGCTCCAGCTTCTGCGTGCGCGAGAACGGGACCCGGAGGGCTTTCCGCGGGTCTTCCGGCGGAGGCTGGCCGTGCTGCTCGTCATCGGCCTGCTCCACCTGTTTTTCGTCTGGTGGGGCGATGTGCTGCATCTCTATGCGCTGCTCGGTTTCGCACTTCTGCTGTTCCGCGAACGGCCGGACAAGACGCTGCTGATCTGGGTGGCCGCCCTCACGTTGATTCCGTTGACTCTCGCGATTGTGGGGCCCGCGCTGGAGAGTCTCAATCCGGATGCGCGGAGCCGCCGGGTGACGGAGGAAAAGCAGACGGCCCGGGAACGCATTGTGCAGGACATACGCATTTACTCGTCCGGCAGCGGTCTTCAGATTCTGCAGCATCGCGCAAAGCAGGTTGGACGCCACGCCGGAACAAGCTTTTTCTGGGGAGTGGAGCTGTTTGCCTCGTTCCTACTGGGACTGGTGGCCGTTCGCCGTCAGATACTTCAGCATCCGGAGAACCACCGGCGCCTGCTCGGCTGGCTGGCCTTCACGGCATTACCGTTAGGCTTGGCCGCGGGCAGCGTCGACCTGCTCTGGCAGTACCGGAATCCCATCGGTGAACCGCCGTTCGCGATGCACGCCCTCGCCATGACGCGTGAATTTCTGGCGAGGCCGGCGATGGCCTACGGTCTTGCCGCGGCGGTGCTGCTGGTCGGCGCGCGCCCGTGGCTGGTCCCGCTGGCCGCCGTGGGCCGCATGGCGCTCTCCAACTATCTACTGCAGTCGGTGGTTTTCACGACGCTCGCCTACAGCTATGGCATGGCGCTGTACGGACGCATTCCGCCGCCTCGCGGCGTTCTCTACTGCGCTGCCTTCTTTGCGGTCCAGATGCTGCTCAGCGTTCTCTGGCTGCGCTTCTTCCCGCAGGGGCCGGCGGAATGGCTATGGCGCCGGCTTACCTACGGGCGGTAGCTGCTATGGAATGGCTGGGAGGACGTCCCCGATGATGCCGCCGACACAGGCCGCGTTCGAGATGAGGTCGTTGAGGATCATCCCGGGCTGCACGCCGATACCCAATCCGGGGCGGCCCACCGTCAGGGCCGCGCAGCCTCCGGGAAGCAGGTTGGCCGTCTGGGCCTGATTGGCTACCGGGACCAGCTTCAACGCCTCCTCCAATGCGCGCAGCTTTGTCTTCTGCGCATCGGTCAGCAGGTTCCGGTTGGCCGCGAGCACCTTGGTCTGCTGCTCGGCAATTTCACGCCGGATGTTTTCGAGTTCCGCATAGCGCAAGCCCAGGGCATGAGGGTCCAGCGGACTGCGGCGGGTTTCGAGGGCGATCTCCTGCTGGACCATTGCCGACCGCCGCGCCTTCTCCAGTTGAAACAGTTGAAACTCCGCATTCTGCCGGGTGAGCTGCAGGAGTTGATCCGAGGTCAGTTCCAGATACTGCCGGAGCTGATCCAGAGGCAGGAGGTTGGGCCGCAGCGGCCCCTGCGCCCACAGGGCGCCCATCGTCAAAAGAGCAAAGATGTACCGCATAGCCTCACCTCACCACATTTCCCGGGACTTCGCAAACGCCGCCCCCTGCTTCGTCAGGCGCGCGGCCACTTCTTTGTCCGCCTTGGCGCCCATGCCCATGCGGTAGCACATGGAGACGTTCAACGCCGATAGTCCGTCGCCCGCATCGGCGGCTTTTACCCACCACTCGGTTGCCGCCGGAATGTTCTGCGGAGTACCCTTGCCGGTGGCGTAGAGCATACCGACCATCGCCTGTGCCGGCAGGTAGCCTTTCTCGGCCGCCTGCAGGGTGAGTTCGAAACCCTTACGCGGGTGCTTCGCGACGGTCTCGCCGGTTTTCAGGTTCCGGCCCAGCAGCAGGGCTCCGCCACGGCAATAGAGTTCCACGGCCGGATCGGCCGCCGCGGCGCAGGCGCGGTAGCCGTGTTCATAGCCTTCCGCCTTGGCGGTGACGCCGTCGAGCCAGGCCTGCCATCCGCCCTCCGGCGCCTTCTTTTCCGGCCGTCCGGCATCGCCACGGAAGTCGGCATCGCGAATCGGGGCGAGCACGCTGGCCGCCATCGTCCGTAGTTCGTCATCCTTGCCGGTGGCAAGATCGATCAGGGCGCGGAACAGGGCCGGGTCCTGCCGGACGCCCTTCACCTGCATCCGTGCGGCCTCCACCAAGCCGTCGGCCGCTGCGACGCGGTCGGCCGGGTCCACCGCAGGAATCGCCCCCAGGGCCAGACCCGCCAGGGCGCGCTGCGCGACGGCCGAACGCCAGTTCGCGTTTACGGCCAGCGCGCGAATCGTCTGCCGCCGTACCACCGGAGAGGCATCCGTCATCTTCCTGGCCAGCGCGGCCATCGTCTCCTCGCCCAGGTTTGCCTCGGCGCAGGTCTTCGCGGCGGCGGCGCGCGCGGCTGCCTCCGGGGCGTCGAGCAGCTTGCGGATGACGGCGCCCGCCTCCAATCCACCAACGTTGGCGATGGCTTTGTAGTAGCCATCCGCAATAACGGCGGGCTGCGTCAGAACTCGCTTTTCGGCGGCCGAAAGCGGGAGCGTGCGGTTGCGCAGGCGGGCCGCCCAGCTGATCGCCTCATCGTTGCTCGGCGGATGGTAGGAGCGCGCGCCGTGGTCGTCAAACTCGCGGTAGATTACGTGGTGCCCCTTGGCCTGCACGCGGCTGTAGCCGTCCCGGACGTTTGTCAGGTGGTGCGCCAAGTCGCGCCGCCCGAGCACCATGTAGAACTGCGGCGCCCTCTCGGGATCGATGGCCGTGTCGATCTCCTCCGCCATCTTCCACCAGGTCCAGCTATAGGAGATGGCGGCCGTGAACTTTTCGGGCAGCGCCATGGTCATCTCCCCGGAGATCTTGCCGCCTTCGCCCTTGCCGTACATGTACACCCGGCGGGGATTCACCGGATAGGTCTTCAGCGCCCAGGCCAGCAGCTTCTGAATCGGTTCATAGTCGGCCGCGCCGAATTTCCGCTCCTGCGGATGGCCGCCGATGACGATGAACTGATCCTGCAGTCCGAGGCGCTGTAGGGCCGCGCGGACGGGGTAGATTTCGTCGCCCGTCGGCCGGTCATGCTCGGGAAAACAGAGGAAGAGTCCCACCTGTTTGGCCGGGTCCGTGGTTCCGGCCGGCGCCAGATTGGGCGGCAGTTCGGCCACGTAGCGGATGACCGTCCGTCCGGCGTCATCCTTCAGATCCCTTTCCTCAGCGGCGAATACAGGCAGGCAGAGGGCCGCAAACAGGCCCGCAAGACAGGATTTCATGTGCATCGTCAACAACCGTTTGTTGACTATATCCCAACTGGCTACTCCGCGTCCTCGGGCATGCGCAACTCCTCCAGCAGGGAGCGCGCCACGCGCGGGGCCGCCGCCACGGAGAGGACCATTGACAGCCCGGTCAGTGCGGCATCCGCCGCCAGCAGAGAGTCCGCGGTGACCACGATGGAGGCCAGCACCAGTCCCACCGCCAGGCCCGTCGCGCGCAGCGCCGGATGGGCCAGCACTTCGGGCAGACGGTGGGACAGATAGTGCAGGAACCGATTCATGGTCACTAGAAATGGCGCAAACCAGTTCGCAAAAGGTTCACGGCGGGCCAGAAAATCGACTCGCGGCTGGCGCTTTACTGGTTCACGCCGCTGGCCAGGAAGCCGCCGTCCACGGCGATACATTGACCGGTGATGTAGGACGCGGCTGGGGACGCAAGCAGGATGGCGGCGCCGATCAACTCCTCGCGCTGGCCGAACCGCTTCATGGGCGTTCGCAGCAGGAACTCCTTGCCGCGCTCCGTGCCGTCCAGCAGAGCCGCGTTCAACTCGGTGCGGAAAACGCCCGGGGCGATCGCGTTGACGTTGATCCCTTCCTTGGCCCACTCCACCGCCAACTGCTTCGTCAACTGCAGAACCGCCGCTTTCGACGTCGCGTAGGCCGTCACTTCCAACAGCCCGACGTAGGAGCTGAGCGAAGCGATGTTGACCACGCGGCCGGCGCCGGAATGCTTCAGCGGTTCATAGAACGATTGGCAGGCGCGCAGCGTTCCGGTGACGTTGATGTCCATCAGCCGGTTCCATTCCG
>CAZWDD010000239.1:0-8809 GCA_964632345.1 uncultured Solibacteraceae bacterium | reverse complement strand
CGATGGGTGTGGCGGGCGGCGTCGAGCGTGGGGGGGATGGGGAGGCGGACGGTGGTCCTGTGGGGAGAGGCGGCTAAGGGGAGGGGGCGGTCGCCGATATAGAGGGTGTAGGGTCCGTTGCCGCGGGCTTCGAACTCGATGCCGGAGAAGGAGGAGGCGTCGACGGGCTGGACGGCGCCGGGGGAGAGGGGGAGGTTGGCGCGGGCGAAGGGGTTGGCGGTTTCCGAGAGATGGACGTGGATGGAGAGGGCGTGATCGCCGGGGGCGCGGGGGACGCGGTGCCAGGTCATGCGGGAGTGGTCGTGGCCGGGGTCGGTGGCGTTGACCCAGCGGGTATCGAGGCGGGAGCGGCCGGAGGGGGCTTCGAAGTCGTCGAGGAGGGCGGGGGCGTGGATGGCGGCGGTGAGGGCGTGGAGATCGACGGGGCGGCCGGATTGGAGGACGGTGGAGATACGGTCTATGGCGGCGATGTCGAGTTCGGGGCGGCCATCGATGAGGAGGAGGTCGGCGATTTTGCCGGGGGCGATGGCGCCGCGATCGGGATCGCGGAGGACGCGGGCGGCGTTGGTGGTGGCGGCTTTGAGGGCTTCCGCGGGGCCGAGGCCGGCGGCGGAGAGGAGTTTCAGTTCGCGGAGCGTTGCCCAGCCGTGGTGGGTGCCGGTGATGCCGGCGTCGGTGCCAGCGACGATGGCGACGCCGGCTTTGTGGAGGGCGGCGACGTTCTGCTTAAGGAGTTCAAATTTGCGGACGCGCTGGGGGCTGGGACGAGCGAGCATGGGGCGGGATTTGAGGGCGGCGAGGGCGGCGGGTTCGAGGAGGGATTCGAGCAGGGGTTCGGTGACGTAGCCGGCGCGAGGTTCGTAGACGGCGGCGGTGGGGCCGTAGGCGACGTTGTTGGCTTTCATGAGGCGGATGAGTTCGTCGTCGACGGGCTGGTCCTGGATGCCGTGCATGATGGCATCGACGCCGGCGCGGGCGGCGATTTTGCCGCGAGCGAGGGTGACGGTGTGGGTGAGAACGGGGAGGCCGGCTTTGTGGGCTTCGTCGACGATGGCGCGGAGGGTGTCGAACTCCATGCTGGTCATGTCGGGAGCGGAGGCGTAGCGCCAGCCGTCGGTGAAGACCTTGATGACGTCGGGCTTATAGGGGAGGACGCGGGCCATGGCGGCGCGGGCCTGGCGTGGGGTGAGGACCTCCTGGGTGAAGAAGTCGCCGCGGCCGCCTTCGAGGCCGTGGCCGCCGGGGGTGGAGAAGCGGGCGGCGAAGTGGACGCGGGGGCCCTGCCAGTTGGCGGAGGCAAGGAGGCGGCGGACGGGGGCGTAGGTTTCCGGGTAGGTGCCGAAGTCGGCGAGGGAGGTGACGCCGGCGCGGAGGTAGGCCTTGAGGTTCTTGCCCCAATCCTGGCGAGAGCCGCCGACGGTGGGGTAGGGGACGTGGGTGTGGAGATCGAAGAGGCCGGGGAGGATGGACTTGCCGGAGGCGTCGAGGATGGTGGCGCCGGCGGGGGCGGGGAGGGAGGGGGCGACGGCGCGGATGCGGCCGTTTTCGATGAGAATGTCGGCGCGGCGGGCGGGGCCATCGATGACGGTTCCCCCGCGGAGGAGGAGGGGTTGCGCGGCGGCCGGGAGGAGCAACAGCAGGAGGAGCGCGGGGAACATTTCCTACAGGATTGCAGAAGAAAGCGGGCCGTGCCGATAGACTGGAGGAGAGCGCATGACGTTTCCCTTGTCCCGATTTCTGCCCGAGCTTTTCGGCGTCTTTTTGACGCTGGCCTGCCATTGGGCGTTGTGGCGGAGGGAGTGGGCGCGGACGGGATGGATGCGGGCGGGGATTGCGGGAAGCGCGGTGGTGGGGATTGCAGGTTTGCTGTGCAACCTGCCGCACATCTGGAGCGTGCTGCCGCCGGGACCGGTGTTTACGTGGGGGCGCGGGGTGGCGATCCTGTGGGGGATTCTGTCGTGCGGGATGACGCTGGTGTATCTGGCGATGCGGCGGTTGGGGAAGGCGGCGGCGCCGCGAGTGGACGCGGGGCGGCGGGAGGTGTTGCAGAGTGCGGTGGTGGCCGCGCCGGCGGTGGTGCTGGGATACGGCGCGGTGATCGAGCGGCGGTGGCTGCGGCCGGTGGAGGTGAATGTCGCGGTGCCGGGCTTGCCGAAGGACCTGGATGGGGTGCGGATCGCACAGTTGAGCGACATCCACATGAGCAGCTTTCTGTCGCCGGAGGACCTGGCGGCGGCGGTGGATATGGCGAACGAGTTCCGGCCGCATCTATCGGTGGTGACGGGGGACCTGATTACGCGGGACGGGGATCCGCTGGACGAGTGCCTGAAGGGACTGGGACGGCTGCGGGCTGAGGCGGGGGTGTACGGGTGCATGGGGAACCACGAGATCTACGCGAACTGCGAGGATTACGTGGCGCGGGAGGCGGCGCGGCGGGGAGTGCGATTCCTGCGCGGGGAAGGGGAGACGCTGCGGTTCGGCAAGGCACGGCTGCGGCTGGCGGGGGTGGATTACCAGAAGATGCATGGCGTTTACCTGCCTGGCGGGGAGCGGCTGCAGGAGGCGGGGGCGTACCAGGTGCTGCTGTCGCATAATCCGGATGTATTCGACCGGGCGGCGGCGCAGGGCTGGGACCTGACGCTGGCGGGCCACACACACGGCGGGCAAGTCACGGTAGAGTATCTGAATCAGCACTTGAATTTCGCTCGATTTTTTACCCCCTACGTGTACGGACACTACAAGAAAGAGAAATCGCAACTGTATGTGACGCGCGGGATTGGCACGGTAGGCGTGCCTGTCCGGCTGGGCGCGGCGCCGGAGGTTGCATTGATTCGCCTGTGCGCTACCTGATCGTAAGTGATATCCACGCCAATCTGGAAGGGCTGCGAGCGGTGCTGGCGGCCAATGAAGGGCTATACGACGAAATTCTGTGCTGCGGGGATTTCGTGGACTACTGCGCGAACCCGAACGAGATCTGCGAGTGGGCGCGGGAGAACTGCGCGGCGGTGATTCGCGGGAACCATGACAAGGCCTGTTGCGGGCTGGACGATACGGACGACTACAATCCGCTGGCGCAGGCGGCGGTGGCGTGGACGATGGGCCAGTTGACGGCGGAGAATCTGGAGTGGCTGCGGAATCTGCCGCAGGGCCCGTTGTGGATAGAGAACAAGTTCCAGTTGGTGCACGGATCGCCGTATCACGAGGATGAGTACCTGCTGGATGTGGGGGAGATCATCCGGGCGCGGCAGACGATGGAGGCCCAGTTGGTCTTTTTCGGGCACACGCATCTGCAGGGGGCGATCCGGTTCCACGGGGACCAGGGGATGATGCTGCCGACGGTGACGGCGGAAGAGGAGACGGTGCTGCTGGAGTTGGACCCGGAGGACTACTATCTGATCAATCCTGGGTCGGTGGGGCAGCCGCGGGACCGGGACTGGCGGGCGAGCTGCGCGTTGTATGACAGCGAGAAGCACCGGGTGCTGTTGCGGAGGATTCCGTACGACATCGCCGGGGCGCAGCAGCGGATCCGTGCGTCGGGGTTGCCGCCGATGCTGGCGGAGCGGCTGGCGCGGGGGCAGTAACGCGGAATCAGTACTGGTACTGAATCGGTTTCTGGTGTCCGCCGTTTGGGTTGTCAGGGTCAGGGTTCCGGCTATAAACTCTTAGGGTATTTACCGGAGGAACCCTAATGAAGACCATACGAACGATCGCGATAGCGATTGGAATGGCGATGACAGCGACGGCGGGGCCGATTGCGTACAGCATCTCGTCGAACGGGAATGACCATCTGTACCAGATCGACCTGGCGACGGGTGTGGCGATAGACTTGGGCGCGATGAGCTTTGGCGATGCCGAGGGGCTGGAGTTTGCGAACGGGACGCTTTACGGAATCGGCGGGAGCACCAACGAGCTTTGGAATCTGACGACGGCTCCTGGCACGCTGATTGGCGGCACGGGGACGCGTTCCGGACTCGATGCGGGCCTGGGGTACAACCCTGTGAATGGGACGATGTACAATTTGAATGCCTCGAACGGGGTGAGCGGGCTGTATACCGTGAATCTGGGGACCGGGGCGACGACATTGGTGGGGACCTCAACGATATTTGGGGATAACATCGCGATCGACGGGCAGGGCAATGCGTATGCGTTGGATGGGGTTTTCTCCGATTCGGTGTATAGCGTGAATCTGACGAACGGGGCGCTGTCGTTGATTGGCGGGCTGGGGCTCGGAAATATTTCGGTGCAGTTCGGGACGGATTTTGATGGGTCTGGCACGTTGTGGGCGCTGGACAGCAATGGGCAGATCTACACCATCAACACGAGCACTGGAGCGGCGACGTTTGTGTCGCAGGTGCGGTTGGGGAGCGTGACGGGAACGACGCTTTCGGGCTTCGAGGGGCTGGCGATTGCGGAGGCGAGTCAGGGCGATATTCCGGAGCCTGGGACGTACTTGAGCGTATTGGGCGGGTTGGCGGCGCTGGTTGTGTTGCGGCGCCGGCAGGGGTAATCAGGGGAGTGTTGTTGTGTCCGGCGGCGCTTCGTTGGCGAAGTGCTGCCGGATGCGGCGAGCGGCGGCGGGGCCGACTTCGCGGGCGAGGTCTGCTTCGGCGGCGGCGCGGACGCGTTCGAGGCTGCCGAGAGATTTGAGGAGCTTTTCGACGGTTCTGGGGCCGACGCCGTCGACTTCGAGGAGTTCGGAGCGGAGGCGGGAGGAGTCGCGGCGGTTGCGATGGAAGGTGACGGCGAAGCGGTGGGCCTCGTCGCGAACGGTCTGGACGAGGTGGAGGACGGGGTTGAAGCGGTCGAGGACGATGGGTTCGTCTTCGGTGCCGTAGACGTAGATCCACTCCTCGCGTTTGGCGATGGAGGCGAGGGGTTGGTCTGTGATGCCGATGGCTTCGAGGGCGTTGGCGGCGGCGTGGAGCTGGCCGAGGCCGCCATCGATAAGGATGAGGCCTGGCATGGGGGCGCCTTCGTCGCGGAGGCGGGAGTATCGGCGGGTGACGACTTCGGCCATGGAGGCGAAGTCGTCGTTGCCCTGGACGGTTTTGATGATGAACTTGCGGTAGTCGGCCTTTTTCATGCGGCCGTCCTCCCAGACAACCATGGAGGCGACTTTGTCGGTGCCCTGGACGTGGGAGATGTCGAAGCACTCGATGCGGGCGGGTTTGAGGGGGACGCCGGTGGCGTCCTCGAAGGCCTCGAGGATGGCTTTTGAGGAGGGTTTGAGGACGCGGAAGCGGGCGTCGAAGCAGTGTTTGGCGTTGGTTTCGGCGAGGTCGTAGAGGGCTTTTTTCTGGCCGCGCTGGGGAGTGTGGATTTCGACGCGGCGGCCGCGTTTTTCGCTGAGGAGGTCTTCGAGGGGTTCGCGGTCCTCGAAGTCGGCGGGGACGTGGATGATGTGGGGGATGTAGGCCTGGCCGAGGTAGAGCTGTTTGATGAGGGCGGCCATGAACTCGGAGGGCTGGAAGGCGAACTGGTCTTCCCAGTAGAATTCGCGGCGGTCGACGATGCGGCCGTTGCGGAGGTGGAAGAGGTTGACGGCGAGGAGAGGCGGCTCGGCGTAGTAGGCGTAGATGTCGGTATCTTCGCCGGAGGCGGCGGCCATTTTCTGGCGTTCGTCGAGTTCGTCGACGGTTTGGATGAGATCGCGGAGGGCGGCGGCTTCCTCGAAGCGGAGGTCATCGGAGGCGGCTTCCATGCGTTTGCGGAGGTCGCGGGATAGGTCCTTGAGGCGGCCGTCGAGGAAGAGGCGGACGTTGCGGACGGCGGCGGCGTATTCGAAATCGGTGGTGAGGCCGGCGGCGCAGGGGCCGAGGCAGCGATGGATGTGGAACTGGAGGCAGGGGTTGGGGTGGAGTTTGGAGAGGTCGACCTTGCAGGAGGGGATTTTGAAGTGGCGGTGGATGAAGTCGACGAGGCGGTGGGCGAGGTTGCCGGGGAAGTAGGGGCCGAAATAGGAGGCGCCGTCCTTGCGGAGGCGGCGGGTGACGAAGACGCGGGGGAATTTTTCGGCGGTGAGTTTGATGTAGGGGTAGGTTTTGTCGTCGCGGAGGAGGATGTTGAAGCGGGGTTTGTACTGCTTGATGAGGGAGTTTTCGAGGGCGAGGGCCTCTTTTTCGTTGTCGACGACGATGTAGTCGAGGTCGCGGGCCTCTGCGATGAGGGTGCCAGTTTTGGAGTGGGCGAGGGCGTCCTCAGAGAAGTAGTTGCGGACGCGGGCGCGGAGGATTTTGGCCTTGCCGACGTAGAGGACCTGTCCGTGGGCGTCCTTGTAGAGATAGACGCCTGGGAGGAGGGGCAACTGCGAGACTTTGTCTTTTAACTCCATAAACGCGCAGCGGCGCTATACTTCTGATTGTGGCACGCCGGATTTGGCTCCCTTTGATTCTGGGTGTATGCGGGGCGTTCGGGCAGGAGCAACAGCCGCCGGAACCGCCCGAGGAAGACTCGACGCTGATCGAGCAGAAGGAGTATGTCTTCAACCCGTTGCAGGCGGAGAAGGAGCTGCGGACGGGGAATTTCTACGCGAAAAAGGGGAACTTCAAGGCGGCGAGCATGCGCTACCAGGAGGCGACGAAGTGGAATCCGGGGATGCCGGAGGCGTGGCTGAAGCTGGGGGAAGCGCTGGAGAAGCGGAAAGATATGAAGGGCGCCAGGGAAGCGTACGCGAAGTACCTTGAGCTGGCGCCCGATGCAAAGAACGCGGCGTTGGTGAAGAAGAAACTGTGACGGCTACCCACGGAAGTGGGGGGTCATGGTTTCTGCCATGCGGTCGACACCGGCGTCGAAATCCGGAAAGAGATCGACGTACTGGAGTTGTTCGAGGATCCGGCGCGGGACGGGGCACTCTTCCAGGCGGACGGGGACGATGTAGATCCCGTCGAGCGGCTGGTTGAGGGCGCAATCGAGCGCGTAACGGAGCTCGGCGTGGAAGCGTCCGCGCTTTTCCCCGGAGAGGGTGGAGAAGCAGGGGACGAAGAAGTCAGAGTTGCGGATGGCGCGTTCGATGGCGCGGGGCCAGTTTTGGCCGGGCAGCAGTTTACGGCGGTCCATCCAGGGATCGAAGCCACGAGCGGCGAGGGCGTCGTAGAGGCGGTCGATCTTTGCGGCGTCTTCGGCGGCGTAGGCGAGGAAGACGCGGAGGCGTTTATCGGGCTTGAACTGGAAGCCGCCGGCGGCGGCGCTGAAGGTGCCGAGGCGGTCGAGTTCAATCTGGCGGCCCTCGTGAAGGGTTTGCCGGAGGAGTCCGGCGAGTTCGTCCATCATGGCGCGGCTCATTGGGCCCTCTTGGCGGTGGTGGCCGGCGAATCGAAGTCGAATTTGAGGCGGTCTCCCGGAGGGAAGGCGCCGAGGCCCGGGATGCGGACGGGTTGGCCGCGACGAAGGCGGGCGATGACGTCGTCAACCAGTTTGTCCAACTGGTCGGCGGCAACGGCGGTTGGCAGGCCGGTGGCGCGGGCGAGACGGCGGATCAGTACGGACTGTTTCATGGTGCCTTCAGATTAAAGGAGCGGGTGCAAGCAAACGGGGAGAACGGAATGCGGGAAAAAGCGGATATGTTGCTGGAAAGATGCAGGTTAAGGGGCGGGGAGAAAATTTTCGATTGATGTGACGGGGCGGGTATGGCTGCCGGTATACTGGCGGGCCATGGATGAAAAACTGGTGGCGGCACTGGTTGGAGGCGCGTCGGCGCTGACGGTTGCATTACTCAATAACTGGCTTGGGCGGCGGAGTCAGGAGTCCCTGGCGGTGATGAAGCGGGACTTCGACATGGAAGCGGAGCGGATGAAGAAGGCTCTGGAGCAGCAGGGGGAGGAGCTGAAGTTGGAATGGAGCCGGCAGGTCGAGATTTTGCGGGGATCGATCGCGGACCGGAACAGCGCCGCAAACGCGCGACGGGATTATGAATACGACGCCTTGAAGCGGCTGTACACGGATGTAGAGCCGCTGCTGTTCCAACTCCACGAAGCCCTGGATGAGGCGCATAACCGTGTGGCGAGTCTGTGCCGGAGTGCGCGGGCCGGCCGGCTGGGAGAGGCGGGCACGAGTTGGATTCGGGGGGATGGGTACTATCTGCGATCGACGATGTACAAGCTGGCGTTGCCCGTGGCGTATCTGCGCTTGATTCAGCCGAAGATCACCTTCGTCGATCTCAGTCTGGATGCAAGCATTTACATGCGGTATCTGCTGCTGAAGCTCTACTGCCAGACATTTACGGACGACTTTCGATTTGCCGGAGTTGCGCCGCCGCTCAGCTACGATCCGAACAACGATCAATGGCGGCAGTTGCGTGAGGCGTACCCGCCGGTGTACCAACGGCAGGGGCTCGTCGTGGGGAACGTGGAGAACATAGCGGCGGCCCTGGTGGTAGAGGGAAGAGCGAAGCTTTTCTCGGAGTTCGAACTGGCGCTCGACAGCAAGGCGGGGGGCGGGAACCTGGACGGGCTGATCTACCTGTTTCGAGGGTTTTCGCCGGGAACGCGGCCGGTTCTGGCGCGGATGCTGATCGCGCAGGGGTATCTCACAAAGTTGATCGTGTCCACCTTTGAGACGAACACGAAGCCGGCCGATCTGCCCGGGCGACTGGAGGAACTGCTCCGGTGCCCCGATCTGCAACGGCGGTTTGGCTGGACCGAGGTGGGGGATCTGGATGCGGGGCCGAGTCAGGCCCGGGAGTATCTGGCGCCGCTGATTCAACAGTTGAGCGAGACTCTGGGGCGGCATCCGGGGTGAGGGATGGTGTTGGTGGATCACTAGTGTCCGGTAAAACTTTTTCCGCTGGCCGATAAACAATGTGGAATCAGCA
>CAZWDD010000238.1:0-8859 GCA_964632345.1 uncultured Solibacteraceae bacterium | reverse complement strand
CTCCAGCATGGTTGCATAGCGCCCGGAGATCGTCCCTGGGGTTTTCTCCCGGAAATTTTGCGCATGGGTTCGAACACCCGCGCCGGCGATTTTCGGCTTGGGACAATCCGCGCGGCGGTCGAGAGAGTAGCGGTAGGCCCGTATGGCCGGATCGGGCTCTGCCTGGGCGTCTTTCAGTGGCGCCATCAGGACGCGAGCCGCTTCGCCGCTCATCAGCAAGTGCAGGCAGATCGGATCGCACACTGACGCACGGCTTTGTTTTGAGACGAGCGCCAGCGTCTGATTCTCTTTGATGGGAAGATTTCCCGGACCGGCTGAAGACCCCACATTTCCGCGGGTGAGATCCGCAACTCTTGCCGTAATTTCGGCGTTGTGTAGGGGTGGGATACCCAACAGCAGCAGGCAGGCGGCCGCAACGGATATCGCAGGCGTCCATCCGTTGAAAGGTGGAATGAAGCGCCAGAGCAGGTATCCAATGACAATCACAAGCGCGAATGTCGGTATCGCCTCCACTAGAAATGCAATCGGAATTCCGATTACTGAGATCATTCCGACAACGTAGATGATCTGCCCAATTGGTGAAGCCAAAAGCAGACCCACAATACCCATGAGGATTGCCAGGTTACGGAAATGTTTTCGGAAGTTTGACCCAGGCACCGCGGTCGTCATCCCCTGGTCGCTCGTAGTTACGCCCCTTTCTTGTGGATCGTGAGCGGTCAACTGCAGCGGTTGTTGCAGGCTATTGCTT
This sequence comes from uncultured Solibacteraceae bacterium, assembly GCA_964632345.1. Taxonomy (GTDB): domain Bacteria; phylum Acidobacteriota; class Terriglobia; order Bryobacterales; family Bryobacteraceae. The sequence goes on along the minus strand of CAZWDD010000238.1, from coordinate 8,111 downwards.
TGCCGGACAAACCTGCTGCGAGGATGGCCTGACGAGCCCCCAAATGCGCATTGTAGCAAGTAGTCTTGGAATGACGCGAAGACACCTGGAAGTTCGAATAGAAGGTAACGTGCCTTTCCAGCAGCGGTCGCTATCGATCACCGATGCTCCGGTCTGTGCCGCAGAAAGGAGGTTTCCGGCCTTCGCCTCTCCCTTAGCCGAGAGTGGCCCAATAGCGCTATCCAGAAACGCCATCCCACCTCCTCGCTCCGCTACAGCCACCGGCGGCGTCTATCTCACGGTGCTCAGGCCGGACGACGCCCGCCCCCAACTATCCGGTAACGAAAATCCAGCACCCTAAGGTCCGGCGATTCCGAAAGTGGTACCGTCGCCTCCCGTACGAAGAACCTATTCTTCATAATTCTCGCCCCGCCCCAGCAGGAACGGCAGCAATAGGTTACCTTGCAGCGTCACGCCCCTCAGCACGCACTCTGTCCCTCACCGCGTCACGCCTCTCTCTGAATTTGCTGCTGCGCGTCCCCCTTCCCCCACTGTGAGAAAATGCCCTCACCATCAGAATGCGCCCTCTCCCCATCGCCCTGGTCCTTGCCGGCCTCAGCTGTTCCTGCTCTGGTCCGTATTCCGACGCCAACGTCGCCGCCAAGGAGACCGCCGCCGCCGAAGTCACCATCATCCCCGCCTCCCGCGTCAACGTCCCCGAGGTCGTATCCGCCAACGGCGAACTCTTCGCCGAGGAACTCGCCAACGTCACCACCAAGGTCCCCGGCCGCGTCGAAAAACTCCACGTCGATCTCGGCAGCGTCGTGCGCGCCGGCGACGTCCTCGCCGAACTCGAAAAGGCCGATTACGAGTTCCGCATCCAGCAGACCGAAGCCCTGGTCGAGCAGATTCGCGCCCGCCTCGGCATCCTCAATAAGCAGGACGACAACGTCGACCCCCGCAACGTCGCCATCGTCAAGGAGGCCGACGCCGCGCTCCGCGAAGCGAAGTTCATCCTGGAAACCACCACCCGCCTTGCCAACGAGGGCGTCGTCTCCAGAATCGAATATGAGAAGGCCAACGTCCGTGCCCAGGGCGTCGAGGCCCGCTACCAGGCCGCCGTCAGCGAGGTCATGCAGCTCCGCTCCCAGTTGAGCGAACGCCGCGCCCAGCTTTCGCTCGCCAAGCAGCAGCTGCAGGATTCCACCATTCGCGCCCCGTTCTCCGGCGCCATCACCCGCCGCCAGGCATCCCTCGGCGAGTTCCTGCCCGTCAACGCCCCCATCGTCACCCTTGTCCGCCAGAACCCTCTCCGCGTCCGCCTCGGCGTTCCCGAACGCCAGGCCGCCCGTGTCCGTCAGGGACAGGCCCTCGAGATCCGCCTCGAAGGCGTCACCGAACGCTTCGCCGGCCGCGTCGTCCGCCTCAGCCCCGCCATTGATGTGCAGAACCGTTCGCTCCTCATCGAAGGCGAAATCCCTAACCCCACCGGCGCCCTCCGTCCCGGCTCGTTCGTCGAGGGCTTCATCATCGTCAATCCCGATGCCCAGGGCATCGCCGTTCCCGCCGAATCCGTCGTCAGCTTCGCCGGCGTTGAACGCGTCTTCCTTGCGCAACGCGACACGCTCGATGACCGTGTCGTCCGCGTCGGCCGCCGCCTCGCCGACGGCCGCCTGGAAATCGTCGAGGGCCTGAACGAAGGCGATCCCGTCGTCGCCAAGGCCCTTGACCGCATGGCCAAGGGCCAAAAGGTGCGGGTGCGCTAGATGCAGAAACTGGCCGAAGTCTGCGTCGCCAGGCCCGTCTTCGCGGTCATGCTCATCATGGCCCTCGTCGTCGTCGGCGCCGTCTCCTACACCAAACTCGGCGTCGACCGCTTCCCCGACGTCGACCTCCCCATCGTCTCCGTCCGCACCGTCCTCCCCGGCGCTTCCCCGGAGGAAATGGAAAGCGCCGTCACCCGCTTCGTCGAGGATTCCGTCGCCACCGTCGAAGGCATCGACAACATCCGCTCCACTTCCACGGAATCCCTCTCCGTCGTCACCGTCACCTTCAACCTCAACCGCAACATCGACGTCGCCGCCCAGGATGTCCGCGACGCCGTCGCCAGCATCATCGCCCAACTCCCCCGCGACGCCAAGCCGCCCCTCATCAAGAAGCTCGATTCCGACGCTTCGCCCATCATGACCCTCGTCCTCCACGGCGACAAGACGCCCCGCGAGCTCTATGAAATCGGCGAACGCGGCGTCAAGGATTCCATCGAATCCGTCGGCGGCGTCGGCCAGGTCCAACTCCTCGGCGGCCAAAAACGCGCCGTCAATATCTGGGTCGATGCCGATCGTCTCTCCGCCTACCGCATCCCCATCCTCCGCGTCCGCGACGCCATCGTCCGCCAGAATTCCGACATTCCCGGCGGTCGTGTCGACGCCGGCTCCCGCGAACTCGTCCTCCGTACCCTCGGCCGTTTCCCCGATCCCAAGGACTTCAACGAACTCGTCGTCGCCACCATCAACAACACCCCGGTCCGCGTCCGCGACATCGGCTTTGCCGAGGACGGCCATAAGGAGCAGCGCACCTCCGCCCGCTACGACGGCCGCCCCGCCGTTGCCCTCGAAGTCCGCCGCCAGTCCGGCGCCAATACCATCGAAGTCGTCACCGGCGTCAAGGCCCGCCTTGCCCGCGTCCGCGAACTCCTCCCCGATGGCGTCAATCTCGACATCGTCCAGGATCAGTCGCTCTACATCCAGGCCGCCTTCCACGAAGTCCAGCTCCACCTCATCCTCGGCTCCATCCTCGCCTCCCTCGTTGTCCTGCTGTTCATGAAGGACTGGCGCTCCACCCTCATCGGCGCCGTCGCCATTCCGGCCTCCATCATCGCCACCTTCGGCGTCATGCGCGCCATGAACTTCACCCTGAACAACATCACCATGCTCGCCCTCGTGCTCATGGTCGGCGTCGTCATCGATGACGCCATCGTCGTGCTCGAAAACATCTTCCGCTTTGTTGAGGAGAAAAAGATGGAGCCCCGCGAAGCCGCCATCCTTGCCACCAAGGACATCGGCCTCGCCGTCATGGCCACCACCTTCAGCCTCATCGTCGTCTTCCTGCCCGTCTCGTTCATGTCCTCCATCTCGGGCCGCTTCCTTTACTCCTTCGGCGTCACCGCCACCGTCGCCATTCTCGTCTCTCTGGTCGTCAGTTTCAGCCTCACTCCCATGATGTGCTCCCGCCTCCTGCGCAAGGGCGACACCACCCACGCCGGGGGCAGGGAAGGGCTCTATGACCGCATCGAGCGCGTCTACATGCGCATGCTCGGTTGGTCCATGCACCATCGCATCCTCATCGCCGGACTCGGCATCGTCACCATGGCCTCCGCCTTCCCGCTCTTCCGCATGGTGCGCCAGGAGTACCTGCCCACAAATGTTGACGAGAGCGAGTTTGAAATGAGCGTTAACGCCCCCGAAGGCACCAGTCTCCAGTCCATGGAAGCGGTCCTCGATCGCGTTTATCAGGAACTCCGCGACATGCCCGGCGTCCGCCACGTTGTCTGCCTCGTCGGCACCGGCTACCTCCAAGCCGTCAACAGTTCCCGTATCTATGTCCGCATCGAGGACGTCGAGAACCGCGTCTTCTCCCTCTCCCGCCTCTGGTCCAAGACCCTCGAAGGCAAGCCCATGGAGGCATTCCAGGGCGTCTACTCCCAGCGCGACGTCATGGCCGCCGTGCGCGCCAAGATGAAGCAGTTCAAGGATCTCCGCGGCCGCGTCGGCAACGTCCAGTCCCTCAATCAGGGCTCCGCGCCGTACGACATTGACTTCGTCATCCGCGGCCCCGAACTCGCGCTGCTCCACAAGTACAGCGAGGAACTCCGCACCAAGGCCCTGGAAATCCCCGGCCTCGTCGATATCGACACCACCCTCCGCGTCAACAAGCCTGAACTTCGCGTGGCCATTGACCGCGAACGGGCCGCCGATCTCGGTGTCGACGCCGCCGACATCGCCAGCTCCCTCCGCCTCATGGTTGGTGGCGACGATGAAGTCTCCCGCTACCGCGACGACAAAGTGGCCGAAGAGTACGACGTCGAAGTTCGCCTCAAGGACGCCGACCGCAACTCAACCGAGACCGTCTCTAAACTCTACGTCCCCGCCACCGGCAACCGTCTTGTCCGCCTCGATAACGTCGTCCGCCTCAACGAAGCCATGTCCGCCTATCGCATCGAAGGGCTCGACCGCCAGCGACAGGTCGGCATCCGCGCCAACATCACCGGCGGCTACGGCCTCGGCGACCGCCTCCCCAAAATGTTCGAAGCCGCCGAGACCCTCGGCATGCCCGCCGCCTACAGCACCACCGTCATCGGCCGCGGTCGCGAGTTCGAACGCACCCTCAACGAGTTTCTTCTCGCCTTCGCCCTCTCCGTCGTCTTCATGTACATGATCCTGGCCTCGCAGTTTGAGAGCCTCCTCCACCCGGTCACCATCCTGCTCAGCCTTCCGCTCGCCGTCCCCTTCGGTTTCCTCTCCCTCTGGTTCTTCGACGAGACGCTCAACCTCTATTCCGCCCTCGGGATCCTCGTCCTGTTCGGCGTCGTCAAGAAGAACTCCATTCTCCAGATCGATCACACCAATAACCTGCGCCGCGAAGGGCTCCCCCGCGATGAGGCCATTCTCCAGGCCAACCGCGACCGCCTCCGCCCCATTCTCATGACCACCGTCACGCTCGTCGCCGGTATGATGCCCCTCGCCCTCGGCACAGGCCCCGGCGCCGAGGAGCGCCGTTCGATCGCCATCATCGTCATCGGCGGCCAGTCGCTCTCGCTTCTGCTGACGCTGATCCTTACCCCGGTCGCTTACTCGCTGTTTGACGATCTCGCCGTCCGCTTCGGCCGCCGCCGGCGCCTCCTTACGCCATCACCTGCTTCACCACATTCCCATGCACGTCCGTAAGCCGGAACCACCGGCCCTGGAACTTGAACGTCAGCTTCGTGTGGTCCACTCCCAGGCAGTGCATTAGCGTCGCCTGGATGTCGTGAATGTGCACCGGGTCCTTCGTGATGTTGTAGCTGTAGTCGTCCGTCTCGCCCATCTCGAACCCGCGCTTCACGCCGCCGCCCGCCATCCACATCGCAAAGTTCCGTGGATGATGGTCGCGTCCGTAGTCGGTCTCGGTCAACTTGCCCTGGCAGTAGACGGTCCGGCCGAACTCACCGCCCCACACCACCAGCGTGTCGTCCAGCATGCCCCGCTGCTTCAGGTCCTGCACCAGCGCCGCCGCTCCCTGGTCGCTCGCCTTGCACTGCAGCGCCAGGTCCCGCGGCAGGTTGTTATGTTGGTCCCAACCCTTGTGATAGAGCTGCACGAACCGCACGCCGCGCTCGACAAGCCGCCGCGCCAGCAGGCAGTTCGCCGCATACGTTCCCGGCTTCCGCGCATCCTCGCCGTACAACGCAAACGTCGACGCAGGTTCCTTTGACAGGTCGGTCAGCTCCGGCACCGATGCCTGCATCTTGTAGGCCATCTCATACTGCTGAATGCGCGTGTCGATCTCCGGGTCATGATAGGCGTCCTCGCGGATCTTGTTCAACGCCTGCAGCGCGTCCAGCATCTCCCGCCGCCCCTCCCGCGCCACCCCCGCCGGATTGGCCAGATACAGCACCGGATCCTTCCCGCTCCGCAGCCGCACCCCCTGGTACCGCGACGGCAGGAATCCCGCGCCCCACAGCCGGGAAAACAGCGGCTGATCCGCATTGATCGACGCCTGCTGGCTCAGCAGCACCACGAACGCCGGCAACTCCTGCGTCTCGCTGCCCAGCCCGTAGGAGACCCAGGACCCGATCGACGGCCGGCCCGGCTGCTGGCTCCCGCTCTGGATGAACGTGATCGCCGGGTCATGGTTGATCGCGTCCGTATGCACCGATTTGATCAGCGTGATCTCGTCGGCAATCTTCTTGTGGTGCGGGATCAACTCGCTCATCCACATCCCCGCCTTGCCCACTTGCTCGAACCGGAATATCGACGCCGCGCACGGGAACGACGCCTGTCCCGACGTCATGCCCGTAATCCGCTGCCCCATCCGCACCGACCCCGGCAGTTCACTGCCGTGGTACTTCTTCAACTGCGGCTTGTAGTCGAACAGGTCCAGCTGCGATGGCCCCCCCGATTGATGCAGCCAGATCACCCGCTTCGCCTTCGCCGCAAAGTGCGGCAGTCCGGGCAGCCCGCCCGTTGGCGCCGCCGCGGCATCCTTGCCAACTAGCGATGCCAGTGCCGCTACGCCGATCCCCTTCGCGCTCCTTCCGAAGAACTGGCGCCGCGTCTCCAACAAATGCATTTCCCGTGTCCAGTTCATCGCCTTACTCCTTGGTTACCGCTTCGTCCATGTTCAACAACACCGTCGCCACGTTCGTCCACGCTGCCAGCTCCGTCGCCGGAATCCGCCCGTCCACCGGTGCCTCGCCGATCGCCAGCAGCGCCTTGGCCGCCTGTTCGTCGCGGCCGTAGCGAGCCATCTGTTTCGCTGCCAGTTCCGCCAGAATCTTCGCCTCGGCCGCTTCCGGCGCGCGGCCCGTCACCTTCCGGAATCCCACTGCAATCCGCTTGGCCGCGTCGCTGCCCGCCTCCCGGATCACGTTCTGCGCCAGCACCCGCGACGCCTCCACATACGCCGGATCGTTCAAAAGCACCAGCGCCTGCAGCGGCGTATTCGTCACGCTCCGCCGCGCCACGCACTTCTCCCGGTCCGGTGCGTCGAATGTCGAAAGCGACGCCGGCGGCGCCGTCCGTTTCCAGAACCAGTACATTCCGCGCCGGTACAGATCCTCGCCCTTGCTCTCCTTGTAAACCTGCGCCGAGAAGATCTCCCCGCGCGAAATCTCTTCCCATATCCCGGCCGGCTGATACGGATACGTGCTCGGCCCGCCGATCTTCCGGTTCAGCAGCCCGCTCACCGCCAGCGCGTTATCCCGCACCGTCTCGGCCGGCAGCCGGAATCGCGACATCCGCGCCAGCAGCCGGTTCTCCGGATCCCGCTCCACCAACTCCGGCGTCGCCTTTGACGATTGCCGGTACGTTGCCGACATCACGATCAGCTTCTGCATCGCCTTCACATCCCAGCCCGTCCGCACAAACTCCGTCGCCAGCCAGTCCAGCAGTTCCGGGTGGCTCGGCGGATCGCCCTGCGTGCCGAAATTCTCGCTCGACTTCACCAGCCCGATGCCGAAATAGTTCTGCCAATACCGGTTCACCGCCACCCGCGCCGTCAGCGGATGCTGCGGGTCCACCAGCCACTTTGCCAGTGCCAGCCGGTCCGGCTTGCCCCCCGGCAGCGGCGGCAGCACCGCCGGCACGTTCGGCGTCACCTTCTCCCCGTGGTTCCGGTAGTCCCCGCGCGCCAGCACAAACGTGTCCCGCGGCTTGTCCATCTCGGCCATAATCATCGTGTTCGGAATCGCATCGTCCATCGCAGCCTTCTGCGCCCGTAGTTCCAGCAGGTCCAGCCACGCCGTCCGCTGTTCCGCCGACGCCGCATGGCGCAGGTAGTAGTCCCGCAGCCGCGCCGTCAACTCCTTGGCCCGCTGATTCGCCGGCGTTGCCACCATGTGCGCCACCCGATGATGCATCGCCAGGTGCCGCACCTCCTGCTCCGTCAATACCCGGTTGTGCAGCCACAGGTCGGCGATGCGTCCGCGGAACCCATTGCTCTCCTCTGAATCGGTCGCCTGCCCGATCTCCAGCCGCCCTCCCTCGCCCACCCGGACGCTGCTGCCCGTCTCCCGCACCACCGGCACCGCCTCCCCGTTGATCCGGATCGTCACGCCGCCGGCCGCCGTGTGCTGAATCGCCACATGATACTGCTCGTTCTGCACCAGCCGGTCCCGCGTCCGAAGATGCGCGCCCGGCGTTTCCACATGCAGGTGCGCCCCGCGCCGCAGATGCGGCAGCGGTTCGGAGGCGTCCCACCACATCCGCAGACGTCCCTTCTGCTGCAGGATCGTCTGCGGCTCATGGTGCCCCTGCACCAGCCACATCGCAATCGAGTACTCCGGTCCCGCGGCAAACTCTGCCAGCCGCACATGCGACGGCGTCGCAAACAGCGTAGCCTTCCCGACGCTCGTCTGCACCGGCCCCGGCTCCCCG
>CAZWDD010000237.1:0-8883 GCA_964632345.1 uncultured Solibacteraceae bacterium | reverse complement strand
GCCCACGGCCATGCGGATGCCGATCTCGCGCGTGCGCTCGGTCACCGACACCAGCATGATGTTCATCACGCCAATGCCGCCCACCAGCAGACCGATCGAACTGAGCACTACCATGACGATCGCCACCATCGCGACCACTCCGCGGAACTGCTCCACCATCTGTTCGGCGGTGGAGACGGAGAAGTTATCCGGCTTCGATAGCGGCACGCGCCGCTCCATGCGCAGCAGCGCGCGCACCTCGTCGTTGGCGGCGGCCACGCGGCCGGGCTTGGCCGCCACAACCAGCATGTGCTCCCTGGCGGTGGGGAACATCTTGCGCATCGTGAAGTACGGCAGCATCATCCGGCGGTCTTCCTGTCCGGGCATGGATTGCGCCGGGCGCTGCATTACCCCGATCACCTCAAAATGGTGGCCGTCGAGCTCCACCCACTTTCCGATGCCGCTTGTGTTCGGGAACCAGACGTTGCCCAGATCCTCGCCAATCACCACAACCGGAAGATGGTGAAGGTTTTCCGGGTCGGTAAAGAACCGTCCCTCCTTCATCTCCACGCCCGTTGAGACATAGCCGGGGTCCGTTCCGCCGATCTCGATATTGAACGCTTCCGTGCCCTTGTACTTGGCGCGATGAATTCCCCAGTCGGGGAACAGGTAGGGACTGACAGCGTCCACATTGGAGGCACGTTCCCGGATGGCCACCGCATTTTCCAGCGTCAGCGGCTTGCGCTGCCGCTCCTCGGCCGAGCGCGGGCCGAAGCTCACCGGAGAGTCCCACTTGGTCACCACCAGCGTCTCGGCGCCGAAACTGCGCAGGATGCCCGTAATGGAGGAGTCCAGCCCAGCCTGTATCGAGCCGACGCCGATCTCCGTTCTGCTGGTGCCGATGATGACGCCCAGCACCGTGAGAAATGCGCGCAGCTTGTGGGCGCGCAGGGTGTCAAAGGCCAGTTGCACGCCGAACCATATGCGTGTCAGTTCGTTCTTCATTTGTCCGCCCGCAGTGCTTCAATGGGGTCCAGCATTGCCGCCTGCCGCGCCGGATAGATGCCGAAGAAGAGTCCAACCAGCGTCGACAACCCCACGGAGATGACGACGGCCGTCAGCGGCACCACCATCGGTACCGACGTGGTGGACCGCACCGCAACGGCCACCACCCAGGCAATCAGGACGCCGATGAGTCCGCCGGTGGCCGACAACACGGACGACTCCACCAGAAACTGGTTCAGAATGTCCCGCCGCCGCGCGCCGACGCTCTTGCGGATGCCGATCTCATGCGTCCGCTCCGTCACCACCGCCAGCATGATATTCATGATGACCACACCGCCCACCACCATGAAGACGCTGACAATCGCGACCGCCGTGGCCGCAATGGCGCCGGTCAGCCGGTCCCAGGCGGCCACCAGCGAATCGGACGAAAAGAGACCGAAGTTGTCGTCCTCACCCGGACGAACATGGCGCCACGCGCGCAGCAGGCTCCGCACCTCGTCCTGCGCCTGCTCCAGGTGGTTCCGGTCCAGTGCCAGCGCCGCGTAGCCGATTCCCATGCGCGAGCCGAACATCTTGAAGTAGGTTTCCACCGGGATGATGACGAACCGGTCCCGCGACTGGCCGAAGACAGTGCCCTGCTCCTTGGCCACCCCCACCACGGTGAACGGGCGGCCCTGAATGGAAATCGTCTTCCCTACCGCCTCGGTGGCCGCGAAGAACCGCTCCTTTACCTCATGCCCGATCACGGCGGTCAGCGTCTGGCGCTGGTTGTCGGATTCGGACAGGAAACGGCCCTGCGCCACCTGCGTGTTGGTGATGATCCCGACATTGGGGCTCATTCCTCGGAGGTCAATCGCCTCAATGCGCTCCGACCCGTAGTTTACGGCCGCCTGTCGGTTCACCTCCATGCCGAACTCCCGCAGCAGTTTCGCCTCCCGCCGGATAAACGCGAACTCCTCGCGTGAGAGCTGCGGATTCTTCCGCTGCATCTCCAGGAACTTCTTCGGGTCCCACTGGCCGATCATCACCATGCGGCGGACGCGGAAACCATCCACGCCCATATCGGCCACGGTATTGGCAATATAGTCATCCATCCCCCGGATCACCGACATGACGGCAATCAACGTGGTGGTAGCCAGAATGATGCCGAGCAGCGTGAGGAAGCTCCGCAGCTTACTGCTGCGGAGGGAGAATAACGCCACCTTTGCCGCTTCGGCGAAGGAAGCGTTGGAAGTACGGGCCATAGGGTCATCAGGCCAGACGAAACGAACTACGGTTTTGTTCCTTCGATCTGCGTCCGCCAGTGCAGAATCGCTTCGTCGGCCCAGAATCGGGGCGTCTCGCGGGCGATGAAGGCGACATGGCCGCCGTGCCGCGGCGCCAACAGCGTCAGGCACGGATTCTCCGCAATCGCCGGATGGCTGTAGACGGCGAACGGAACCAGCGGGTCGTCCTGCGCGGTCAGCAACAGCGTCGGAACCCGGATCGCGGCAAGGAAGTTCTGTGCCGACTGCGTGCGGTAGTAGTTCGGCGCATCACCGAAGCCGAAGTGCGGCGCCGTGATGCGGTCGTCAAAGTCGAAGATCGTGCGGATCGCGTTCACATCGGTGCGGGCGAAGATCGGGTCGAAGACCTCCGGCTGCAGCCGGCGGCGCTCGCCCAGCCGCTCCCGCATGCGGTTCACGAAGCGCTGCTGATACAGAAAATTGCCGCGCCGGCCGAGCGCGTCGACGCAGCGGGCCAGGTCGATAGGCGTGGAGACCGCTACCACCGAATGCAGCCACTCCGGACCCGCCGCGCCCAGTTCACCGGCCAGCTTCAACGACACGTTCCCCCCGAGCGAGTAGCCCACCAGCGTCACCGGTTCGCCGCCGCGCAGCGCGGCCAGATATGCCCGCAGATCCGACGTCAGCCCCGCATGGTACAACGTCCGGCACCATCCCTCCGTGCCGCCGCAGCCGCGGATGTTCACCCGGTGAACGGCGTAACCCGCCTGCAGCGCGGTCCATGCCATTGACCGCATGTAACCGCCGTCGCTCGACCCTTCCAATCCGTGCACCAGCACCAAATGGCCGCGACAAATACCGGCCGGGCGCTGCTCCACCACACGGATGAACACGCCCGGCTCGGTTGGGAAACGATGCTCCACTGCCGGAACCGTAGTCAGCTCCTGATAGCGGGGCCAGAAATTGGAAGCGATCGTCGCCAGGTGCGGATTGGCGATTAGTGGTACGAATGGGCGCAAATTGACAGTGTAGCGGAGAGCTACTCGGTACCGGTGCGCTTGCTCAACTCCTCGGTGAAGATGATGGCCTCGGCCAGATCCTTCATCGGCCGGCGCAGGCGGCGGCTCTCGTTGCGAAGCTGCAGATAGGCGTCCTCTTCGGAGAGCCCGTGGCGGCGCTGGATAATCCCTTTGGCGCGCTCCACCACCTTGCGCTCCTCCAGCTTCCGCTTCATCTCCTGGCTCTCTTCTTTCAGCCGGGCATTCTCTTCCGCCAGTTTCGACTTGGCGACAGCACCGCCCATCTGCTCGCCGATGAAGGTCATCAACGAGACCACCTCCGGCTGATGGGTATGCGACTCGCGGTGGTGAACATTGATGACGCCGATCAGTTCGCCGCCCGCCACGAGCGGCACCGACAGGAACGCTTCGTACGTATCTTCCACCAAGCCGCCAAACTTTTTGAATCGCTTGTCTTCCGAGGCGTTCTCGGAAAGCACAACGACGGCCTTCTGTTCCGCCACCCAGCCGGTGACGCCCTCGCCGATCTTCATCCGAAGATTGCCGATTTCAGCCGTGTGCGGCACCTGCGACGCGCAGAGGACTATCTCATTTGTCTCCTTTTCAAAGAGATAGACGAGGCAGGCATCGCATTGTGTCACCTGCACCGCCAACCCGATAATCTCGCCGAGCATTTCATCCAAAGACCGCTCACTGGCCACGATGCTGGAAACACGGTGGAGGAGCGATACTTGGGGAGGAGGAACGTCTGTCGCTGTCATAGACACTCCTCCAGCGTACGAGTGCGGCTTGGCATGGTCCAATCGAAAAAAGTTATTGCCCTCATTGTCCTTACGCTAGGTAGCGGATCCTTGTCTGCCGAGACGCGATGGACATCCGTCCGCGGCGAAAGTTACGAAGTCGTAACCGACGCGGGCGTGGCGCCGGCCATAAAAATGGCGTACCGGGCCGAACAGATGCACCAGTTGTTGGGAGGTCGCAGAAAAGTTCTGCCGCTACGGGTGGTGCTGTTGGAGTCCAGGGCGCTGTACGCTGCTCTGCGGCCGTCCGGTACGGCGGCGGGGTATTTCCAATCCGGCGCAGACGGGGACTGGATCGCCGTCGAGTGGGGGCGCCCGGACAGCGAACGGGCAATGTCCCACGAACTGGTCCATGCCTACCTGGAGCACAGCGGCCCGCGCCGGCCGCTATGGCTGGAGGAGGGGTTGGCGGAGTTCTATTCAACGGCAGAGTTGCAGAAAGGGCAGTGGACCATCGGCCGGCCCGTGGAAAGCCACGTCCGACTGCTGAATCAGCGGGCCTGGATGGGCGAGCGGGAGTTCTTTGAGGCGAGGCATGACTCGCCAGTGCGGGAGGAAGGATCGCGAATCGGCGTCTTCTACGCACAGAGTTGGGCCGTCGTCCATTTTCTGTTGACGGTGCCGGGCATCCGGGAGAAGACGCCCGCGTTGTTCGCCGCGCTCGAAGAGGGCGCGAGCTTCGCGCAGGCCTGCGAGCGGTCCATCGGACTGCGGCCGGGACTACTGCTGGAGGCGGCGCGGAGAGGCCTGGAGGGGCGGCGGTTCCTGACGGCGAGAATCGCCGCGGACGCCGGCCCCGGCGCCACGCCGGCCGCAAGCATATTGAACGAAGAAGCGGCCGAGGAGATGCTGGTCAGCCTCGCGCTGGCCTCAGGCAAGCCGGAGGTGGCGCGGCGGTGGGCGAAGTCCACCGTCCAGAAGGGCCTGCTCGCCATCGCCGCCGGAGAAAACGCCGCCGCCCGGCAGTTACTGGAAGCAGCCGTTGCCGCTGGAACGCCGAACCCGGCCCCCTACTTCGAACTCGCCCTGCTGCTGCGGGAATCAGGCGGACAAGGGGAACGCGTGGCAGCGCTTCTGCGGGCGGCCATCGAGCGAAACCCTGCCCATGCGGAGGCGCATTTCCTGCTGGGCCTGCGCGCCGCCGCGGCCGGCGATTTGGAAAACGCCATCGGCTATTACCAGACCGCCGCCCGGATTCTTCCCCGCCAAGCCACCTTCTGGCACACCCTCGCCCTGGCGCTGGAGCAGAGCAATCGGACGGCGGAGGCAAGCCATGCCGCTGTCCGCTGCCGCCTGGCCGCCCGCAACCCGGCCGAACGGGAGATGGCTGCCGGCGTGGCGCGCCTCATCCAAACCGCCAGCCGCGAACCGGCCCCGCCTCGCCCGGCCGTACGGGTGCCGGAAAGCTGGCAGGGACTAAGGGGGGACGCCTCGGCCGAAGGCCTGTTGACCTCGTTTGACTGCGGCTCGCAGCCGCCGGTAGCCACCGTCGAAAGCGGCGTCGAAAGGCTCGCGCTGCAGGTAGCCCGGCCGGAAGCCATCCGCATCTCGGGAACGGGTCAGGTGCGGCATACCTTCGCCTGCGGGCCGCAGCGGACGGCCGTGCGCGTCGAGTACCGGCGGGAGACCCGCGAGTTGACAGCCATCGAGTTCCGTTGAACTGTGGTCTGCTGAAAGAATGGAACCCTGGCTGGCCGGACGGTTCGCGGAGTTGGCGCCCATTCCGCGCTTGCTGTGTTGTTCGCTCGAACAATCGCTCGAAGAAGTCCGCCGGTGGACCGCTCCATTGACGGACGAGCAGGTCTGGACCCGGCCGCTGACCGACGACAAGGGAAGCGTCGGGTTCCACCTGCGGCATCTGGCCGGCAGCACGGACCGGCTGTTGACCTATGCACGCGGGGCCTCGCTCGACGAGCGGCAGTTGGCGTTTCTTCGTGCCGAGACGGAGCCCGGCGCCGGAAAGGAGCATTTGATTGCCGGGTTAGCCGCGACCTACGCGGCAGCCATGGACTTTGCGGCAACGGCCGGCGACTTCGACGCGCCCCGGTTCATCGGACGGCAGAGGCTCCAGACCCCGCTCGGCGTACTGCTGGCCCACATCGCCGAACACACGCAGCGCCATACCGGCCAACTGATTGTGCTGGCAAAAATTGCCTATGGGAGCTATAGGTAATTCCAAATGGTTCGTCCCGGAAACCGTTGATAGTCTAAAGTGGGCCGCGCGCCTACCGTTGGGCAGGCGCAGTTCCAATGGTGACGGCTCGCGGCCTGCCTGCCGCACGGGTCCGCGGGATGGGATGAGTGGTTAGGGGAAGATAACGGATGGATCTACAACAGTTGCGATATTTCCTGAGCGTGGTGCGGACGGGAAGCTTCGTTCGTGCGGCCGAGGAGGAGAGCGTAACTCAGCCGTCATTGTCCCAGCAGATCAAGAAATTGGAGAGTTCGCTGGGCGCGCCGCTGTTCGACCGCTTGGGCCGCGGCATTCGATTGACTTCATACGGCGCGGCGCTGGTGGGCCGGGCCGAGGAGATCCTGCGGTCCGTCCGGGAAGCCGAAAAGGAGATGACCAGCCTGAAGCAGCCGGACCGCGGCAGGTTGACGGTCGGCGTCATCCCCACCGTGCTGCCCTACGCCATGGCGCGGCCCATGGCGGAGTTCCGGAAACTGGCGCCGATGGTGGAACTGGAGGTTCGCGAGACTACCACGGAGAAGCTCCTGGATGCGCTGCGCGCCGGTGAGGTGGACGTCGCCGTGCTGGCCCTTCCCGTCCGGCAACCGGAAATCGTCTGCGCCGAACTGTTCCGGGAGCCGCTGATGGTGGCCGTTCCGGAGGGGCACGAACTCGCCGCCAGGCCCAGGCTCGCCGTGCCGCAGCTGTTGAGCGAACGGATGTTGCTGCTGCGCGAGGGCCACTGCCTGCGCGACGATGTGCTCACCGTCTGCAACCGGGCCAACGTTCAGTTCCGCCAGGTGTTCGAGAGTGACCATCTGGCCAGCATCTTCTCGCTGGTCGCCAACGGCTTCGGCGTCAGCATCGTGCCCGCGCTGGCCGCCGCCGAGGCGCGCGGCTGTTCGTTGATCCCCCTGGAGCCCAAAGGCGTTCGCAAGATCGGTTACGTGCAGGTGCGCGGCCACCATGCGCTGCCCGTGCAGAAGCGATTCATTTCCTTCCTCCGCGGCTACCCCTGGATGGACTAGAGCTCCCCGCCCGGCGCCTCGCCAAGCGTCACCGTCAAACGGCTGGAACGTCCATTGCGGAACACCGTCACTTCCATGACATCTCCGGCCCGCTTCCGCGCCAGCGCCGAAGCAATCGCGTCCCGCGTCTCGCACGCCTTCCCGTCAATGGCCATGATCAGGTCCCCGCCAACGCCTACCTCATAGTTGCCGATGATAACGAACTCGCGCGGACCACGGATCCCAGCACGCTCGGCCGCCGAACCACGCTGCACGCTCTGCACCAGCAGCCCGCCATCGGGAGGAAGGTTCAACGCCTCGGCCCATTCTCCGGAAACCAGAATCGTCTCCACGCCGAAGAACGGCCGCTTGAAGCTCTTGCCCGCGCGATAATCGTTCAGCATCATCTTGGCCTTGGCGATGGGCATGGCGAAGCCGATGCCAATGTTGCCGCCCGGACCATAGATCGCCGTGTTGATCCCGATCACCGCGCCCTGCGAATCGAGCAGCGGCCCGCCGGAATTGCCTGGATTAATCGCCGCGTCGGTCTGGATCATCCCCTCCAGCTCGCGATTCCCTTCATCACGCAGGTTACGATTCAGGCTGCTGATGATGCCCGTCGTCAGCGTGCCATCGAAGCCGAATGGATTGCCAATCGCCAGCACTTTTTGGCCCACCTGCAGCCCCTCGGACTCACCCAGCCGCAGCACCGGCAGCTTCTTGCGCGGGTTGATCCGGATCAGCCCCAGATCGTTCGCAGGGTCCTTGGCCAGCACCTCGGCGTCATACTTCGATTGATCGGAGAAGGTCACCACCACCTTCTGGCTTCCCCCCAGGACGTGATTATTCGTCAGAATAAGACCCTTTTCGCCGTCGATCACGAATCCCGATCCCGTCTCCCGGCTCGGGATCAGTTCATAAAACCAGCCGCGCCGGTAGACGGTGCTGGAAATGTTCACCGTCGCCGCACGGGCCTGTTTATAGATGTCGATGTTGTTCAGTTCGTCCGCGCTGAGCCCGGCCCCGCTTACCCTGGCCTCCTGAAACAGCGGCGTGTCGCCGAGACTGGCCGTCGACGGAAAGAAACGCGACTTCGCTACCGAGGTCAGGTAGACGAACGCGCCGGCGAAAACGCCGGCAAGGATCAGGTAACGGAAGCGTTTCATAGGCCTCTGAGACGATTATAAACTTCGATGGTTTGACGGCGGGAGTCTTCCATGGTGCCGGATGTATCTATGACGAAATCGGCGGCTTTTCGTTTCTCCTCATCGCTCCACTGCCGCGCCATGCGGGCCTCGGTCTCCTCGCGCGTCCATCCGGAGCGCGCCATCGCCCGCTCGATCTGCTTCTCCCGCCCGCAAACCGTCAGCACCACCTTGTGGAACCGCCGCCACGCACCGCTCTCAATATAGATCGCCGCCTCGCAGACCACAATGGCGCTTGGGTTCGTTCTGGCGATCTCCCGAATCCGCAGCCGGCGCAGCCGCTCAACCGCCGGGTGGACAATCGCGTTCAGCTGTTCCAGCCGCGCCGACTCGGAAAACACGATCGCGCCAAGCCGCCGCCGGTCAATCGCCCCGGCTGAATCCAGAATCGCTTCGCCGAACAGCTCCACCACCTCCGCGTAGGCCTCCCCGGTGGGCAGCAGCGTTTCGTGCCCCAGCCGGTCCGCCT
>CAZWDD010000236.1:0-8890 GCA_964632345.1 uncultured Solibacteraceae bacterium | reverse complement strand
GTCAACCGCGGCGGCGTCCAAACCGCCGTCGGCGAATACTCCATCTCCGTCGTTGGCCCCGGCCCCCGTGCCCGCCACAGTTGGGCCGAGGCGCGCAAACACGGCATGAAATCGCTCGCCAAGGTCCAGTTCAATAACACCTGGGAGATCTCCGCCGTCCCCTATATTCCCGTCCCCCAGTTGATCCTCGATCACTGCGAAAACCTCCGGCGCGAAGGCATCGATGGCTTGATGGCCGCCTGGACCTGCGGCGGCTATCCTTCGCCCAACCTCCAGGCCGCCAAGGCCTACTCCTTCGATCCCGTTCCCCCGCGCGAAGAGGTCCTCCTCAACGTGGCTCGCGAACGCTACGGCCCGCGTGGTGCCGCCGATGCCGTCGCCGCCTGGGCCGCCTTCTCCCGCGCTTTTCAGGAGTTCCCCTACGGCGTCGCCGTCTATATCATCCCCGTCCAGCACGGGCCCGCCAACCTTCTCCGTCTCCAGCCCACCGGCCACAAACCCGGCATGATCCTGTTCCCCCATGACGGCATGAAGGCCTGGTGCGGCCGCTATCCTCCGGAGGTCGTCCAACACCAGTTCTTCCGCATGGCCGAGCTCTGGAAACAGGGCCTGCCGCTGCTCGAACGCGCCGCCGCTGCCGCTGGGGCAGGGAAGCGCCGCGAGGCCGAATTGGACCTCGCCATCGCCCGTACCTGCTTCCATCACTTCCAGAGTGTCGCCAACCAGGTCGAGTTCTATCGCCTCCGCGACGCCGGAGCCCTCGATAAACCGCGCCTCCGCGAAATCCTCCTCAGCGAAATCGCTCTCGCCCGCGCACAATACCCTATCGCCCGGGCGTTTTCGGTGATAGCGTATGAAGCGTCCAACCACTACTACTACACGCCGTTGGACCTCGTTGAAAAGGCGCTCAACTGCCGCCGGATTCTGGAGGAATTGAAGTCATGATTCGACTCTTGCTCCTGCCCGCTTTGATCCTGCCCGCCTTCGCTTCCTGGGACGCCGTCATGCGGCTCCAACCGGAACAGAAAGTCGAGGTCATCCTGCCTCGTACTGCGCCCGTCCGCGGGCAATTCGTCTCCGCCTCCCAGGAAACTCTCGTCATTCGCGACCGCTCCGGCGAGCGCTCCCTCGCCCGAACCGATGTCCGCCGTGTCGCGATTCCCGATCCTTCCCGCCGCGCCTCCCGCGGCTTCATCGCCACCGCAATCGGCGCCGCCGCCGGCTTCGGCGTTGGCTACGCCGTTTGCCCGCAGTGCAGCAACGAAGGCAATGGCGCTAAGTATGTCGGTCCCGGCATTGGGATCGGCGCCGGCCTGGGCGCCGTCGCCGGCTTCCTCCCGGTGCCCTACCGCACCATCTTCCGGCAGTAGCGCAACTCTATCGCCGGCTCAACTTCGCCGGCTCCACCGTGAGCGATAGCGCCATCGTTGCCCACGCCGTCCCGGCCGTCGAGATCCATTGGTCATGCCCATGCGGAAAGCCGCTCTCGAAATAGGGCTGTATCCAGATGGAGCGTGTGTTCACGTGCCAGGATCCATCGGCCTCCTGCGTCCGCAGCAGATACGAAGTGCCCTTACGGTACACCGGGTCGTTAACTCCCATCTTCCCCGCCGTGTGTAGCGCGTAGAGCGCCTGCCCCGTCGCAAAAGCGTCCGTCCGCATCGCCGGCAACTGGCCCCACCCGCCATCGCTCCGCTGCGCCGCCGCTAGTTCCCGCGCTGCCTTCTCGATCTCGCCAGCCGGCCCGTTCGTCCAGGCCAACCCCAACAGCCGGAACACCAGATCCTGATTCGTCGCCGGCCGTACCCTTGTGAACCATGCCGCCGCCCGCCGCATCACGGCCGATTCATCCACCCGCGAAAAAGCCTTGATCGCCGCCACTGCCACCGCCGTCGTCTGCACATCGCCCGCATTCATCGGCGGGCGCCGCCCCTCCGGACTCCGCCAGTGCCCTTCGGCCGTCTGCATCGCCTTCAGAAAGTAGACCGTCGCATCCGTGTAGTCATCCGCCGGCACGCCGTTCATCGACCGGTCGAACATCTCCCACGCAATGCTCCCCGCACCTGCCGCGCCCAGGTCCATAAGCCGCTCCGGCGTGATCCCCGTCATGTTCACCGGCAGCTGCGGAATCTCCTTCGGCGCCGCAATCCCCCGTCGCCGCGCCAGGGCGTTCGCGGCCGACGGCAGGTCCTGCGAGTGGCAAGAATTGCACCCCGCAATCCGGATGAAGTTGTAGCTCTGCTTCTCCAGCAGTCCCAACGCCTGTGTCACCGCCTCCGCGGCTCCGCGCGGCCGGTTCGCTACGGCTGGAGCCGTTGCCGCCGGCGCCCCCAACAGCCGCGCCACCTCTGTCTGTCCACGCTTGGCTGCCAGCGTCGCCGCCGTCTCACCCTCGCCCGTGCACGCCGCGTCCGCGCCCTTCCCCAGAAGCAGTTTCACCAAGCCCGCCGGCCTCGTCTCCGATGCCGCGGCATACATCAGCGGCGAGTACCCGCGGTCATCGGCGAGATTCACCTTCGCCCCCTTTTCGAGCAGCAGCCGCACCGACGCCTCGTCCCCGGCCGTCGCCGCGTTCGCCAGTGCCGCCTCATTTTTCTTCGTTGCCGCATTCACGTCCGCACCCGCCTCAACCAGCAAGGCTACCGCCGCCGGCTCGCGGCTCGTCGCCGCTGCCAGCAGCGCCGTTCCCCCCGTACCGGACTTCGCGTCCACCTTCGCCCCCCGCTCCAGCAGCAGCCGCATCGCCTCCAAATCTCCGCGCCCCGCCGCCGCCATCAACGGCGTCTGCCCGTTGGCCGTCGCGGCGTTGGCGTCCGCACCCTTCTCCAGCAGCATCCGCAGCACCGCGTTCCCGTTTCCAGCAAACGCCGCCTGATACAGTACGGACCGTCCATCCGCCTGCTTCGCCTGCACATCCGCGCCCGCCTCTATCAGCAGCCTCGCCTTCGCCGCATCATGGATCGCCCAATGCAGCGGCGTCGCCCGCCGCCGGTTCGCCGCGTTCACCGGCGCCCCCGCTGCCAGCAGCTGTTTCACCGCCGCCACACTTCCGAACGCCACCGCATGGTGCAGAAGCGTCGATCCCGCCGCGTCCGCCGCCCCGGCCATCCCCTTCGGAACCGCCGGCGACTCTCCCCGCCGGATCGCCGCAATCAGCCCAGCTACCTTCGGGTCCACCGGCTTCGGAGGCGCGTCGTCCTTGATCTCGATCCGGAAGTCAACGCCTTGGTCAATCCACGCCCGCAGCACGCCGATCTCCTCGGCAGACAGCGGCCCCGACGGAGGCATCTGCATCCCCCCATCCCCGCTCACCACCCGCTTGATCAACCGGCTATCGCTGCTCTTCCCGCTAACGATCACCGGCCCGTAATCCCCACCCCGCATCGCATTCTGCCGCTTGTCCAGCCGCAATCCAGCCTGCTGCGCGTCTTCGCCATGGCAAGAATGGCACTTCTGCGCCAGGATCGGCTTCACGTGCTTTTCATAGTCGATCTTCACTTTCGCCGGCGGCGGCAATGCCGGCTGCGCCACGGCCATCGCGGCCACCACTGGCAGGATCAGAAAAAGGCGCATCGGAAGGCTCCAGGTATTGAGAATCCCCCAATCCTAATCGCTTTGGATCATCGAGTCAACGGAGCGCCGATTTCCGCGCGATCCCAGCCCACACCACGTCCACGATCTCCCGGGCGAATCCCGCCGGTACCTCCGATGTCGCCAGATACCGCGCATAAAACGCCCCCACCAGCAGACTCGCCACCGTCTCCGGATCCACGCTCCGCCTCAACTCCCGCCGTCCCTTCGCACGCTCCAGAATCTCCCTCAGTTGCCGGCGCCTCGGCCCCACCAGTCGCTCCCGGAACAACGCCAGCAACTCCGGCGTGTGCGGCTCCTCCGCCAGCACAGTTCCAATCAGCGACATCCCGTTCGGTCGCAACAACGACCGTTGGAAATTTTCCAGCGCCCCGCGCAGGTCCCCTTCCGTGGACCCCGTGCTCACCGCCGGTTCGGCAAGCTGTATTGTCCGCAGCGCCGCAGTCGCCAGGTCCGCCTTCCCCGGCCACCGGCGGTAGATCGTCGGCTTGCTCACCCCCGCCTCCGCCGCCACGTTGTCCATCGACATGCGCGTATATCCCTCGGCCGCCAACTGCCGGAGCGTTACCTCCAATATGCGTTCCTCGGTTCCCGGATCTCGCGGCCGTCCTGCCGCTGGCTTCTGTTCGGACACGCCTATAATTTGACATTTCATTACGACACGGTACAGTATCGAAATAGAAGGAGCTTCGAATGCGAATCGGAATTATCGGCGCAGGCAACGTCGGCGGGACGCTGGGAACACGCTGGGCGTCGCTCGGCCATCAGGTCCTGTTCGCCTCCCGCCACCCGGAGTCGGAGGAGATGCGCGCTCTCGTCACACGCGCCGGTGCCCATTCCCGCGCTGCAACTCCCGCGGATGCCGCGGCCGCCTCTGACGTCCTCCTGCTCGCCACACCCTGGCCCGCCGCTCGCGAGGTTATCGCCACGCTCGGGGACCTCTCCGGCAAAATCCTCATCGACGCGACCAACCCACTTCTCCCCCGCCTCGCCGGCCTCGAGTTCGCCAACACCACCTCTGGCGCCGAGCAGATCGCTGCCTGGGCCCCCGGCGCCAGCGTCGTGAAGGCCTTCAATACGGTCGGCTTCAATGTCATGGCCAACCCGGAGTTCAACGGTTCTCGGGCCGTTCTCTTCTTCTGCGGCGACGATGCCCCCGCCAAACATGCCGTCCACCATCTCGCCGCGTCGCTCGGTTTCGATCCCCAGGATGCCGGCCCACTCTCGCAAGCCCGCCTCCTCGAACCCTTCGCGCTGCTCTGGATCTCGCTCGCCATGCTGCACGGCTACGGCCGCGAGATCGCCTTTCAACTCCTCCGCCGCTGACGCCGCCCTACCAGGCCACCGGGTTCGGCATCGGGATCACCTGTCCGGCTCCCTGCACGTTCGTGTGCATTGACTGCAGTGACCGCAACATCGACGACAGTTCCGGCCAGTCCGTGTCGATCAGTGACGCCGTCGATTCCAACATGTTCCGGTTCAGCAGACTCACAAACAGCGACACCAGTTCCGGATCCCGCCATCCGCGCGTCGCCTCTTCCTCCAATACACGGACCGCTTCCTCCATCGTGAACGCGGGCTTGTACGTCCGCTCGGTGATCAGCGCGTCGAAGATATCCACGATTTGCAGAATCCGCGCCAGAAGCGGAATCTGCTCCCCCTTCAATCCATCCGGATATCCCGTCCCGTTCCACTTTTCGTGATGGGACCGGATGATCGGCAGCACCGGTGCAAGGCTCTTCATCGGACGGCAGATCTCCTCCCCCCGAAGGGTGTGCCTTTTCATGACGTCCCACTCCTCCTCGGTCAGCTTGTGCCGTCCGTGCAGGATCGTGTCGGGGATCGAGATCTTCCCGATGTCATGCAGAAACCCGCCCCGGTACAACGCCACCAACTCCGGCCGCGACAGACCCAGCGCCACTCCCAAAGCCACGCTATATGTCGCCAACCGCTGGCAGTGCTCCGCCGTGTACGAATCCCGCGCCTCCACCGCCTGCGCCAACGCGAACAGAATCGTCTCGGCCTCGTCCAGCGAATCGAGCGTCGATTTATGCCGCAGCAGCGCCCGCACTCTCGCCCGCAGCACCGATGGGTACAGCGGCTTGGTCAGGTACTCGTCCGCCCCCGCGTCGATGCCCACCACCTCATGCTCCGGTCCATGCATGCTCGTAAACATCAGAATCGGAACCAGTTGCGTTCGCCGGTTGCTCTTCATCCGGCGGCAGAAATCCGGCCCGCTCATGTCCGGCAGCGTCAGGTCCAGAATCACCAGGTCGATCGCCTGTTCGTCCAAAATCTCAAGCGCCGCGCGCCCCGTCGCCGCCTCAAAAAACTCGTAGTGACCCGCAGCCCGAAGTGTCCCCTTTACCAGGTTCCGGTTTACCATCAGCGCATCCACCAGCAGCAGCCGCCCAGTCCGTCCTGCTTCCGACGCCGGCTCGGATGCCAGCCCCGCAGGCACCGATGGCGTCCCGCTCAGCGGCGATTCCTCCAGCGTCGCTCGCTGCGGTCCCAACTGTATGGCGCGGTTCGACTCCGACAAAGTGCGTCCTCTGCCTCCTTTGGTACTATCGGCCTTGGGGGCTCTTTCGTTTAGCCCCATGTTGTTGGGAATTTCACCTTAGGAATCTTCGGAGGATTCATGCGGATCTGGTTTATGTTGGCTGCCCTGGCGCTTCCCCTGCTCGCCGAGCCCCTCACCAAAGGAGAACGCGACCGCGCCATGAGTCACCTCCATGGCACCCGTAAACTCGTCCTCGACATGGCCGGGCCCCTCTCCGACGCCCAGTACAACTTCAAACCTGCCCCCGACCGCTGGTCCATCGCCGAGTGTCTCGAACACATCTCGGAGACCGAAAACATGCTCCGCGGCATGATCCAATCCAGCGCCTCCAAACTCCCCATCGATGAATCCAAACGCGCCGCCCGCGCCGCCTCCCGCGAAGCCTCCGCCGCTGCCGTCGTCTCCCGCATGGCAGACCGTTCCCAGCGCGCCTCCGCCCCCGGCGAAATCCGCCCCACCGGCCGCTTCAAGTCCAAGTCCGACGCCCTCGCCGCCTTCCAGTCCCGCCGCGACGCCACCATCCACTGGGTCGAAACCACCCCCGACGATCTCCGCGGCCGCTTCTTCGCCATGGGCCCCAACGAAATGGACCTCTACGAAATGGTCCTCATGATCAGCGGCCACACCGAACGCCACCTCCTCCAGATGAAGGAAGTCGCCGCCACCCCCAATTTCCCGAAGCGCTAGACCTTCCGCGCCACCATCATCGTCACATCGTCGTTCGGCGGCGTCTCCCCCAGGAACGCCCGCAGTTGCCGCGCGATCTCCATCAGCACCTCCCCCGCGCTCCGGTCCACGCACGCCGAGGCGATCTGCGACACGGCCTCCTCGGTGAACTCCTCGCCCCGCGCGTTCGCCGCCTCCGATACCCCGTCGCTGTACATCACCAACAGGTCGCCGCGTTCCAGTTTCGACCGCCCGCCCGAATACGTGATCCGCGGCAGAATCCCCAGCACCGGCCCGCCCGCTGTCAGCAACTCCACCCGGCCCCCCGCCCGCGCCAGCACTGGTGCGTTATGCCCCGCGTTGCAGTACTCCATCTCGCCCGTCTCCGGCTGCACCGCCGCGAAGAACCCGGTAATGAACTTGTTGTCCGGCGTGTTGGCCTTGATCGAGTGATTCAGCCGGCTTACCAGCCTCGCCACGTCCGTCTCCACCTCGGCCAGCGCGTGCACCCGCGCCTGCAGGCTCGACATCAGCAGCGCCGCCGCCAGCCCTTTGCCCGATACATCCGCCACCACCAGTAGCGTCCGCCCGTCCGGCAGCGGCACGTAGTCGAAGTAGTCGCCCCCCACCGACCGGCAGGGTAGCGAACGCCCCGCCAACTCCAGCCCCGCCAACTCCGGCGGTTGCTGCGGAAACAGGTTCCGCTGAATGTCGGCCGCCTGCTCCAGGTCATGCATCATCAGCCGTTCGGCGTGCTCCACTTCCATCAGTCGCGCGTGCTCAATCCGGATCGCCGCAATATTCGCAAACACCGTCAGCAGGTTCAACGCCTCCGCATCGAACGGATGCACCAGGCTCGGCGTGTCCACGTACAGAATCCCGATCACCTGGCTCTCCGTCTGCAACGGCACCGCCATCAGGCTCTTGATGTTCTGCTGCACGATCGTCTGCGACGCCCGCAGCAGAGAGTCCGCCGTCGCGTCCTGCACCAGCAGCGACGCCCTCTCCCGCATCACCTTGTCCCGCACCGCCGACGATACCCGGAACCCCTCCCCCCGGTGCGCCCGCGTCACCAGTTCGCCGTTCTCCAGCGTCATCAGAATTCCTCGCCGCGCCCCCACCGCTTCCAGTGCCAGGTCCAGCGTAATCTCGAACACCGTCTCAATCGGTTTGAACGATGCCAGTTCCCGCCCCGCCCGGACCAGTGCCTCCATTCGACGGTTCGCCCGTTCCAACTCCACCGCCGGCGCCCCCGCCGCCCGCGCCGAAACCTTCGCGTTGTCCAGCCGGATGATGAACGTCGAGTCCGGCCGCAGCGGTACCCCAGCGTCGTCTTCCACGAACTCCAGGGGCGCCGGCACCGGCACTGTCGCCCGCCCCGTTCCGAATTCGATGATCTGCCGGCCCGCCACAATCCGGTCTCCAGGCGCCAACCGGTGCTCCCGCACCAGCGGCTGCCCGTTCACCGTCGTCCCGTTCTTGCTCCCAAGGTCCCGCACCGTCCACCCGCCGCCCGTCCATTCGAACGCACAGTGCTGCCGCGACAGCATCGTGTCCCCCGGCATCGGCAGATTCACGCTCTCCGATCGCCCCATCACGAATGGCGACGCCGCCAGCCGCACCGGCTTCGTTCCTCCGTCGGGCGCGATCAGTAGAATTTCGGTTTCGCTGAACTCTGGCATGCGGAGCGGCTATACTGTCAAAGTATCTCATGATGACATAAGGGCTTCCCTTTATAGGTGCCCGTATTTAGGAGAGAATCACAGGATGAGCGCAACCGTTAATATCCGCCAGAATGGCGACGTGTCCGTTGTTGACGTCGGGGGCAAAATCACCCTCGGCGATGGCTCCGTCGTCGTTCGCGAAACCGTCAAAAAACTCATCGCCGACGGGCAGAAAAAGGTTATCTTGAATCTCGGCGAGGTTACCTACATCGATAGCTCCGGCATTGGCGAACTCGTCTCCGCCTTCACCTCCGTCTCCAACAATGGCGGCGCGCTCAAGCTCCTCAACCTCACCAAGCGCGTCCAGGACCTCCTCCAGATCACCAAGCTCTACACCGTCTTCGAA
>CAZWDD010000235.1:4448-8898 GCA_964632345.1 uncultured Solibacteraceae bacterium | reverse complement strand
AGAACCCGTCTTTCACGCCGAAGTGGTCGGACAAGCCCCTTCTGAAGAGCTATGAAAAGCAGAAGCCGACGTTGGGATGGCCGCGCGAGACGGACTCGCTGTGCCCGAAGTGCATTCCGGAGTTGCGGAACAAGGTATTGAACGGCGATGTGCCGGTGGAAGTGCTGTTGAACGAGAAGCGCGGAGAAATCAAGGCGCGCATTATCGAGAAGAACGGCAACATTGTGATGGAGAAGGAATGCCCGATCCATGGCAAGTTTGAAGATCTGATGTCGATAGACCCGGCGTTCTCCAAGCACCTGGAAGACGTTTTCCCGGGCCGCGACATCCGCGCGCACAACGACGAGAAGCTGCACAATCATGGCAGCTCGACGATCACGCACGGCCGCGGGTCGGTGCTGACGATCGACCTGACGAACCGCTGCAACATGATGTGCGACCCGTGCTTCATGGACGCCAACCAGGTCGGGTTCGTGCACGAACTGTCGTGGGAAGACATCAAGACGCTGCTCGACAACGCGATTTCGATCAAGCCGCGGCGGCAGATGTCGGTGCAGTTCTCCGGCGGCGAGCCGACGCTTTCGCCGTACTTCCTTGACGCCGTCCGGTATGCCCGGAAGGTGGGCTACAACTCGGTGCAGGCGGCGACGAACGGCATTGAATTCGCCAAGAGCACGGAGTTCTGCAAGCAGGCAGCCGAAGCTGGCCTCCGCTACGCCTACCTGCAGTTTGACGGCATCGGCAACGAAGCCAACAGCCACCGCCGGGTGGGCAACCTGTTCGACGTGAAGCTGAAGGCGATCACGAACCTGCACAATGCGGGCGTGGACATCGTGCCGGTAATCACGATCGTGAACGGGATCAACAACGAGCAGGTGGGAGCGGTGATCCGCTTCGCGCTCGACAATCCGAAGATCATCAGCTTCCTGTCGTTCCAGCCTGTGTCGTTCACGGGCCGTGACGAGGAAGTAACGCCGGAGCGGCGCGCGGCGCAGCGCTACACGCTGAGCCACCTTGCGCATGACGTGAAGAATCAGGTGGGCCTTGGCGTTCCGACGCGCGACTGGTTCCCGATCTCGTTCATGTCGACGTTCTCCGACTGGGCGGATCTGGTGCATGGACCGGATCATGAATGGGGCCAGTTGTCCTGCGGCTGCCACCCGAACTGCGGCATTGGCATGGCGCTGATGATCGACAAGGAAACGAAGGAAGCGCGGCCGGTGACGGCATTCCTGAACGCGGATCAGTTGGCGAAGGACATCGCGAAGGTGAACGACGCGGCACGCGGGAAGTTCCTGTCGATCGTGGGCGTTTCGCTGGCACTTCTGCGGAACTATAAGCCGTTCGAGGCGCCGACGAACTTCCGGCTGGTCGACCTGCTGCAGAAGTTTGACAAGTGCTTCGGCGCTACTGGCCGGAACTACGGCAAGGTGACGGGCGACCGGACGATGGCCGACATCGAGAAGCGGCGCGCAGACCGTTGGAACTTCCTGTTCATCGCGGGGATGTGGTTCCAGGATCTGTTCAACTACGACTTCCGGCGGACGGAACAGTGCATCATCCCCTACGCCACGCAGCAGGGCGAGATCAGCTTCTGCGCCTACAACACGGGCGTGGGCTGGCGGAACATCATCGAGAAGATGCACATGACGGCGACGCTGACGAAGTGGTACGAAGAGCACGGGCGTCATGAGATCTTCGCGGGCGGCAAGGCGGTGAACCTTGATTCGCAGCTGCACAAATTGCTGCTGAACGAGGAAGATGTGAACCGCGGCCGGCAGACCGACCTTGACGAGATCGGCATTGCCAAGAACGCGCGGGAAGAGAAGATCAAGGCGCGTGACGAGAAGATGAAGGACGCGGCGAAGAATGCGCAGATGGCGAAGCTCTACCGCCAGCATGTGCTGAAAGAGCCGCAGCCGGAAGGCGGTTTCGTGCCGCTCGGCGCGGTGGGCGGAATTGCGCCGGCCGCTCCGAAGAAGGCTGAAAAGAACGAGGAAGTGGGTTCGTTCGGCGACTAATTCCGAGTCGATTGTTTGCAGAAGGCCGCCGGTGGATAACCGGCGGCCTTTTTTCGTTTCCGATTATAGTTTCCGAGGATTCCGGCCGATAGCTGGAGATAGAGCCTATGTCCGTAGCCCGGGCGGAGTACGCAATATGAAACAAGGAAACGGCGGCGCGGGAGTGATCCGTGCGGTATTGGGATTCGTCGGCGCGATGGTAATGGCGACGGCGATGGCGCGGGCAGTTCCGCCCGTTCTGGCAGGATGGGGCATCCATTTACCGGAGGTGAGCGCGTGGGCGCAGCCTGAGGTGTTTGCGGGGCTGCTGATTCTGTGTGGACTCTTCCGGGAGGCTGTGCACGTGGCGGCGGCGCTGGGGGTGGGATTTCACTTTCAGGAGCTGAGCCTGGGGCCGGTGCTGCTGACGAACCGGTATGGGGGCCGATGGCGCGTGAAGCTGACGGCGCAGGACGTATTCAGCGGCGGAGCGTATCTGCAGGCGATTCCGGAGACAGCCGAGGGTCTGCGCGGCAGCCTGGCGCTGGTGGTGATGGCCGGGCCCGTCGGCGTGCTGCTGGTCTCGTTACTCGCGTTTCTGACGCTTGTGAGCATTCGGGGAGTGGAACCGATTGCGGCGGCGGTGTTCTGCGCGACGGCTGGCGACTTCGCCGCGCGGGTTCTGCCGTTGGGCATGACGGAAGGGGCACGGCTCTACCATCTTCTTCTGCAGACGGAGAAGGGTGAGCGGATGGTGAAGGCGCTGGAGTCGTTGATGGCGGCCGAGGAGACGGGGAAAAAAGAGAGCCTGCTGGACCCGGCAGAGGTGCTGGAGGTGCGGCGGCAGACGGTGGAGGAGATGGAAAAGTTCCCTCCGGCGTCGCAGTTCGCGCTGATGGAAGGGCGGCTGGACCTGGCCCGGGCGGCGGTCCGCAGCGAGGACTTTGAGGCGGCGGCCGGAGCGATGGAACTGGTTCGGGAGGCGGTGAACGGCGATCCAGACGTACCGGAGACGATGCGGTTCACCTACTGGGCACTGGCGAGCCAGACGGCGAATGGACAAGGGCGACTGAACGACGCGCTGGCAGCGAGGGAAAAGGCGATCGAGATATCGGATGCGTTCTTGAGCCGGAACCCGGAATGGGACGCGCGAATTCCGGTGATCCTCCTACTGGCCCGGCTACAAATGGAGGCCGCGGACTATATGGGCGCCGTGGAGGCGTTGGGGCGAACGCGGGAGTTGACGCCGACGCAGCGGGCCGGCAGCGGAGCAGCGATAGAGGTCCTGACGCTGGAGGCGGAGTGTGAAGTCCACCTGCGGCGACGGGACGCAGCCGTACAGAAGCGGGATACGGCGATAGAGGCGACGCGCCGACTGGCCGAGCGAGGCGACGGGAGCGAGGGGGACGGGGCAGCGGCAATCGAGACGATGATTCGGTCGGCGATGCGGTTGAGCGAGGCGGGAGAACACGGATTCGCCGGGCCGCTGTTTGAAGCGGCGGTACCGGCGCTGGAACGGATTGCGCCCGCAACGGTGACGGCACGGTACCGGACGGCATGGGCCGCATCGTTCTACGAGGACGGGAAACTGGCGGAGGCGGCAGCGACTGTGGCGCCGCTTTCGGACTCGCTGCTGCCGTCACGGCCGGAATTAATTCAGTTGCGGGCAATTCTGTTGCTTGCCGAGGAGCGGTACAGCGAGGCGACGACGATGCTGACGCCGCTTGCCGGACGCACGGATGAGGCGTCGGGGCAAGAGGCAGCCGTTGCCCAATCGTTGCGTTCCTGGGCCCTATTCCGAGGCGGGGAGGCAGAAGCAGGCGTGGCGGATGCGCGTCAGGCCTGCGACCTACTGGTGCCGGCCGAGGACGAATCGGCGGCGCCAGCACTGTTCACCCTGGCCGTAGCGGTAGGAGAGGCAAACGGAGCGCTGGCCGACGCGTATCTGACGGAGGCGATGCGGCTGATCGAGGAATCGAGCAGGCTGTCGAGGAGCGCGAAGTCGGCGCGACTGATTGACCTCGCCCGATTCGCAGTACAGGCAGGAAAGAAGGACTGGGCGACGACAATGATTGGGACGGCGCAGGCGTACCGGCAAACGACTGCCGCCTGATCTGGAGACGAATCGCAACGCAAACGGGGGAGCCGGTAGGCTCCCCCGATATTGTTGAGACGAGTTCGGGAGCGGTCAACTATTCTTCTTGTCCGCGAACAGGAGCGACTTACCGGGAAGGATGGAGAGGTAATCACTGATGGACTTGGCACTCTTGGGCTCGACCTTAGGGGGTTTCCGGTCGAGCATCTCAGCGGCGAGGATCTGGAATGCGCGGCCGATTTCCGACTTGGAGTCAACGGGTTTTCCGGAGGTAAGCGAGCGGCTGACGCCCTGGTAATCGTTCGGGATACACGCCAGGACGGGAAGACCGAGGAGGTCCTCAATCTGGCTGACC
>CAZWDD010000235.1:0-4438 GCA_964632345.1 uncultured Solibacteraceae bacterium | reverse complement strand
GGATGCGGTCGCCGAGATCCAACTGGCGAAGATAGTGGTAGCGTTCGCGGGCCAGGTGCAAAGCGGCGATTTCGGGAGTGGTAACGAGGAAGACGCGCTTGGACTCCTGCATGATTTCGATGGAGTACTTCTCCATATTGCCGGATAGATCGACGCAGACGGCGCGGTAGTTGCGGCGGGCGAACTCGACGATACTGCGGATCTGGGCAGTCTCAATGCGGAAGCCCGGATTGAGCCGTCCCGAGTGCAGGACATCAAGCTGGCCGAGAGAGGTAACGAGTTGAGGCCAAAGGGTTTCGTCGAGCTTGAAGGCATTCTCCGCGGCATCGATGATGGAGTACTCGTTATCGAGTTTCAACATGAAGCGCTGCATGCCGCTGTTGAGGTCCAGATCGATCAGCAGGGTCTTGGTGTCGGCATTCCGGGAACAGGACCAGGCCGCATTCATGGCGGCGGTAGAAGTGCCGACACCGGGCTTGGAGGGCAGGAACGAATAGATGTACTCGGACTCGAAGGGGCGGAGCGGATTACGCTCGAGATTCTCGCGGACGCGGCCGAGCGTTTCGGTAACGTCACGGACGGGAAACGGAGAGGCGAGGTATTCGCGGATGCCGACCCGCATGAGAGCGATCAGTGCCTGCGGATCCGTATTGTCGCCAAAGGTGACGACCTGCATGCCGGGCACGGCGGCCTCAATCTGACTCGCGGTTTCAAAGGCGGCGTCCATATCCTGCAGGCCAAGAAAAACCACCTGCGGCGAATGCGCCCGCAGGGTCCGGCCGAGGTCAATCGCACTCGGATAACGGTCTACCCACCGGACAACACCAACGCCATCCATCTGCGAGAGAACATCTTGCAGTTCCTCGGCGAGACGCTCATCCGGGCTGACAATGATCGAACGTAACATTCCCACTCCTGTTCTGTCTCCGGGCCACCTGATGAACAGGCCGCACAGTGGAGCCCCAGCGCACAAGACCGCCAGCGAGGCCAACAGAGTCTTGTAACAGTCGAATCCTTCGCAGCTGGCGGGTTAGGCCAGAAGCCAGGGTATCTTCCTAAGAACAGATCGGATGGAGAGGGAGAGAACTTTAGTCCGAGCGGTGGAAATGGGTTCCTGCGGCGGCAGAATCAATCGAGGGGGCGGACCCAGATGTTGCGAAAGCGGAGGCGGGTGTCCTTGACGTCGGGGTGGAAGTGATCCTGCAGGAGGATGGGACCTGCGAGGCAGGGGTTGGAGCCGTCGTTGCCCGGGGTGGGTTTACGGATAATGGAGCGATTCTGGACGAGGACACCGTTGTGAAGGAGCGTGAGGGTGGGCGCGCCGCGGAGGCGGCCTTCGGGATCGCAGCGGGCGGCCTGGAAGATGAAGTCGTAGGACTGCCACTGTTCGGGGGGGCGGGAGGCGTTGACGAGGGGGGCGTATTGGCCGTAGATGGCGGCAGCCTGGCCGTGGGGATAGGTGGGGTTCTGATAGGAGTCGAGAATCTGGACCTCATAGCGGCCCTGGAGGTAGACGCCGCTGTTACCGCGGGCCTGGCCCTGGACCTGAGGCATGGACGGGGTGCTGAACTCGATGTGAATCTGAGCGCTGTTGAACTTGCGGCGGGAGACGATGTCGCCGGAACCACTCTTACAGATAAGGACGCCGTCTTCGACGGTCCATTCGGCGGGGCGGCCGTCGGGGTGCATCCACTCACTGACGCTGGAGCCGTCAAAGAGAACGATGGCATCGGAGGGTGGTTTGGATGGGCCGCCGGGGTCGACGATACGAGGCTCCTGGGCGGCGGCGGAAAGAGCGGTGAGCAGGATCAGAACAAGTCTATTTGCCATCGAAGAATACCTCCGCGGCGGTTTTTTCCAGGATCCACGATTTGTCGTCCGGGCCGAGGAAGGGCAGACCGCCGTTTACGAGTGCGAGGGACTCCTTATAAGTATGGCCGTTGCGGACCTGGAAGGGACAGTCGCTGGCCCACATGAGGCGGCGGGGGCCGAAGTCCTCAAAGACGCGGCGAATGAGGGGGGCGAGATCGCGGTAGGGGGGCTGTTTCCTGCCGAGCGCGTAGAAGGCCGAGGCCTTGACGCGGAGGTTTTTATGCTTCGCAAGGGCGGATAGGAGGCGGGTGTCTTCGTCGCGGATCTGGCCGGAGGCGCCGATGCGGGCGAGGTGATCGATGACGACGGGGGTGTCGGGATGCTTGGCGCACATGCGGTCGATGGCGGGGAGGGCGTCGGGCCCGGCGAGGGCGCACATGGCCTGGCGGGTCTCGGCGCCGGTGCGCCACATGGTTTCCATGCCAGGGGTGTCGAGCCAACCGCGGGGATTGCCGCCGGGCGTGATGCGGAAGCCACGGACGCCCTGGCGGTGGAGGGCGCGCATGGTGGCGGCGACATCGGGGGCGGTGGAATCGATGACGGCGACGCCGCTGAAGACGCCGGGGTGGGCGCGCATGGCATCGAGCATGTAGGTATTGTCGAAGCGGTAGAAACTCATCTGGATGAGGACGACGCGCTTGACGCCGGCGGGACGGGAGTGGGCGAAGAGTTCCTCGGGGGTGAAGGAGGCGGGTTCGTAGTCGCGTTCGCCGGAGGCGCGGGGGTAGCGGACGTTGTCGCTGGTCCAGACATGTACGTGAGCGTCAATGATGTCCTGTGGCATGTTCTGTGGGAAAGTATACTTTGCCTATGTCTCTTCGCGGCGGGTCGGGGGTGCTGGCGCTCCTGGTCCTTTCGATCACGATCAACTATCTGGACCGGGGCGCGCTATCGGTGGCGGCGCCACTGGTGTCGAAGGAACTGGACCTGAGCACGACAGAGATGGGGCTGCTGCTGTCGGCGTTCTTCTGGACTTACGCGACGTTCCAGTTGTTGACGGGATGGTTGGTGGACCGGTATTCGGTGAAGTGGGTGTATGCGGGAGGATTTCTGCTGTGGTCGCTGGCGACGGCGGCAATGGGGCTGGCATACACGCTCCCGACGCTGGTGGCGGCGCGGTTCGTGTTGGGCGCCGGGGAGAGCGTGGCGTTTCCGGCGTGTTCGCGATTCATCGTCGAGGTGTTTCCGGAATCCCGGCGGGGCATGGCGAATGCACTGGTTGACGCCGGGGCGAAGGCCGGACCCGGGTTGAGCACGCTGGTGGGAGGGTTGGCCGTTGCGGCGTTCGGATGGCGGGGGCTGTTTCTGGCGATCGGGCTGGGCAGCCTGGTATGGCTGATTCCGTGGCTGTTGACGGCGCCGGCGGGGAGCGGTACGGCCGGAGGAGGGGCGGCGAGTCCGAGTTGGGGGCAACTGCTGCGGACAAAGAAGGTGTGGATTACATCGCTCGGGATGTTCACTTACGGCTATGTGAATTACTTCATGTTGACGTGGCTACCGAGTTACCTGGTGCGGGAGCGGGGCTTTTCGATGACGGACATGGCGGTGTTCGGATCGATTCCGTTCTGGATGATGGCGGTGGGGTCGCTTGGCGCCGGGTGGACGACGGACCGACTGATCCGCGCAGGACGGCCGGCGAGCCAGGTGCGGAAGTACTGCGTGGCGCTGGGGCTGTTCCTGTGCGGGGCGGCGATGCTGCCGGCGCCGATGGTATCGAGCGCGACGCATTCCCTGCTGTTGATCACGTTCTCCTCGATATTCCTGGGGGCGTTCAGTTCCAACGTCTGGGCGATCACGCAGACGCTGGCGGGCGCTTCGGCGGCCGGGCGCTGGACCGGGTTCCAGAATTTTATCGGCAACCTGGGGGGAGTAGCGGCGCCGATCGCCACGGGCTGGATCGTGTCCGAGACCGGTTCGTTTCAATTGGCCTTCTGGCTGGCGGCCGCCGTTCAGTTAGCCGGAGTATTTATCTATCTTGTGTTTCTTGGAAAGGTGGAGACCGTCGAATGGTAACCGCACCCAGCATTCTGACAACGCTGGCTGACTTAGTGGCGATCAACAGCATCAATCCTTCGTATGAAGGGGGAGTGCCGGAGTCCGATGTGGCTCTTTATATTGAGCAGTTCTTCGCCGCGCGAGGGATTGAAACATTCCGGCAGGAGGTGCTGCCGGGGCGATTCAATGTGATCGCGCGGCTGGCCGGGAGGCCCGGCGCGCGGCGGGTGATTCTGGAAGCGCATATGGACACGGTATCGGTGAAGGGGATGACGATTGCGCCGTTCGTCCCCGAGGTACGGGACGGGAAGCTGTACGGGCGCGGGTCGTGCGACACGAAGGCCGGACTGGCGGCGATGATGCACGCGTTGGCGGATTTGAAGGCGAATGGAGTGACGCCGCCGTGCGAGGTCTGGCTGGCGGCGGTGGTGGATGAGGAGTATTCGTTTCAGGGCGTTTTGCGGCTGTGCCAGGGGTTGGAGGCGGCGGCGGCAATCGTTGCGGAGCCGACGGAGTTGCGGCTGGTGTCGGCATCGAAGGGAGTGCTGCGCTGGCGGGTGAGGACGAAGGG
>CAZWDD010000234.1:233-8909 GCA_964632345.1 uncultured Solibacteraceae bacterium | reverse complement strand
CCCCGTTCCCAATCAGCCGTTTCGGAACTATGGCGGCTCGCTCGGCGGTCCCATCCGCCTTCCGAAGATCTACGACGGTAAGGACAAGACGTTCTTCTGGCTTTCCGGCGAGGCGTACCGCCAGACCTCTTCCACCTCCACCGAACTTGCCGTTCCCACCGCCCTCGAAACCCGTGGCGACTTCTCCCGCAGCTTCCGCTCTGGCGCGGCGGGTCCGATTCAGATGATCTACGACCCGTTGACCACCACCGCCTCCGGCGCCCGCTCCCCCTTCGCCGGCAACGTCATTCCGCCCAGCCGCTTGAACCCCATCGGCGCCGCCATCGCCGCCTACTACCCCGCTCCCACCCGGGAACGTCTCGCCTATGGCACCAACAACTACTCGGCCGCCTCCAGCCAGTACGACCGCGCCGATCAGTTCACCGCCAAACTCGACCACCAAATGACCAACTGGTGGCGCGCCACCGCCAGCTATCTCCACTACGGCTCCCGCGAGCCCGGCGAGTGGTGGATGGGTACCATCGCCAGCCCGGCCCAGTGGCTGCTGGCCCGCAAGGTCGACGCTACCGCCGTCTCCAGCATCTTCACTCCCAGCCCCACCACCGTCGTCACCGTCCGCTACGGCTTCAACCGCTTCCCCAATCTCAACACCACGCGCTCGGCGGGCTTCGACGTCACCACGCTCGGCTTTTCTCCTGCCTACGCCGCGCAGGTCCGCGCCACCACCTTTCCCCTCATCGGCATGCAGAACTTCTCCGGCCTCGGCACCACGAACAACAACGCTCAGGTCTACCACTCGAAGAATCTGCTCGGCTCCATTGCGAAGTTCGCCGGCCGTCACAGCTTCAAGATGGGAGCCGATTACCGCCGTCTCAACATCGACGGTGTCGACTACGGCGACCCCGCCGGCAACTTCGCTTTCAACGACATCTTCACGCGCGAAACACCTCTCCGCGCCACCGCCGGCACCGGCGCCGACCTCGCCAGTCTCCTTCTCGGTTATCCGAATTCCGGCACCTTTCTGCAGTCCACCAAGATGTTCCAGTTTGTCGACTACTACGGCTTCTACTTCCACGATGACTTCCGTGTGAATGCCAGGCTCACGCTGAACTTCGGTCTCCGCTACGAGTACGAGACAGGGCTCCAGGCCGTCAACAACACCCTCATCACCGGCTTTGATCCCAACATCGCCAGTCCCATCGCCGTCACCTCTCCTGTGGCCGGCCTCTCCCCGAAGGGAGGACTGCTCTACGCCGGCCGCGACGGAGGCCGCACGCAGACCGGCAACCTCAACCGGAACAAGTTCGCCCCGCGCGGCGGCTTCGCCTATCAGTGGAACGCCAAGACCACCATCCGCGGCGGCTACGGCATGTTCTGGGCGCCCATCCCCTACGGCTTTCAGAACACGCTCGGCTACTCGCAGACCACGGCCTACCTTGCCTCGGTTGACGGCGGCTTCACTCCCGCAGGTTCCTTGTCCAACCCCTTCCCCAACGGCATCCTCCCGCCCGTCGGAAATGCCAACGGACTTCTGGCTGGTATCGGGCAGGCCGTCAGCTTCATCAACCAAAACCATCGCGCGCCCAACATCCATCAGTTCAGCTTCGACATTCAGCGCCAGCTCCCTTGGGGCCTCGCGCTCGCCGCGGGCTATGTCGGCAGCCGCTCGTACGATCTTGTGCTCGGCGCCGGCGGCATCAACATCAACCAGTTGAACCCCGCCTCCTTTGCCGAAGGCGCCGCCGCGCTCAACGCGAGTGTTCCCAATCCCTACTTCGTCGCCGGCGGTCCTGGCTTCATCGGCGGCCGCACCATGACCCGCGAACAGTTCCTCCGCCCGTTCAATCAGTTCGGCAACGTCACCATGAACAACAACGACTACAACAGCGCCCGCTATGACTCCTTCGTCAGCAAGGTGCAGAAACGCATGTCGGGCGGGCTCAGCCTCCTCGCCAGTTGGACCTGGTCGCGCAACATGGACGCGAGCGTCGCCGGCGCCGGAACGTTCTTCAACGGACTCGGCGCGATTCAGAATGCCTTTGACCCTGGCGCCGAATACTCGCTGTCCAGTGTCCATTCCCCCCATCGGTTCTCCAGCGCGTTTACCTATGAGATGCCCTTCGGCAAAGGCAAGCGCTGGGGCTCCAGTACGCTCGCCGATCTCGCCATCGGCGGCTGGTCTGTGAACGGCATCGTCACCTATCAGACCGGTTACCCTCTCGCCATCACGCAGGCCTCCAACAACAATGCCTCATTCGGCGGCGCCGGCCAGCGTCCCGACGCCACCGGGCTCAGCCCCGCAACCTCCGGCGGATTGATGTCTCGCATCGATGGCTACCTCAACCGCGGGGCCTTCCGTGAGGTTTCCAAGTACGAATTCGGCAACCTCTCCCGCACCATCGGCTTGCGCGGACCCGGCATCTCGGAGTGGAACATGAGTCTCTTTAAGACCTTCGCCATCGCCGAAAAGCTCAAGGCCCAGTTCCGCGCCGAAGCATTGAACGCGTTCAATACTCCGCAGTTCCGTGCTCCGAATCTCGCCTTCGGCGTCTCCAACGCCAACTTTGGCCGCATCACCGAACAGGCCAACTTCTCCCGTATGTTCCAGCTTGGCGTGCGCTTCTTCTTCTAAGCCAGGTCTCTCTCAACCCCTTCACGCAAAGGATCACCATGAGCTCTAAAGGATTACAATCCGACTTCTCCCGGCGTTCGTTCGGCCGCCGTGCTCTCTCACTGCTCGGCGCCGGCGCTGCCCTGCCGTTCTACAACGAACAGGCGCTTGCGCAGTTGTCGATGATCGGGCCACTGCCTCCTGGCGCCGTCAAGATCAACTCGAACGAGAATCCTCTCGGCCCCTGTCCGGAGGCTGCTGAGGCTATCTACGGCGTCGTCAAAAAAGGCGGCCGCTACATGTACGAGGAGACGTTCACCTTCCGCAGTACGCTCGCCGAGCAGGAAGGTCTGCGGCCGGATTACGTCATGCCCTTCGCCGGCTCCAGTGATCCTCTCCACCGCGCCGTTCTCGCCTACACCTCTGCGGACAAGCCCTTCGTCATGGCCGACCCCGGCTACGAGGCCGGCCAACGCGCCGCCCAATATGTCGGCTCCAAAGTGATTCGGGTGCCGCTTACGGCAAAGTATGAACACGACGTCAAGGCCATGGCCGCCGCCTCTCCATCGCCCGGCATTCTCTATATCTGCAACCCCAATAACCCCACCGGCACCATTACGAAGCGCGCCGACATCGAGTGGCTGCTCGCCAACAAGCCCGCCGGCTCCCTGCTTCTGCTGGACGAGGCATATATCCACCTCAGCACCGAGACCTACGGGACCGACCTCGTCGCGAAGGACAAAGACGTCATCGTACTCCGCACCTTCTCCAAGCTCTACGGCATGGCCGGACTCCGCGCCGGCGCCGCCATCGGACGTCCCGATCTGCTCGCCAAACTATCCGGCTTCGGCGCTGGCGCTTTGCCCCTCACCGGGATGGTCGGCGCCACCGCCAGCCTCCGCACCGCCAAGCTCGTCGCAGAGCGCCGCAAGCTGATCGGCGATACCCGCCAGGATGTCTTTGACTTCCTCTCCAAACACAACGCCCGCTTTATCCCCTCCGTCTCCAACAAATTCATGCTCGAGTGGGACCGGCCTGGCGGCGAACTCGTTAAGGCCTTCGCTGCTGAAAAGGTGTTCATCGGCCGCGTCTGGCCCGCTCTCCCGAAACATGCCCGCGTCTCCATCGGCACGCCGGAGGAGATGGCGGTCTTCAAGACGGCCTATAAGAAAATCTTCGGAGTCTAGCCGGTGTCTGTGTCCGCCGCCAATCCGCGCCCCCGTCCTCCGGCCATCCCAGCGCCGTGGCAGGATTGGCGGCCGCCGCGCTACTCCCTGGCCGAGTGCCGCGGGGATCTGCTCGGCGGCCTTGTCGCCGCGCTCATCGCGCTTCCCTATGGCCTCGCCATGGCCACTTTGATGGGCGTCGCTCCCACGATGGGGCTTATGACGTCCATCCTCACCGCGCCCATTACGGCCCTGCTTGGGCGCAACCCGGTCCTGATCGGCGGCACCTCCACGGTTACGGTCCCCTTCGTAGCCGCCGCGGTGGCCGCCCACGGGCCGGGGGGGGCCGCCAAGATCACCATCGTCGCAGCCATCTTTCTGATGGTCTTCTGCGTCCTCCGCTTCGGCGGCTTCCTGGCTTCGGTCCCCAGGCCCATCGTCTCCGGCTTCTCCTGCGGCATCGGCGCCATGATGATCATCTCCCAATTGAAGTCCCTGTTCGGCTTGAAGATCTCCGGCGGTGGCACCATGCTCGAACAACTCGTCCGCTCTCTCGGCGCCCTGCCGCAGTCCGACTGGCAGGTCGCCGCCATTGGCGCCGTCACCATCGCCGGTGCCGCCCTCACCGCCCGCCGATGGCCCGCCGCGCCTTCCCCCATGGTCGGCATCGCCATCGCCATCGCCGCCGGAGCCCTTTTCGGCTGGCACGACCGCGAGGTCGGCGCCCTCTCCCTTGCCCCTCCCCCCCTTGCCGGCTTCATCTGGTCTCCCGCCGATGTGCTCCAGGTAGTTCCCAACGCGCTCGGCCTCGCCGTCGTGACCTCCGTCAATCTGCTCATCACCTCCCGTGTCGTCGAACACTTCCGCGGCCGCCACGCCGGCCTCAAACGCAGCGACGCCGACCGCGAACTCGGCGCCTACGGCATCGCCAATCTATTCGGTGGCCTGTTCGGCGCGCCCTTCAGCGTCGGCATTCCCGCGCGCAGCCTTGCCAATGTTCGCTGCGGCGGCTCCACCCGCATGTCCAACCTGTTCCACGCCGCCTTTGTCCTGCTCTTCATGACTTCGTTTGCTCCGCTCGTCGCGCACGTTCCCATCTCCGCCCTTGCCGGCATCACCGCATGGATGGGCTTCTGTCTGCTTGAGTGGAGCACCTGGAGCCGCCTCACGAAAATGCGCCGCAGTGACGCGGCCGCGTTCCTGCTCACCGCCTGCGGCGTCCTCGTCGTCAACGCCGCCATCGCCGTCGCCATCGGCTGGAGCGTCTACGCCATCCGCGCCGTTGCAAACCGCACTGCGCCGGAAGTTCTGCCGGCGCCCGTAGGGCACGGACGCTGACTACGGCTTCGGCACCACCGGGTCCGGTGCATGCCCCTTCGCCGTTTTGAACGTGTGCACAATCCGCTTCTCGGCCAGCGATACCTGGTACACCGTGTCCATGTTCTCGTTCGCCGCGTAGGCGATGCGCCCGTCATGGCTAAGATGCAGCGAGACGATCTGCCCCAACTCCGCCGGCAGGTCGACCCGCCCTGCCACCTTCCCCGCGCGCGTGTCGATCCACTCCACTCCACGCTCATCCAGCAACCCGAAAACCGCGTACCGCTCATCCGGCGTCAACGCAATCCGCACCGGTCCGGGGCTCGTCCGGATCGTCTGTGTCACTTCCAGTTTTTCCGTGTCGATCACCGAAACCGACGAACCATCGCGGTTGCAGACATACAGCCGCCGTCCGTCCTTCGACACCACGCTCCCCTCCGGCCGCGCTCCCGTCGGGATCATCTTCACCCGCCCAGTCGCCAGCTCAATCGCCGAGACGTTCGCCGAAGTCGAGTTGGAGATGAACGCCCGCTTCCCGTCCGGCGTCACCACCACCATATGCGCCGTCTTCCCGCCGGTCTCCCAACTCCGGACGATCTCCTTCTTAACCGGGTCGAGCAGCAGCAACTGGTCCGGCAACTCCGTGCTCACCAGCAACTGCCCGGTGGAACGGATGATGTCGATCCCGTGCGGCCGCCGGAACCTGCCCGTGCTGATCTCCCCAACCTTCTTCCGCTCCTTCAGGTCGATGATCGAGACCGTATTCCCGCCCGTGCCCGCCTGCTCAATTCGCATCGTACCGTTGTCGGTCGTGTACGCATACCGGCCGTCATTGGAAAACACCATCTCATGCGGATGCGGGTTCACCGGCACACTGGCGATCCACTTGCCCTGATCGGTATAAAAGCCAAGCGAACTGTGGCCCTTGTGCAACACCAGCAACTCGGCGGCGGCTGGCAACGCAAGCAGGCAGATCCACAAATACGAGAAGCGCATGGGCCACAGTTTATGTCAAATCGTGCCTCTACTCCAGCCGGAACGCCGACACCAGTTCCTGCAACTCGCCGGACATCTTGTTCAGATTCTCCGACGCCGTCTTGGCATCCCCGGCCGCTTCGTTGGTTGTCCCGGCCGCGCCCGCCACCTGTGTGATGTTACTGGTGATCTCCTGTGAGCCCACCACAACCTCTTCCATGCTGCGGCTCATCTGGTTCGTGGTTGCTGTCTGTTCCTCGACTGCCGCCGCAATGGTCGTCGAAATCTGGTTGATCTCCTCGATCACCTTGGACACCGCTTCAATCGCCGCCACCGCGCCCTTGGAGTCCGTGCGGATAGCGCCGATCCGCGACTCGATCTCCTCGGTCGCCTTCGCCGTCTGCTCAGCCAACGCCTTCACCTCATGT
The DNA here is from genome assembly GCA_964632345.1 of uncultured Solibacteraceae bacterium. Lineage (GTDB taxonomy): Bacteria > Acidobacteriota > Terriglobia > Bryobacterales > Bryobacteraceae. The sequence goes on along the minus strand of CAZWDD010000234.1, from coordinate 2,412 downwards.
GCCACCACCGCAAAGCCCTTTCCTGCTTCTCCGGCCCGCGCCGCCTCAATCGTCGCATTCAGCGCCAGCAGGTTCGTCTGTTCCGCAATCGAGTTGATCAACTGCACCACCTTGCCGACTTCACTTGAGGAGCTTTCCAACTTCTCCATGATCTTGTTGGTCCGCTGCGCCGAGGTGACAGCGAGCTGCGAAATCTGCGACGCCTGCGCCGTGTTGCGTGAGATCTCCTGAATCGACGACATCATCTCCACCGACGATGAGGCCAGCACCTGTATCGTCGTCGCAATCTCCTCGCTCGCCGCGCTCACCACGTTGGCCTGTATCGATGTCGAATCCGCCGCGTTGGTCATCTGCCGGCTGAGCGCCTCAATCTGCGCTCCCGAACTGCCTACCTCCAGGCTGTGTGTCCGGATCATCCGGATCGTCTCCCGCATCCGGTCCACCATGTCGTTGAAGGAACGTCCCAGCCGCGCCACCTCGTCTTCGCCGGTAACCACCATCTTCCGGCTCAGGTCGCCCTTGCCCACCGCCTCAATCACGCCCATCGCGTTCTCCAGAGGTTCCGATACCTTCTTCGCCATCAATACGGCGATCCCGATGCAGACCAGCGCCACCAGCATCCCCAGGCCGCCGATGAACCACCCTAATGACGATGCCGCTGCCGTCGCTTCCGCTGTCGCCTGCGACACCAGCACGCCCCAGCCGTGTCCGCGATATGGCCCGTAACCTTGCGAGGCTGCATAGCTCACCAGATACGCCGTACCCTTGTCGTCGGCTTCTTCGGTCGATCCCTGCTTGCCGCTTGTCACGGCCTTCGCCGCCGCACTGCCGGCGCTCGCCAGATTCTCCTTCAGAATCTTGTCCGCATGAGCGTCTTCAATTAGATCTCCCTTCCGGTTGACCATCTGAATCCGCAGCGTTCCCTTGCCCGCTCCGGCCGCCTCCAGATGCTCCTTGGTGATCTGCCTTGTGATCCGTTCCCAAGACGCCCGGTTCGACCACACTCGTGTCACATTGCCGTACTCGTCATACACCGGCGCGGCAAAGTTCATCGCCAGTCCCCGTGTCCGGTAGACCTCGCCCACCATCCGGTCCTCGGCCACATCCGAGAAGTAGGTTTCCGCCTTCCCGATCCGCCCGCTCCGGCATGCCTCGAACCACTCCTCGCCCTTCACGCTCCGCCCGATCAACATCTTTGTGTCCAGCTCCTTGCCCGCCGGATCGACATTGTTCACTGCCACAATCTTGCCGTCGCGGTCCGCCACAATGGCCAGATCATAGAGACCGTAGGCCTGTATGAAGAAGTTGGCCGTCGAGGTGGCCTGATTCTGCGCCCCTCGCGCTCCGGGGTGGAAGGCGAACGCCTGCGCGTCGCCGTATCGCTCGAACAGGTTCCGGTCAATCTTGTCGGCCAGCGCCACCGCCTGCTGTTCCAGACTCGTCTGGGCGTTTGTCCAAAGGATCGCCCGGCTCTGCCGGTACGACAGTCCGGCCACCGCCATCAGCCCCACCGCCACTGTCGCGCCAAAGCCAATCACCAGCTTGCTGCGCAGACTCTTCAGTTCAATCTTCTTTCCGAACATGGTCTCTCCGATTCTTCTCTCTATAAGTCCCGATTTGTCGTCGCTTCCGCCTCGTCACCTGCGGTCGATTCGATTTCCAATAGACGTGGAACATGCAGCAACAACAGCAGCTCTCCTTGCCGGTCTGTCACGCCCTCTACGAATTCGCGCAGCGGTCCTTGCCAGTGCGTCGGCGGGGGCTGGATGCTATCCTCGGCCACCTCCACCACCTCTCCAACCCGGTCGGCCAGCAGGCTCGCCGCCGCTTCACCGTTGCGAACGATCACGCAGACCATCCGCCCCGGCGGATCGTCCATCTCCAGCGCAAACACGGACCGAAGGCAGATCCCGGTCAGAATCTGGCCTCGCAAGTGCAGTAGCCCCGGTGTTGATCCGGGCGCCCGTGGAATCGGTGTCAGCACCTGGTTCCGCAGGACCTCCTGTACGCGACTCACATCCGCACCGCACAGCAGCGTTCCCACACGGAACGTCACGATTGTCATGGCCGCCTCGCTTTCCCGCCCGTCCGCCCGGCCCCTGCCAGCCGCAGCATCGTCGCCCGGTCATCCCGCGCGCACCACCCGGCCACCCACTCTGGACGCGCCTCTCCGTCCCCA
>CAZWDD010000234.1:0-223 GCA_964632345.1 uncultured Solibacteraceae bacterium | reverse complement strand
GCCACTCTTCCTGCTTGCCTTTTCCAAATCTCCGGCCCAGGTGTCGTTTGCCGAGTCTGGCCAGTCGACCAGCGCCGCCTGATACCCGCCCCCCTCCAACTGCCGGGCAAGTTCGCTTCCGGTCTCGCAGATCGTCGGCCGGTAACCCCCCAGTTCCAGAAACTGCCGTAGGGCCCGCCCTTCAAACTCACTTGCCGCGCCCAGCAGGATCGGAACTCTCTGT
>CAZWDD010000233.1:0-8941 GCA_964632345.1 uncultured Solibacteraceae bacterium | reverse complement strand
ACTCGGCCGCGTACTCCTCGACGGCCTTCAGCAGCACCTGCGCCGCGTCGGGCTGCGCCCAACTCCAACCGGTGAGCTTCTCTTCAATAAGGCCGGTGACGCGCGTGCACATCGATTCGGTGACAAAAATGCGCGCCGCCATCTCGGCCACCTTCTGTTGGATGAGCCCGAAGGAGGCGATGGGCTTGCCGAAGGCGATGCGCTGATTGGCGTATTTGGCGGAGATCTGCAGCACGTTCTTCATGCCGCCGGTGGCGAACGGGCCGAGCTTCAGGCGGCCGAGGTTGAGGATGTTGAACGCAATGATGTGGCCGCGGCCGATCTCGCCGAGCACGTTCTCCACCGGCACCTTGACGTTGTCGAAATAGACGGGCGTGGTGGAGGAGCCCTTGATGCCCATCTTCTTCTCCTCCGCGCCGGGCTTCACGCCGGGGAAGGCACGCTCCACGAGGAAGGCCGTGAACTTCTCGCCGCCCACCTTGGCGAAGACGGTGTAAAGGTCGGCATGGCCGCCGGTGGTGATCCACATCTTCTGGCCGTTGAGGATGTAGTGGGTGCCGTCGTCGGAGAGGTCGGCACGGGTCTTGGCGGCGAGCGCGTCGGAGCCGGCCTGCGGCTCGCTGAGGCAGTAGGCGCCGACCAGCTCGGCCGACGAGAGACGGGGCAGGTACTTCTTCTTCTGCTCCGGCGTTCCGAACAGCAGCAGCGGCAGCATGCCGATGCCGGCGTGGCCGCCGTGCCAGCCCGCGTAGCTGGCGTCGCGCGCCAGACCCTCGGCAACGACAAGCATCGACATCAGGTCCATCTCCATGCCGCCGTACTCTTCGGGCACCACCACGGCGGTGAGTCCGAGCTCAGCCGACTTGCGCAGAATGCCCACCGCCACGCCAGGCTCCTGGTGCTGGATGCGCTCCAGGTTCGGCGCGATTTCGCGGGCGTAGAACTCGTCGGTGGACCGCGCGATGGCGCGGTGCTCGTCGTTGAAATCCTCAGGGGTGAAGACGGAGGCCGGTGTGGCATCCTCGATCAGAAATGAACCGCCGGTGGGCATGGTGCTGTGTCCTCTCTACATCCGTTCGAAAATGCCGGCCGCGCCCTGGCCGCCGCCGATGCACATGGTCACCATCCCGTAGCGATGGTTGGCGCGTTCCATCTCCCGCAGGATGGTGGCCGTCAGCTTGGCGCCGGTGCAGCCGAGCGGATGGCCCAGGGCCACGGCCCCGCCGTTGACGTTGACGCGGCTGATGTCGAGTCCGGTCTCGCGAATGACGGCCAACGCCTGCACGGCGAAGGCTTCGTTGAGTTCGATAACGCCGATCTGATCCAGCGTCAGCCCGGCCATTTTCAGGGCCTTCGGAATGGCCACCTTCGGGCCGATGCCCATAATCTCCGGCGCCACGCCGCCAACGGCGAAGCTGACAAAGCGGGCCTTGGGCGCCAGGCCCAGCTCCTCGGCCTTGGCAAGCGACATGACCAGCGCGACGGCCGCGCCGTCACTGGTCTGGGAAGAGTTGCCGGCAGTGACGGTGCCCTTGGCGTGAAAGACAGGCTTCAGCCGGGCCAGCGCCTCGGCGGTGGTGTCGGCACGCGGGCCGTCGTCCTTGCTCACCATCGTGCGAACGGTGGCGGGGCGGCCGCCGTCAAGCGTGGTGACGGTGACATCGACGGGGATGATCTCATCGTCAAAGTGGCCGTTCTCCTGCGCGGCAATCGCGTTGCGGTGGGAGCGAAGCGAGAAGGCGTCCTGCTCCTCGCGCGAGATGCCGTACTGCTTCTGCAGGTTCTCGGCGGTGAGGCCCATGTTGATGTAGAGCTCCGGCCGGTGATCGACGAACCACGGATTGGGAGCGAAACGGGTGGAGGCGAACGGCGTCATCGACATGCTCTCGGCGCCGCCGGCGATGACGATCTCCGCGCCGCCAGCGCGGATCCGTTCCGCGGCCATCGCAATCGCCTGCAACCCGGAAGAGCAGAATCGGTTGATGGTGACGGCCGGGACCGTATCCGGCAGCCCGGCGCGCAACGCTGCGACGCGGGCGATGTTGTTGCCGCTCTCCCCTTCGGGCGTGGCACAGCCGAGGATGACGTCCTCCACCATGTCCGCCGCCACGGCCGGATAGCGGCCGAGCAGACCGCGGATGGCGATGGCCGCCAGGTCGTCCGGGCGCACCGTGCGCAAAGAGCCGCGCGGCGCCTTGCCGACGGGCGTGCGCACGCAATCGATGATGACAGCTTCCTGCATAACGTCTCCCTAATTCCGTAGCGGCTTGCCGGTCTTCAGCATGTGGGCCATGCGGGCCTGCGTCCGCGGGTCGCCGCAGAGGCTGAGGAACGCCTCGCGCTCCAGGTCCAGCAGATACTGCTCGCTGACGAGTTGTTCCCCGGTCAGCGCTCCGCCGCAGAGCACGTGCGCGAGTTTGCCCGCGATAACCAGGTCGTAATCGGTGATATAGCCGCCCTGATGGCCAAGCCACGCGCCCTGCTTCAGAACAGCGGCGCCGCCCGCGCCGGCCACCTTCACATCGGTGCGCGGCGTGGCGGGCTTGAAGCTCTGCGCGTGGGCGAGCACGGCGGCCTTGGCGTCGCCGATCAACCGCTCGCCATTCATGGAGATACCCGCGCCAGCGTCGAGGAAGCCCAGGCCGCGCGCGTCGTCCGCGCTGCTCGACACCTTGGCAAAGCCGATCGTCTCAAACACCTTCTTCGGATCGCCGTGGCGGAGGATCATCTCCTTGCAACCGCCGCCGGCCGGGATCAGGCCCACGCCCACCTCAACCAGACCCGTATACAACTCAGCCGAGACCTGCACCCGCTGGCCGTGCAGAATCATTTCGCAGCCGCCGCCAAGCGCCCGTCCATGCGCGGCGACCACCACGGGCACCGGCGCGTACTTTATGGACAGGATGCCCTGCTGGAAACGATGCACGGCGCGGTCGAGTTCGTCAAACTCCCCATCCTGCGCCAGCATCAGCACCAGCATGAGATTCGCCCCGGCGCTGAACAGTTCGCCCTGGTTGCCGATGACCACGGCCTGGAACCCTTTGCGGCACTCCTCATAGGCGGCTTCGATCTGCCCCAACTGATCCTCGCCGAGCGAGTTCATCTTGCTGTGGAACTCCACGCACAGCACGCCGTCACCCAGATCGAGCAGCGAACAGCCGGCGTTCTTGCGAACAACATTTCCGGCGCGTTTCGTTTCGGCGAGTGAGACCACGCCCGGCCGCTCTTCCAGCCGCGCGTAATGGCCGGCGCCAAGGTCGAAGTAGTCCGTGCGCGGGTGGCGGTTCTCATCAGCCGGGCGGTAGAAGCTCTTGGCGCCGTGGGCCAGCATGGTGGTGACGGAGGCGGGAAGGGCCAGGCCGTCGGCCTCCATCCGGCGCGCGGTCTCCTGGAACCCGAGTGCGTCCCAGAGTTCGAAAGGCCCGTATGTGTGCGCGTAACCCCAGCGCATGGCGCGGTCGATTTCCACGATACGGTCCGAGATCTCCGGCACGCGCTCGGCCGAATAGAGCATCACGTCGCGGAACAGCCGCCAGAGGAAGCGGCCGGCTTTATCGTCAGAGGCGACGAGTGCGCGGAACCGCGCCGGCAGGTCCTCGATGAGCTTCGCCTGCTCGACGGAGGCGAACTTCGGTCGCGAGGCCGGGGCGTATTCGTAGGTTTCCAGGTTGAGTGCGTGAATCTCCTTGGCCGGGCCCACACGCTTGTAGAACCCCTGTCCGGTCTTGTCCCCCAGCCAGTTGCGCCGCATCAACTCCGTCATCACCGGGTGCGCCTGGAAACGGTCGCGCCACGGGTCGTTGGGCACCATGTCGTAAAGATTCGCGCCGACGTGAACCCAGATATCAACGCCGACGATATCGATCAGCCGGAAGGAGGCGCTGTTGGGCAGTCCGATCAGCGACCCGGTCAGCGCGTCCACTTCCTCCACCGTGAAGCCATCTTCAATGGCGTACTGAAACGTCGTCGAGCCCCATAGGGAGCCGATGCGGTTGGCGATGAAGTTCGGCGTGTCCTTGCACGGGACAACGCCCTTGCCGAGGCGGCGATCGAGGAACTCGGCGACCGCGGCGAGCAGGGCCGGGTCGGTGGCCGGGCCGGGAATCAGTTCGCACAGGTGCAGGTAGCGGGGGGGATTGAAGAAGTGCGTGCCGAGAAAGCTGCGGCGGAACTCGTCGGAGAAGCCTTCGGCAATGCGGGCCAGCGGAATGCCGCTGGTGTTGGTGGAGAGAATGGCGCCGGGGCGGCGCACGGCGTCGACTCGTTCCCACAGGGCGCGCTTCACGTCGAGCCGCTCGGTAACGGCTTCGATGATCCAGTCGCACTCGGCGAGTTTCGGAAGATCGTCGTCAAAGTTGCCCGGCGTGACGAGCGCCGGCAGCGAGGAGGTGAAGAAGCCGCCCGGGCGGCCTTTCCATGCGCTCTCCAGGCCCTTCTTCGCCGCGGCGCTGCGGTCGGCCGCCTCCGCCAGCACAACATCGAGCAGCAGCGCGGGGATGCCCGCATTGGCGAAATGCGCGGCAATTCTTGACCCCATGGTGCCCGCGCCCAGCACCGCAACCCGGCGGATAGAAAGCATTCCTGCGTTAGTGTAACAAGGCAGCGGGAGTATGATGAGCGTGTCTATGCACACGCCTGTTCTGTTGTTGCTGCTGCTGCCGTTGCTGGCGACTGCCGAGGAGGTGCGGGTGCGCGGACTGCGCGCGCCGGCCGAGATTCTGGTGGACAAGTGGGGCGTGCCGCACATCTACGGTAAGAGCCGGGAGGATGCTTTCTTCGCCCAGGGATTCAACGCGGCGCGCGAGCGGCTGTTCCAGATCGACCTGTGGCGGCGGCGCGGCCTAGGCCGGATGGCCGAGCAGATGGGCCCGGCCTACGTCGAGCAGGACCGCGCCACGCGGCTGTTTCTCTATCGCGGGTCCATCGAAAAGGAGTGGGCAACCTATGGCAGGGACGCACGGGCCATCGCCACGGCGTTCGTCTCCGGCATCAACGCCTACATCGATTGGGTCGGCGCGCATCCCGAGCAGCTGCCGGTGGAGTTCCGCGTCACCGGTTATCAGCCGGAGAAGTGGGACCCGGCCGACGTGGTCCGCATCCGCAGCCATGGGCTGACGCGCAACCTGACCAGCGAAGTGGCGCGCGCCAACACGGTGTGCCGCGCGGGAGCGGAGAAGGGCCTGCTCTACGACCACGCGCGGGTGGGCCTGCAGCCGGCGTGGGAATCGAAGATTCCGGAAGGGCTGGACGCCTGCCTGCCGGCGGACGTGCTGCGTGTCTTCACGCTGGCGACGCAGGCCGTGCCGTTTGTGAAGGACCGCGGCGAAGCGGCGGACGACGGCAGCAACAACTGGACCATCAGCCCGGCCAAATCCGCCACCGGGCGGCCCATCCTCGCGGGTGATCCGCATCGGGCCTACACCACGCCCAGCCTGCGCTACATCGCCCACGTCAGCGCGCCGGGGCTGGATGTCATCGGCGCCGGCGAACCCGCCCTGCCCGGCATCGCCATGGGGCACAACGGGACCATCGCCTTCGGCCTCACCATCTTCCCCATCGATCAGGAGGACCTCTACGTCTACGAACTGAACCCGGCCAACCCGCGCCAGTACCGCTACAAGGGCGGGTGGGAAGCGATGCGGGTGATGACGGAGAAGGTGGGCGTCAAGGGCGGCGCCGCGGCCGACGTCGAACTCGCCTTCACGCGCCACGGGCCCGTGATTCACGTCGACACCGCCAAACGCCGCGCTTACGCCGTCCGCACCTGCTGGATGGAGCCGGGCATGTCGCCCTACTTCGGCAGCATCGCCTACATGCAGGCCCGCAACTTCGCGGACTTTCAGAAGGCCCGCTTCCGCGGCGGCGCGCCGACGGTGAACCAGGTCTATGCCGACGTGAAAGGAAACATCGGCTGGAGCCCCGGCGGATTGACGCCCATCCGTCCGAACTGGGACGGTCTGCTGCCGGTGCCCGGCGACGGCCGCTACGAGTGGGCCGGCTTCTGGACGGGCGAGAAATTCCCTTCCACCTATAATCCGCCGGACGGGTTCTTCTCGACATCGAACGAGATGAACATGCCCGCGGGGTACCCGTATCAAGAGAGGAAGCTCGGCTTTGAGTGGTCGCACGACTCGCGCCACCGGCGGATTGACGAAGTGCTGCGCGCGGCGACGAAGGTGTCGCTGGAGGACGCAATGCGGCTGCAGACCGACCTGACTTCCGTGGCCGCGCGGCGGGCCGTGGCGCTGCTGCGAGTGCTGCCGGAGGGGGCAACCGGTGTTTCGCTGCTGCGCAATTGGGACGCCGTGGAGCGGACCAATTCCCCCGAGGCGGCCCTGTTCGAAATCTGGTGGAAGCGCCATCTGGGGCCCGCCTTCCTGCGGGCGGTGATGCCCGGCGGGGTGGCCGAGGCCGTGACGAATCCAGACGCCACCGTGTTGCTCGAAACCTTGGAGGGAAAGGACCGTCACTTCCGCCTGAATGGCGTGCAGCCGTTGCTGGCCTCTACTCTGGCCGCCGCGCACGCCGAATGGGAGCAGTTGGGCCGGCCGGAATGGGGCAAGCTGCACCAGTCCCTGCCCGGCCACCCGCTGCGGAATTTCGTGGACGCCGCCATGCGCGCGAAGCTGCAACCGGCGCCCATTCCGGCGCCCGGCGGGCCGTATTCACCCAGCCAGTCGATGTACACCGGCAACAGTTTCCAGTTGACCAACGGGCCGTCGTTCCGGATGGTGCTGGATGTGGGGAACTGGGATGCGTCGCGCGCCGTGAACTATCCGGGACAGTCCGGGCGGCCGGAGGATCCGCACTACAAGGACCTGATGGATCTATGGGCGCGGGGGCAGTACTTCCCGCTGTTGTACACGCGGGCGGCGGTCGAAATGGAGGTTGAGCGGCGGATCGCTCTGCTGCCGGAGGCCCGATGAGTGAAGAGGTTCGCCTGCTGGCGCGAGCGGTGGCGTTCGCCGCGCGGGAGCATCGACGGCACCGCCGCAAAGACGTGGAACGGACGCCGTATATCAATCACCTGGCGCACGTCGCCCAACTGCTGGCCGAGGCCAACTGCGACGCCAACGTCATCGCGGCCGGGTACCTTCATGACTGCATTGAGGACGTCGACGTCAGCTACGGACAGGTGGCCGAAGCGTTCGGCAAGGACATCGCCGATCTGGTGCTGGCCGTCACGGATGACAAAAACCTCCGCTGGATGGACCGCAAGCGGATGCAGGTGGAGCACGCACCGCTGGCCGATCCTCGCGTGGCCGCGTTGAAACTGGCCGACAAGATCAGCAACCTGTACTCGCTGCGCGACGCCCCGCCCCACGGCTGGAGCCGGGAGAAGATCGCGGCTTATATCGAATGGGCGCACCAGGTGGTGTCGCGCCTGCCGGAGCCGAATGCCGTGCTGCTCGCCGAGTATGAAGCCATCCGCGCCGAACTGCTGCGGAAGTTTGGCGGAAGCCAGTGGGAGTCGAACCCACCGTGACGCATACGCGCCACACGCTGGTTTTGAAGACCAGGCCCAGCACCGGCTAAGATTGGCTTCCTTTTCGAGTCTATCAGCCCGCCAGTCCGAGGCTCTCCGCGCGCGCCTTCATGGCTTCAATGCAGAAGGCAATGTGCTCGTCGAGGTCCAGGCCCATTTCGCTCGCGCCGTTCAGGACGTCGTCGCGATTAATGGCCCGGGCGAACGCCTTGTCCTTGAGCTTCTTGCGCACCGACTTCACCTCCACCTCGGCGATGGACCGCCCAGGCTTGACGTAGGCGCACGCCGTCAGAAAACCGGCTAGTTCATCGCAGGCGAACAGGGTCTTTTCGAGCAGGCTTTCCCGCGGAACGCCGCTGTAGTTGGCGTGGGAGAGGATGGCGCGCCGGACTTCATCGGAAACGCCGCGGGCGGCCAGAATGGCCTCGCCCTTCATCGGGTGGTCCGGCGCCTGCGGGTGGATCTCCCAGTCAAAGTCATGCAGCAGCGCGGTAATGGCCCACTTCTCCTCGTCCTCGCCGAATTTGCGGGCGTAAGCGACCACACAGGCTTCCACTGCCAGCATGTGTTTCCGCAGTCCGTCAGAGGCAACGAACTCGCAGACCGTCTCCCAGGCTTTTTCACGATTCATTCTTCTGTTTGTACCCGATTGGCGGGGATTATGCTATCCTGAAGGGACTTGGTTACGTGGGCCTGTGGCGCAGTTGGGAGCGCGCTTCCATGGCATGGAAGAGGTCAAGGGTTCGAATCCCTTCAGGTCCACCAATTCAGGCTTTGTGCCTTGAGCGGCCCTAGATTCCCGCTCCTCGATCTGGTTCATGAAACGGATACAATGACCGCATCCCGATGGGTTGCCGTTATCCATTCCTGCTTGCGTTGACCCTCGCCGCCGCGGCTGCGCCGATTGAGGTCAGCTTCGAGCGGGATATTCAGTCTCTGCTCACGACGAAGGGCTGCAACAGCTCGGCCTGTCACGGTTCTCCCGCCGGCCAGGCCGGGTTCAAGCTGTCTCTTTATGGGGCGGACGCCGCAGCCGATCATGCGATGATCTCGAAACGCGTGGACCTGCAGACGCCGGAGAACTCGCTGCTGCTGCGCAAACCGTCCTTCGCCGTTCCCCATGGCGGCGGCCACCTGCTGACGAAGAACAGCGATGAGTACCAGACGCTGCTCACCTGGCTGCGGCAAGGGGCGAAGCGGAACTCCTCCGGCCCGCGGATCGTCAGCATCGAGATGGAGCCGCGCGAGACCATCCTGACGTTGCCGGACGCCGCCGCGCAGCTTATCGTTCGCGGACGCCTGTCGGATGGAAACACCGTCGACCTGACGAGGCAGGTGCGCTACGCCGTGAACGATGAGGGCGTCGCGTCGGTCTCCGCCACCGGGGCCGTGGCCGCCAAGGGCCGCGGGTTGACCGTCGTCATGGCGCGCGCCGCCGGCCGAACGGCCACCGCG
>CAZWDD010000232.1:0-8948 GCA_964632345.1 uncultured Solibacteraceae bacterium | reverse complement strand
GCCCAGTCCCCTACACGGCCGACTGGAATTCCCTCCGCCGCCACCAGGTCCCCGCCTGGTTCAACGACGCCAAACTCGGCATCTTCATCCACTGGGGGCTCTACTCCGTCCCCGCCTGGGCTCCGCCCACCGGTGAGTTGGGCAAGGTCGATTTCGCCACCTGGTTCGCCAACAACCCCTACGCCGAGTGGTACCTCAACTCCATCCGGCTCAAGAACTCGCAGACCTGGAAACACCACGTCGCCACCTATGGCGCCGATTTCGACTACTACCGCTTCGCCGAGACCTTCAACAACGAGTCCGCCCGCTGGCAACCCGCCGCCTGGGCCAAACTCATCCGGCAGTCTGGCGCCCGCTATGCCGTTCTCACCACCAAGCACCACGACGGCTTCACCCTCTGGCCCAGCCGCGTCCCCAACCCGAAACGCCCCGGCCTCAGTTCCCGCCGCGACCTTGTCGGCGAACTTTCCCAGGCCGTCCGCGCCGAGGGCCTCCGCATGGGCCTCTACTACTCCGGCGGCCTCGATTGGAGTTTCAACTCCACCCCCGTCGCAACGATGCAGCAGGTCGGCGGAACTGTCATCCATACCGAGGAGTACGCCAACTACGCCGACGCCCACTGGCGCGAACTCATCGAGCGTTACGAGCCCTCCGTACTCTGGAACGACATCGGCTACCCCCGACAGGGCCAGTTGCGCGAGATCTTCGCCGCCTACTACAACAAGTACCCCGACGGCCTGGTCAACAACCGCTTCACGCAGGACCACTTCGATTTCACCACCCCCGAATACGCCGTCTTCGACCGCGTCTCCGGAAAAAAATGGGAGGCCTGCCGCGGTCTCGGTTTCAGCTTCGGCTACAACAGGGCCGAAGGCCCCGAACACGTCATCGCCCCCGATAAACTCATCACCCTCGTCGTCGACATCGTCAGCAACAATGGCAACCTTCTGCTCAACATCGGCCCCCGCCCCGATGGCTCCATCAGCGACATCCAGATAGACCGCCTCACCAGACTCGGCGCCTGGATGGCCGTCAACGGCGAGGCAATCCATGGAACCGTGCCCGCCGCCAACCCCGCCGTCAAGACGGCCTCCGGCGCAAAGGTTCACTTCACTCGCAAGGCCGACACCTTATACGCCTTCCTCCATGACTCCCCGGCCGGCCCCGTCGTCATCGAGAATCTCTTCCTCGATCCCGCCGGTTCCGTCTCCATCCTCGGCGGTGGGCCCGTCAAAACCGCCCAGCGCAACGGCGCCCTCGCGCTCGAACTGCCCGGCCGCCCCGGCGCCTCCACCCTCGCGCTCAAGATCCAGAACGGCTGGCAGTTGGCCCGCTAACGCACCGGCACTTTCACCGTCCGCGCCGGCTTGCCCGGCTCGGCCACCTTCGCCTCCACCTCGGCGGCGCCCGCCGCCCCCAACCCGAAGTGCACCGGTCCGATGTAGGACGACGCATACCCCACCGACGACGATTGCAGATTCACCTGCCCCCCAATCGTCACCGCCGCATTCAGCCCGCCGCTGATCACCACTGCCGCCGACCGGTTCACCGTCTCCGTCGTGTTCCGCCACATCTGCGCCCGACCCCCAAGCGCCGTCACCACTACGTCCAGCCGCCCGTCCCCATCAAAATCCGCCGCCACAACGCCGCGATGCGCCGCCGCCCGCCGCGCCAGTTCCGGACTCCCCGCCGTCTCCTCCACAAAGCTCTTCCCGTCCCGGTTCCGGAACACCGCGTTCGGCAGCAGATACACGTCCGATGACGTCTTTTCGATCATGTCGTTCACATGCGAATTCGCCGTGAACAGATCCTTCCGCCCATCGTTGTCGAAGTCCGCCATCACGACACCCCATCCGCTCCTGCGCGCCACCAGCGGCGCCAGCCGCGCCATCGATGTCGCCTCCTGGAACTGCCCTCCGCCCATGTTCCGGAAAAGCGGAAAGCTCTCGCCCGCCAGCGCCGTCACAATCAGATCCGGACGCCCGTCGTTGTCATAATCCCGGAAGTCCACGCCCATGCTCGAAATCGCCAATCCCCGGTCCGGCAGCGCCACCCCCGCCGCGAAGGCCGTCTCCTCAAATGTCCCATCGCCCTTGTTGCGGAACAACGAATTCGGCAGCCCGTCGTTCGTCACGAATACGTCCGCGTGGCCGTCGGCGTCGTAATCGGCAATCGCCACGCTCATCCCCTTCCCAGGCGCCTTCGTCAATCCTGCCTGAACGCTCACATCCACAAACTTCCCGCCGCCAACATTGCGCAGCAGTTGATTCGTCGTCGGCTGAAAATGGCGCGGATGACAGTACACACGCAGATTCTTCGTCCGGTCGCCGCACCACGGATTGTTCACCGGCGACCACTGCAGGTAGTTCACGACAAATAAATCCAGCCGCCCGTCGCGGTCATAGTCCAGCCAGCCCGCCGCAATCGTCCAGGCGCCCAGTTTCGGCAGCTCTACTTCCCGGAACGTGCCATCGCCCTGATTGCGGTACAGCTTCGATTCCGGCAGCGCAGGCACAAACAGATCCACGTTTCCATCGCCGTCGAAGTCGGCCGCCGCCGCCCCGAACGCAAACCCCTCGCCGGCCAGTCCCGCCTTCTCGGTCACATCCGTGAACCGGAATCCGCCGTCGTTCCGATACAGCCGGTTCCAATACTTCGGGCCAGTCTTCCGGTAACCCGGCAACTCCGCGCCATTGGCGAAAAAGATATCCGGACGCCCGTCATTGTTGTAGTCGAACACCGCCAACCCGCCCGGCATCGTTTCGGCCAGATACTTCTCCGCCGTCGGACTGTGCTCCAGCACAAAATCCGGGCCCGGCGCTGGACTGAACGTGATGCCAAATGCGGCGACCGAAAAAAGGAGAAATCGCATAATTTTAGGGAGGTGTGATGACAACGGCGCCCAGCGCCTCCTGCTCCTGCGCCCGCTGCTGGCGGATCTCCTGCGACAGGCGATCCATTTCGCGCGCCTGCGCCGCCGCGCCCGTGCGCTGCAGCGCGCGCGCCAGCTGAAAATGCACTGCGCCGTCCGTGTCCGCCGCCAGCCCCGCTCGCAACGGCGCAACCGCTTTGGCCGGCTGATCGGTCTCCAGATACGCCCGGCCCAATTGCGCCTGCGCCGCCGGCGTCCGGATCGTCAGCAGATGCGGAATCGCCTCCGCCGGCCGGCCACTTTCTACCAGCGCCGCACCGAGTTCGTAACTCATCTTGTACTTCGTCAGCAGCGGAATCGCTTCCTCGTAATTGCGATTCAGAAACAGCGCGCGCGCCAGACTCCGCTCCAGCACCGCATTGCCCTTCTTCACCGCCAGCGCCTTCCGCAGCGCGTCCACCGCTTCCGGATAGGCGCCCCGCGCCCGCGCCGCCTCCGCCTGCGTCTCAAACAGTTCCGCGCTCGGCCCCAGTGCCTCCAGCTTCCCCAGCGCCTCCAGCGCCTGCTCGGACGCCGCCACCACTTCGGCGAAAACCCCTCCGCCCGGTCCGGCCTTTGCCGCCGCGGCCGCCGCCCAATCGTCCCGCCCGCTCCGGCGATACAACTCGGCCAGATAGCCGTGCGCCGGACCGAATGAAGGATCCCGCTCAATCGCCTGCCGCAGAAACTGGAACGCCGCTTTCGGCTCCTGCTGCTCCAGCTTCGCGCGTCCGAGCAGCGTCAACGCTTCGGCGCTCCGCGGCGGTAGCTTCTGGAACAGCGCCTGCGAATGCTCCGACAGGCTGAGCCCCAGTCCCCGCCACGCCAGCGGGTTCGCCGGCTGCAGTTGCGCCAGCTTCCGGAACTGCTCGATCGCGGGCGCCAGCCGGCCGGTTGAGTAATTCGCGTCGGCAAGTTCGAGGAGAACCAGCGCGTTATCCGGCTGCGCCTTCGACGCCCGCTCCAATGGCGGAATCGCCAGCGCCGGCTTGCCCAGCTTCGCGTGACAGACGCCGAGCAAAATCGACGCCGCCGTCAGCCCAGGCTCCATTTTCAATGCCTTCTGCAGTTCCCCGGCCGCCGCCCGATGATCGCCCGCCTGAAACAGCGCCAGCCCGAGATTCATCCGCAGCCCCGCGACGTTCGGCATCTGCGCGATCAACTGGCGGTAAAGGGCCGCGGCGCGCGGATAGTTGCGCGCGGCCAGCTGCTGCCGCGCCTCGGCGGCGAGCGCGGCCGGATCGGCCGGCTGCGCCAGGGCGCTCACCGTCATCAACACCAGAAGCAGATACCACATGCAGTCAGCCCATAGTGTACCGGGTGCGCCACAGACGCCGCGCGCCGCCGGATGTTAGATTGGAGAAATGGCGCAAGCCAATCCCTTTCAGGACCCGCTCCGGTTCCACCGCCGAGTCCCCTCCTGCGCCGTCGTCATCTTCGGCGCCAATGGCGACCTCACCAAACGAAAGCTTCTGCCTTCGCTCTACCGCCTGGCATTTGAACGCCGCCTGCCGCAGGGCTTCGCCGTGCTCGGCATCTCCCGGACGGCGATGAGCGACGACGATTTCCGGGCCAAGATGGAAGAGTCCGTGAAAGAGCACCTGGAGAACAGTCCGTTCGATCAGGCGCTCTGGGACGACTTCTCCCGCGGCCTGTTCTACATCGCCGGCGATGTCGGCGATGACGGCCTCTATCAGCGGCTGGCGGTTCGTCTCGAGGAGATCGCCAAGGCGCGGCAGACGAATGGGAATGCGCTGTTCTATCTTTCCACGCAGCCGAGCCATTATGGCCCGGCCGCCGGCGGACTGGGCCGCGCGGGATTGGCCAGAGCGGCCAATGGCGCCTGGCGCCGGCTGGTCGTCGAGAAGCCGTTCGGACATGACCAGGCAAGCGCCAGGGAACTGGAAGACCAGCTCCATGAGTACTTCGAGGAAGAACAGCTTTACCGCATCGATCACTACCTGGGCAAGGAAACAGTCCAGAACATCCTCGCCTTCCGGTTTGGCAATCCGCTCTTCGAGCCGCTCTGGAACCGGCAGTACATCAGCCATGTGCAGATCACGGCGGCCGAGTCGATCGGCGTGGAAGGGCGCGGCGGATATTACCAGGAAGCCGGTGCGCTGCGCGACATGATCCAGAACCATCTGCTGCAGGTGCTGGCCACCGTGGCGATGGAACCCAGTTCGGTGTTTGAGCCGACGGCGGTGCGGGATGAGCGCGCCAAGCTGTTGCGCTCCATTCGCGTCTACAAGCCCGGCGAAGTGAATTTCCACGCCATCGCCGGACAGTACGGCGCGGCACGCGTGGGCGGAAAGGACCTGAGCGGATTCCGCGAGGAGCCGGGCGTCGATCCCGAGGCGATGACCGACACCTACGCGGCCGTAACCTTCGAAGTGGAAAACTGGCGCTGGGCGGGCGTTCCGTTTTATGTGCGGACGGGAAAGCGGATGCCGAAGCGGGTAACCGACATCGCCATCCGGTTCAAGCCGGTGCCGCATTCGCTGTTCGTGACCGAAGGCGAGCACGGCGAGTCGATCGACACGGCGCGCCCGAATCTGCTGATCCTCCGGATTCAACCGGAAGAGGGCATCTCGCTGCGGTTCTCCTCCAAGCAGCCGGGAGCAGGGATGAAGCTGCGGCCTGTTTCGATGGACTTCAACTACGGGACCTCCTTTGGAACGCGGACGCCGACGGCGTACGAGACGCTGCTGGTGGACGCGATGGTGGGCGACGCGACGCTCTATACGCGCCAGGACATGGTGGAGGCGTCATGGGCGGCGGTGCAACCGATCCTGGACGTCTGGGCCGAACGGAAAGATGATCCGTTTCCGAATTATGCGGCGGGCTCCTGGGGCCCAGCGGCGGCCGATGAGATGTTGGCGCGGCGCGGCCATGAGTGGAGGGTGCCGTAATGCCCACCGCGGTGGAAGAGATACGCGCCGAGAAGCTCTTGAAGGACCTGGCCAACGTCTGGGCGGAGTTGGATGAGGCGGGCAATGAGTATGCCGTAGTCCGGGCGTGCTCGATGACGCTGCTGGTAGTGACGACGGGCGAGGACGACCAGCAGGACCTGGCGGGAACGCTCGGAGAGCTGATGCACAGCCATCCGTGCCGGTATGTGGTTTTGCGGCTGGTGGACCGGCCGCATTCGGAATTTTCGGCGCGGGTGTTCGCGCAGTGCCAGCTGGCATTCGGGCGGCGGCAGCAGCTTTGCTGTGAACAGATTGAGTTCACGGCGACGCGGGATCACATTCCGGACTTCTGCGCGGTAACGCTGGGATTAACCGTGCCGGACTTGCCGGTGCTGCTGTGGCTGCGGGATGCGCAACTGCTGTTGGACCCGGCGCTGGGGCCGGTGCTGCCGCTGGCGCGGCCGCTGCTGCTGGATTCGGCGCAGTTTGTGGACGCCGGAGCGGGGCTGGCGGAGCTGGGGCGGCGGCGGGCGGCGGGATGGCGGATCAAGGATCTGGCCTGGAGCCGGTTGACGGGATGGCGGGAGACGATCGCGCAGATGTTCGAGACACAAGCCTGCCGCGCGGCGCTGCCGAAGATCGACCGGATCGAAGTAAAGGGCCGGTTCGGGGCGCCGGGGACCGATGTGCAGTATCTGGCGGCGTGGCTGAGCCACCGGCTGCCGGATGCCGCCGCGGGGGCAACGGGAAGCGGGGTGCAGCGAATCCGGCTGCTGGCCGGGGGGCAGCGGATGGAGGTAACCGACGCGGGAGAGGCGCTGGTGGCAACACGGCTGGACGGACAGACGACCCGAATCCCGGACCGGGCGCGAAGCGACGCAAACCTGCTGGAAGAGGAGTTGAGTATTCTGGGACCCGATCCGACCTATGACGCAACCTTGCGCGCCGTGGCGCGACTGAATTCCTGACATGAGCTTTTCGACAGTTGTTTGCGCCGACCCGCACGCCGCCGCCGGAGCGTGCGGCGAGCGTCTGCTGGCGATCCTGAGCGACACGCTGCAGGAGCGGGATACGGCCAATATCGCCATCTCCGGCGGTACGACGCCGAAGTTATTGTTTCAGTATCTGGCCAAGGCGGGGTGCGACTGGAGCCGCGTGCATCTGTTCTGGGTGGACGAGCGGGCCGTTCCGCCGGGCGATCCGCAGAGTAACTACACGCTGGCGCACGATCACTGGCTGGGACCGGTGGAGTATCCGGCGGCGAACATACACCGGATTCCGGCCGAGTTACCGGTATCGGAGGCGGCGGAACGGTATGCCGACGAGATACGGGGACACTTTCAACTGAATAAGGGCGGGTTCCCAGTGTTTGCCGCGATCCAGCAGGGCATGGGCGCCGATGCCCATACGGCGAGCCTGTTTCCGGGCGAGGCACTGGTACTGGACGAGACCGGGATTGCGGCGGCGGTCTATGTGGAAAAGCTGAAGGCGGCGCGGATCACACTTCTGCCCGGGGTGTTGACACGTGCGCGAAACACTTTGATGCTGGTGACGGGCGAGGACAAGGCAGCGGCGCTGGCGCGTGTGTGGAACGGGCCGGAGGCGCTGCTGGAGATGCCGGTGCAGTTGACCCGCCAGCATACCGGAGTTGTAACCTGGTTTCTGGATGAAGCAGCGGCGGCGGGGATCCGGTAGCCGGATGAGACGCCTGGTTGTGCTGGCGGTGGCGGCAGGGCTGGCCGGGTGCGGCGGAGCAGGGCCGGACAAGCCCAGGGCGAAGCAGGAGGCGGTCGAGAAACAGGCGCAGGAAGAGATTCCGCCACCTGTGAACCGGCTGGTGTTTGGCGGCGATGTGATGCTGTCAAGGCACGTCGCGGCGCGGATGAGGGCAGCCGGCGATCCGGCGCTGCCGTTCCGGCAGATTGCGCCGTTTTTCCGGGAGGCGGATCTGGCGTTTGTGAATCTGGAATCGCCGTTCTCCGATAAAGGGAAGCCGGCGACGGGCGGCATGGTGTTCAAGGCGCCACCGGAAGCCATCGAAGGATTGAAGCTGGCGGGAATCGACGTTGTGGCGACGGCGAATAATCATTCACGGGACCAACACGAGTACGGCCTGACATATACGCTCGACTGGCTGGAGAAGAATGGGGTCGCCGCGGTGGGGACGGGCCGTGACGAGGCGGCGGCGCGGGCCGGAGCGGTGTTGGAGAGCAATGGGGTGAAGTTCGGGTTCCTGGGCTACACCTACGATCAGCGGAACGGGAACCACAAGGAAGACGACAACCGGATCAACGGGATGGATATTGTCCGGCTGCGGGAGGACGTTGCGGCGATCCGGCAGCGCTCCAATGTAACGGTAGTTTCGCTGCATGCCGGGGTTGAGTATGCGAAGAAACCGCACCCCTCGCAGCGGCAGTTTGCCGAGGCGGCAATCGAAGCCGGGGCGACGCTGGTGATCGGGCATCACCCGCACGTCGTACAACCGTGCGAGGAGTTCCGGACGGGAGTTATCTGTTACTCGCTGGGTAACCTCGTGTTTGATCAGACGGCGCCGGGAACGAATGACGGATTGGTGGTGGAGGCGGAGTTCAAGGGTTTCTCGCTGCGGCGATTGCGGACGCATAAGATCCGTATCCTCAACACCGTGCCAGAGTTTGTCGAAAAATCGGCAGCGAAGCCGTAAACCTTACTTGTGATCCTTCCGATAGCTAGGGTAGCGGCGAAATCGCTCGCCGACGCCCGCATGGAAGCACACAAAGCAAGACCGGAGGAGAGCCGGACGACGAAATCGAAATCGACATCGCTGGTCCGCCACATCTTTGTTCGAGTGGCCTTCCCGGTGGGAATTCTGTTTCTGAGCTGCTTTTCGCTGCTGGATCTGTTGATTCAAAACCAGATCCGCAGCCACATCGCCAGTGAAGCGCGGTCGCGGGATACGAACGCGCTGCGGACGAGCAAGATGGCCGATGAGCGAATCCGCCGGGCAATCGAGGTGCTGGCGCGGGAGGCGGGACTGCAGAAGGGGGACGGCGCGCCGACGCCGGCGGCGCTGGAAGCGGCGCTGACGCGGCTTGGCGCAACGCTTGACGCCGACTATCTGGCCGTGACGGGCGCCAATCCGATGG
>CAZWDD010000231.1:0-8969 GCA_964632345.1 uncultured Solibacteraceae bacterium | reverse complement strand
GGGCTACCGCCGCCAATGTGCGGGGCCAGCAGGAGAGTTGGGAACATGGCGCCGCCGCTCTATCATTCAAGGCGGAAGCGTAACGATTTCCCGATGCCAGGTAGAATTCGGTGCCGCTGGCGAGCAGGCGAAGTGGCTCCCAGAACTGCGGAACCGTGCCTCAACTCTTGGCCGGATCCGCACTTCTTCCGATCCGCTCAGACGGAGTTCTGCTTTGGTGTTGCTACGGTGTTGATTGCCGAGTGTCCTTCGATCAACTCTTCGGCCCAAGCCCATTCCAGAAACTGCATTGCGTGCGCGCTGGGCATTCTACGCGACCAGCGCTGAAGCACTTCGGCCGTCCGCACCGGTCCTCGGATCTCTCGCAGCATGGGCGCGACGGGAGTGACGTTGCCGACGAATGCGAACGATTTTCCGTTCAAGGTCACGCCCTCCTGACGGAACACATACCGACTCCCCACAATGGCAACGCTGCCGATTTGAAGGTTCGGCGATAGTTGAATGAGAAGATGTGGAGAAAGACCGGCGGCGCGCCGTGGCTGCTCGGGTTTAACGGTGTTTGCGCGCTCTTTCCAGAAACTGCCGCCGCTTGCCACAAACTGCTGTCGATAATGGGCGGCTGCGGCTTGAGCATGAAAATCTGCCGAGGCCCTCAGCCGCGACGAATAAAACTCCATGCGTCCTCATGCCACCCGGTTGAGTGCAGGAGGAGTCGCCGACGAATGGGTGACTCAGCTCCTGCGGCAAACTGATGCCAAGGTGTTCAAGAGGTACTCGCAGATGAAGCGCCAAATAAAGCAGGAAGCTCTCGAGAAGCTCAACCGCGAGGGGAACGAAACGAATGTTGGAAGTCGAGAGAGCGGCTCCAAAAAGAATCGGTAGGCCGACAATGATGACAACACCTGTCGGGCGCTTTGCCCATACTTCCGCAACGCCGAATCGGGATCTTCTAATATCGACCGGCAGTCCCAAGAGTTTTGATACGGTCACTCTTCAACAGAGGGGTTTTGATACGGTCGGGACCTTCTAGGGCGGAAACGGGAGAGGACGAAAAAACGAAGAGGTTGAAAAGGAAGGATTTAAATGGTGGGCGCGCAGGGACTCGAACCCCGGACCTCCTGCGTGTGAAGCAGGCGCTCTAACCAGCTGAGCTACGCGCCCGAACGGCTACAAACCCTTAGTATACCGCAGCAGTGCCGGGGTTGCACGCCTCTGCCTCGCAATCCTCCCTCTGGCCGTTCTGGCCAGTAGGGTACTGATTACGTTTAGCCGGATTTGGTGATATCCTCCGGGCATGAACATCAACGGCGCCAGCAACGAGGGATGGGTGATCATTCGGACGGCCGATGACCGGGATTTGGCTGAGATGCGGGATCAGCTAACGGAGGCTGGGCTGGAAGCCTCGATTGCAATCTGCGTCCGGGCCGATCAGGCCGAAGAGGCGAGGCGGGTTCTGGAGGGAATGCAGGGGGATGCCGATCCGTCTCCCGAACTGGACCTGGAGACGATCGCTGTCTTCAACGGCATAGACGCCGAAATGCAGGCGGCGGCTGTTCAGGGTCTGCTTGAACAGTCGGGGATCTCCGTCTGGGTGGAGTTCGCACCCGGCTTGCCGAGTCTTCCGTATGAAGTGAAGGTTGCCCGCAGCCTCGCTGAACAGGCAAGGGAATTGATCGCAACCGCCGAGGCAGAAGGTGCGGCCGCCGTCGATGCCGAGACTGCTGGCGCTTGAACTGCCGATAAATCGAACTTTTGGCAAACCCCCAGCGTTATACTGCTTGAAAGCAGCATCCGCTTAGGGAAAGGACTGGAGTTGACGCAATGGGTATCGGAGATTTTCTAAAGAGTTCGGGTGTCGGTGATTTCGTCAAGAAACAGTTTATTGACGTCATTCACTGGGTGGAAGAGGAGAACGGCCTCCTGGCTTGGCGCTATCCCATGCAGGACATGGAAATTCAGAACGGCGCCAAATTGACGGTGCGCGAGTCGCAGATGGCCGCGTTCGTCAATGAGGGCCGGATGGCCGATGTCTTCGGGCCCGGTCTTTACACGCTGAACACGCAGACTCTGCCGCTGCTGACAAATCTCATGAATTGGGACAAGTTGTTCCAGTCCCCGTTCAAGAGCGACGTCTACTTTTTCTCCACGCGCATGCAATTGAATCAGCGCTGGGGTACGGCGAATCCGCTGACGATTCGCGACCGCGAGTTCGGCGCGATCCGCGTACGTGGCAACGGCGTCTACTCCTGGCACATCTCCGACCCGCGGACCTTCCATACGAAAGTGAGCGGGACCCGGGAAAAGTATACGGTTGCCGAGATCGAAGGGCAGTTGCGCGATATGACGCTTGGCCACATCGGCGACGCGATTGCGCAGAGCCAGATCCCGTTTCTTGACCTGATCTCGAATCAGCTGGAACTCAGCAAGCTTATCCACCAAGCATTGCAACCGTACTATATGGAGTTCGGCCTGACGCTGGACACATTCATTGTGCGGGAGTTCTCGCTGCCCGAGGAGTTGCAGAAGCGGCTCGACGAACGGATCTCGATGAACATGATCGGGGACATGGGCCGGTATACGCAGTTCCAGGTGGCGCAGTCGATCCCCGTAGCCGCCGCGAACGAAGGTGGCATCGCCGGGATTGGCGCAGGTCTGTCGGCTGGGTATGGGATGGCGCAGGCAATGGGACAGGCGTTGAATGCGTCGTTCCAGCCGCCTCAACCTCCCCCGCAGGCCCCGCCCCCGATGGGGGCTGTGCCGGTGGCGCCCGTCGCCCCGGCAGGCCCTCCGCAGGCTGCTGCCCCGCAAGCGGCTCCGCCTTCCGCCGCGCCCGCCGGCGAGACGAAGTTCTGCTTCAACTGTGGCACGAAGATCCCCCGGGCAGCGAAGTTCTGCGGGGAATGCGGAACCGCTCAGCCGGCGGCCTGATACACTAAATGTCCATGGCCGACCTGGTTGGCGGACAGGGCTGCGAATGGGTTATCGAGGCGCTTGGCTGCGATATCGAGCGCCTCAAGGATCTCTCGCAACTGCGAGCCGTTTTTGACGACTTGATCGCTGGATTATCGCTTCATCCGGTTTCGGAAACGCAGTGGCATCAGTTTCCGGGTGCGGGCGGCATCACCGGACTCTCTTTACTCGCGGAGTCTCATCTTGCCTGCCACACGTTCCCGGAATACGGGTCCATCTGCCTGAACGTTTTCTGCTGCCGCCCGCGCCCGGAATGGGCCTTTGAACCGTATCTGAGAGAAAAACTGGGGGCGACCTCCGTTCGTGTCCGCCGGTTGGAGCGGCCCTACCAACTCCCATGAGTCAGTTATCCGCCACCTGTCCCAATTGCGGTGCGCCAGTCCTGTTTCGCTGGTCGTCTGCCGTCCAGACCACTTGTGAGTACTGCAAGTCCATCCTTGTCCGCCATGACCTGAATCTGGCCAAGGTGGGAGAAGTGGCCGACCTGCCGCCAGACATCAGCCCCATTCAAATCGGGACGGAAGGAATCTATCGAGATACAGCCTTTCAAGTGATCGGGCGGATCATCTACAGCCACGATGTGGGGGCATGGAATGAGTGGCACCTGCTCTATTCCAATGGAAGCAGCGGGTGGCTTAGCGACGCGCAGGCCGAATACGCCGTCAGCTTCCTCTCCCAACCGCAGGGGCCACTTCCGGCATCCAACCAGGTTTACCGGGGACTGGAATTGACGCAACAAGGGGTGGTCCTCTCCGTCACCACTCTGACCGAAGCGCACTATGAGGGCGTGGAAGGAGAACTGCCGTTCCAGTATTGGAACAAAGACAAGTGCTGGTTCGCCGACCTCCGATCCCGAGACGGACGCTTCGCCACAATCGACTACACGGAAAACCCGCCGCTGTTGTTTCTCGGGGAGTTCGTCGAGTTTGAAAGTCTCCGGCTGACAAACCTCAAAGAGTTTGAGGGGTGGACCGCATGAGCGTTCCTCGCCGCGTCGTCCCGCGCCCGAAGGCGCTGAACTGTCCGAACTGCGGGTCCGCCATTGAACTGCGCGCCATGGGTGCCGCCGCGACGGTGGTCTGTTCCTATTGCTCGACGACTCTTGATGCCACGAACCCACAACTAACAATCCTGCAGCGCTGGCAGTCCAAGATGACGGTCCAGCCGCTGATTCCGCTGGGGTCTCGGGGAAAACTGGGCGGCGCTATCTGGGAAGCGATCGGCTTTCAGCAGCGGTGCATTACCGTGGAAGGGACGCAGTACTGCTGGCGGGAGTACGTGCTTTTCAACCCTTACAAAGGGTTCCGTTATCTCAGCGAGTACGACAATCACTGGAGTTTCGTTACGCCCGTGCAGAGTCTGCCGGAGCCTGGTAGCACGATGATCGGGCGGCCGACGATGAAGTTCGACGGCGTAACGTATGACCACTTCCAGACGGCGCGTGCGGTAACGGCGTTCGTCATCGGAGAGTTCCCCTGGCAGGTGAAGGTCGGCGAAACGGTGGGCGTGGCGGACTATGTCGCGCCACCGAAAATGCTTTCGGCTGAGACCACCGAGAACGAAGTGAGTTGGAGCCGCGGCGAATACGTGGATGGAAAGGAGATCTGGTCCGCCTTCCAACTCCCCGGCGCACCGCCCGAGGCGAGGGGCATCTATTCAATCCAACCCTCGCCGGTGGTAAAACAGCCGGGACGGCCGTGGACGCTGTTCTTCGTGTTCTCCCTGCTGATGATCGGCATGATGATCTCCTTCGCGGTGAAGGCCCGGTCGGAGAAGGTGTTCGAGCAGTCCTTTACTTTCAGTCCGGCGGCGACAGGGGAAAAGTCGTTCGTCACGGCGCCATTTGAACTGAAGGGCGAGAGCGCCAATCTGCAGGTGGAAGTCAAAGGTGAGATGGCGAATCAGTGGATGTATCTCTCCATGGCTTTGATCAATGAGCAGACGGGACAAGCCTTCGACTTCGGGCGGCAGATCAGCTACTACTACGGTGTGGACGGAGGTGAGAGCTGGACCGAAGATAGCCGTGAAGATGAAGCGACGCTCCCGGCGATTCCCGGGGGACGCTACTATCTTCGCATCGAACCGGAAACCGAAGTTTCCCCCACCGGAATGGCTGCGTATGCCACTCCCATCCGTTACAGCATTCGCCTGACCCGCGACGTTCCCTACTACTTCCGCTACCTGCTGGGCGTATTCCTGCTGCTGATTCCGCTTCCCTTCATGGGGCGGAAGGGCGCTGGTTTTGAGGCTAAGCGGTGGGAGGAAAGTGACTATGGCGTGCCGCCCGGCGCGGGATTGGGTCACGTGGCCAGTTCCGCCAGTGAGGATGACGATGAGTAAGTTCTATCTGTTGTATGGCTCTTTGTTGGCCGGTGGGTTATTCTACTCCGGTCTTACGGGATGGTCCTTGGATTCCTACGATGAAGTCAAGAACGTCCCCAAATCTGTTCGTGATAATCCGGGCGCCTATCGTAGCCACTATGCCAGCCGCGCCCGCTACTTCGGGGGGAAATAACCACCATGGAATTTCGTGTTGATCATTTTGTGAACGCGCTGATTTACGCCTTTCTCGGTGTGATCATTTATTGGATTGCCTTCATCGTCAGTGACAAGATGACGCCCGTGGATATATGGGGCGAAATCGTTCAGAAGCAGAATGTCGCTTTGGCGATCGTTGTCGGGCTGATGGCCCTGGGGATCGGCATCATCATCGCGGCGGCGGTCCACTAGAGGCCGGCACGGCGTCAGATGGCGGTTGTTCTATTCATCAGCGTCTTCCTGATCGCCGCTTGCGGGCTGATCTATGAGTTGATCGCTGGCGCTCTGGCCAGCTACCTCCTCGGCGACAGCATTCTGCAGTTCTCGACGGTGATCGGGTCGTACCTGTTCGCCATGGGCATCGGCAGTTGGTTGAGCAAGTTCATCAATCGCGGACTGGTGGCGCGGTTCATCACGATTGAACTGATGGTGGGCCTGGTCGGCGGCTTTTCCTCCGCCATCTTGTTCCTGGCCTTCGCCTATACGGATGCGTTCCGGTTCCTGCTCTACACGCTGGTTCTGATTATTGGAATTCTGGTGGGACTGGAAATCCCGCTTCTCATGCGGATCCTCAAGGAGCGCTTTCAATTTCACGACTTGGTGGCCAACGTCTTGACGTTCGATTACCTGGGGGCGCTGGGAGCCTCGCTGCTGTTTCCGCTTGTGCTTGTGCCGCGTGTGGGAATGGTGCGGTCCGCAATTCTGTTCGGGTTGATTAACGCCGGGGTGGCGCTGTGGTCCACCTTCATCTTCAAGACGCAGATTGCCTACCCGGGGCGCCTGCGGGCGACATCCGTTCTGGTGATTGCCGCACTGGGGGCCGGAATGGTCTTTGCGGAGCGCATAACGGAGACGGCCGACGCCAACCTGTACGCCGATGAGGTTGTGCTGGCACGCAACACCCGGTACCAGCGCATTGTGGTCACGCACTGGAAGGATGATCTCCGGCTGTTTCTGAACTCGCATCTGCAGTTTTCCTCCCGCGATGAGTATCGCTATCATGAGGCGCTTGTGCACCCCGGACTTGCCGCCGTCCGGGACCCGCGGCGGGTTCTAGTGCTCGGGGGAGGGGATGGGCTGGCAGTGCGGGAGATCCTGCGTTACCCGGCGGTTGAGTCGATTACTCTCGTCGATCTCGATCCGGAAATTACCAAGCTGTTCAAGGAGCACTCCCTGCTGCGCGAACTGAACCGGGACTCCCTCCACTCGCACAAAGTGCGCGTCGTCAATGCGGACGCCTTCCCGTGGCTGGAACAGAACGGCGGGCAGTTCGATTTCGTGGTGATTGACTTCCCGGACCCGACCAACTACGCCCTGGGGAAGCTATACACAACGGCGTTCTATCGTCTGCTGAAGCGCCATCTGGCGCCAGGCGCATTTGTCGCCGTCCAGAGCACCTCCCCTCTATTTGCCCGTCAGAGTTACTGGTGCATTCACGATACGATGCGCGCCGCTGGCTTAAACACCTGGCCGTATCATGTGTACGTTCCGAGTTTCGGGGAGTGGGGATATGTCCTGGCCGGGCTCGGAGAGTATCGCCAGCCGAAGGTGCCCGAGGGGCTGCGCTTCTTGGATCAGAACAGTCTGGCAGGGCTGTTTCACTTTCCCTCCGATATGGCGCGGGTCCCTGTGGAGCCTAACCGGCTGAACGACCAGACTCTTGTTCGCTATTACGACAAGGAGTGGCGGAATATTGCCCATTGACCGGACGTCGCGACGAGCTCTGTGCGCCGGCCTCATAGGGTTGACGGCCAAGGCGGAGCGCACGATTTCCGGCGGGTTTGTATTCGAGTCCCAGACGTCCGGGCATGCCATTCGGGATCGTCATGTGCTGGCGGCGCCGCGCCATTCGCGCCGGGTGCCGGTGGTGATCGTGGGCGGGGGGATGGCTGGGCTATCAGCGGCCTGGTGGCTGGACAAGAGGGGCTTTCGGGATTTTGTGATCCTTGAGATGGAAAAGGAGGCCGGCGGCAATTCCCGATATGGCAGCAACGAGGTCTCGGTCTATCCGTGGGGCGCGCACTATGTGCCCGTTCCAAACTCGGACGCGACACTGGTTCGGGAGTTGTTCACCGAGTTGGGCTTATTCGTCGATGGACAGTGGGATGAACGATGGTTGTGCCATTCGCCCCAGGAGCGCCTGTTTCTGCACGGACGCTGGCAAGAAGGCGTGGAACCGGAGGTAGGCCTTACCGGGGAGGATCACCGGCAGTTTCATGCCTTCAGCGAGCGGATGGCGGAGTTTCGCGCTTCGGGGCAGTTTCGGATTCCAATGGCGACTGGGGCTCCGGCGGATTCTTCGCTAGACAAGCTGTCTTTCCGGCAGTGGATGGAGCAGAACGGGTTCCGATCACCTTATCTGGCATGGTTGGCCGACTACTCCACGCGGGACGACTTCGGCGCCTCATCCGCCGATACCAGCGCATGGGCCGGGATCCACTACTTCGCCGCGCGCGATCACGAAGAGAAAGGGCCGTTGACGTGGCCCGAAGGAAACGGTTGGATTCTCCGCAAACTGTTGAATAAATTGGCCAAACACGTACACTCGGGAAAGCCTGTCGTGCGGATCGCCCGCAATGGAGCCCGTTGGGAAGTCGCTACGGCGGACACGCTATATACTTGCGATGCCGTGATCT
The DNA here is from genome assembly GCA_964632345.1 of uncultured Solibacteraceae bacterium. Taxonomy (GTDB): domain Bacteria; phylum Acidobacteriota; class Terriglobia; order Bryobacterales; family Bryobacteraceae. The sequence continues at coordinate 825 of CAZWDD010000231.1, read as the reverse complement.
ATGCGGCGCCGGCATTTCTCCTGCCGTACCTGGATTCGTCCGTGCCACCGGTGAAGTCGATGAGTTGGTCGCCCTGGCTGGTGGCGAATCTGACGCTGGACCGGATGCCTGCTGAAAAGGGCTTAGAGGCGGCTTGGGACAACGTCATCTACGGTTCTCCGTCGCTCGGATACGTCGTTTCGACGCACCAGAACGTGCAAATACGCACCGAAAAGACGGTTTTTACGCATTATTGGGCACTCTCCGGAGCACCTCCGGCGCAGGCGCGGCGCGATCTGCTGGCCTCCGATTGGGGTGTCTGGAAGGAGCGGATTCTCTCGGATCTCGAACGTGCGCATAGAGATATCCGCCAGTGCGTCTCGCGGATCGACCTCTTCCGGAATGGCCACGCCATGATTCGGCCAACGCCGGGTTTCCTCTCTAATCCGGAACGAAGGGCCTGGGAGCAGGGCAGGGAACGATTCTACTGGGCCAGCGCCGACGTGAGCGGATTCTCCATTTTCGAGGAGGCACAGTATCGTGGCGTCGAAGCAGCTAAAAGGGTACTCCGGGATGTTGGGCGTTGATTCGAAAGGCCTTACAACTTTCTTTGCTTTTTTCTTCTACCGTGCTTGCGTGGTGGAGGGTGCTTTGCTAACCTAAAGAAGTCCGAGCGGCGGCGCCTGAAAGACTGGGTGGTAAAGTCCAAAGGTTGCAAGGCCAGAAAAGCTGTGATAAGCTTGCAGATGCGCTACAACGCAGCGCCGGACAAGAGCTGACCAACGTCAGCCAGACGCAGACTGGGTAGCGAAGAGGGCCTGGGTTTGTGGAGCGCGAAAGCGCGGG
>CAZWDD010000230.1:0-8981 GCA_964632345.1 uncultured Solibacteraceae bacterium | reverse complement strand
GCCTTCAGCTCGTCGCGCTCTTTCCGCGTCGGCGCACCCGTCCCGGGGATCACAATCGCCACCAGTGGCAGCCCCGGCGTCGCAAAGTTCGGGTCCTCCGGGAACAGGTCTTCCACGCAGTAGAACGGCGGTATCCGCATGTCCGGCTTGTCGATCCCGTAGTTCCGCATCGCCTCGGCGTAGGTCATCCGCGGGAACGGCGCCGTCACCGTAAACCCGCCCACCTCGCACGCCTTCACCAGCAGCGGCTCAATCACGGAGAAAATCGTCTCCTGCTGCGGGAAGCTCATCTCCAGGTCGATCTGCGTGAACTCATACTGCCGGTCCGCCCGCAGGTCCTCATCCCGGAAACAGCGCACAATCTGGAAATACTTGTCGAACCCGCTCACCATCAGCAGCTGCTTGAAGATCTGCGGCGATTGCGGCAGCGCGTAGAACTCGCCCGCATACATCCGGCTCGGCACCAGAAAGTCCCGCGCCCCTTCAGGCGTCGATTTCGTCAGGAACGGCGTCTCAATCTCCAGGAACCCCAGCCCGTCCAGCACCTCGCGGATCGCCAGGCTCAGCTTCGCCCGCAACATGATGTTCCGCTGCATCCGCGGCCGCCGCAGGTCCACATACCGGTACTTCAGCCGTGCGTCTTCATTCACGTCCACCGTGTCTTCCATCGGGAACGGCGGCGTCCGGCTTTCGTTCAGAATCCAGATCTTGTCGGCCACCACTTCCACTTCGCCCGTCGGAATGTTCGGGTTGATCGTCTCCGGCGTCCGCGTCTTCACCACGCCTTCCACCGCGATCACGTACTCGGACCGCAGCAGATCGGCCTTGTCATGCACAGCCGCAAACTTCTCGTCGGAATGGAAGACGATCTGCGATACGCCCTCCCGGTCGCGCAGGTGGATGAAGATCACCCCGCCCAGGTCGCGGCGGCGGTGCACCCAGCCCATCAAGAGCGCGCGCTGGCCCTCGTCGGCGGCGCGCAACTGTCCGCACGTGTGCGTGCGGCGGAGATCTCCAAGGAAATCCAGAGGTACTTGTTCTGGCATGACGTATGTTTTGTGTGGGGGAAAAAAGGGAGTCCCGTCGCGGCGTTCCCCGCGATGAGCCTATCGATTCAGTATACCCGCCAACTCGCTTTCCTCGACGGTTTGCTGCTCGCCCGTCTCCATATTCTTCAGCCCGAACCGCCCCGCCGCCAGCTCATCGTCCCCGACAAGCAGCGTGTACCGCGCCCCGGCCTTGTTCGCCAACTCCATCAGCCGCTTCAGCTTCGCCGGCGCATTCACCTCCACGCCGATCCCCTGCCCCCGCAGCCCCCGCGCAATCAACGCTCCCCGCCGGAACGCCGCCTCGCTCATCGGCGCCACAAACAACGGCAGCACCGGCGCCCGCAGCCCGCCCCGCGCCTCCTCCACCGCCATCACCAGCCGGTCTTCCCCGATCGAAAACCCGATCCCCGGCGCCGGCACCCGCGACCCCAGTGATTCCGCCAGCCCGTTATACCGCCCGCCCCCGCAGATCGCATTCTGCGCACCCAACGCCCCGTGCAGAAATTCAAACGTCGTGTGCGTGTAGTAGTCCAGCCCCCGCACCAGCCGCGGCGTCACCTCGTAGGCGATTCCCCGGTCGTCCAGATACCGCAGCACCGCCGCGAAATGCTCCCGGCATCCATCGTTCAGATATTCATGAATGCTCGGCAGCTTCTCTACAATCGGCTGGTCCTGCGGGTCTTTCGAGTCCAGCACCCGCAGCGGATTCGTCACCGCCCGCCGCTGCGAATCGGCCGACAGCTCCGGCAGATGCTTCTCCAGGTCTTCCTTCAGCCGCGCAATATACCGCCCCCGCGACTCCGGATCCCCCACTGAATTGATCAGCAGCCGCGCCCCCGTCACCCCGTTCGCCTCCAGCAGCGCCGCCACCATTTCGATCGTCTCCGCGTCCACCGTCGGCGAATCGGACCCGATCAACTCCGCCCCGATCTGCGAAAACTGCCGGTACCGCCCCTTCTGCGGACGCTCCCGCCGGAACATCGGGCCGATATAGTACAGCTTCTTCACGCCCGGTATCTGGTCCAGCCGGTGTTCAATATACGCCCGGATCACGCTCGCCGTATTCTCCGGCCGCAGCGTCAGTGACGTCCCGTCCCGGTCGTCAAAGGAGTACATCTCCTTCGACACAATATCGGTCTCCTCCCCCACGCCCCGCGCAAACAGCGCCGTCTCCTCAAAGATCGGCGTCCGGATCTCCTGCACGTTGAACGTGCGGAATACCCGCCGCGCGTTCTCTTCTATCTCGTTCCACACCGCCGATGCCGGCGGCAGAATATCCCGTGTGCCCTTTACGGCGCGAATGCTCATAATCCTCTTCGTTCTACAGCGCCGGCTCGTTCCGGTACTTCTCCCGCAGCTCCACGTAGTGCTGCGCGTTCACCCGGAACCGCTCCTGCTCCTCCGGCGTCACCGCCCGCCTCACCTTCGCCGGCACCCCCATCGCCAGTGACCCCGCCGGTATCTCCATCCCCTCCGGCACCAGCGCCCCTGCAGCTATCACAGATCCCTTCCCGATCCGCGCCCCGTTCAGCACAATCGCCCCGATCCCGATCAGACAGTCATCCTCCACCGTGCACCCGTGAAGCACCACCGAATGCCCCACCGTCACCCGGTCCCCCAGCGTCAGCTCATACAGCGCATGCTCCACATGCAGCACGCTCCCGTCCTGCACGTTCGTCTCGGCCCCGATCGTGATCCGGTTCACATCCCCCCGCACCGTCGCGTTCGGCCAGATGCTAGAACGCTCCCCCACCGTCACCTCCCCGATCACCACTGCCGTCGGGTCCACCCAGGCCGTCGCGGCTATCCGGGGTTGCTTGCCTTGAAATGCGCGGATCATGTGACCAAACTCCGTATTATCGCCTGTTTCCTCCCCCGTTAGGAAACGCCCGTCCCGGAACCGTCATCTACAATTGGAACTATGCTGCGGTATCTGTTGCTTTGCCTCACGCTGACGCTGCCCCTCGCGTCCGGAATCGATGTCGAAACCATGATGCGCATCAAGCGCATCTCAGACCCGCAGTTGTCCCCCGACGGCAAAACCGTCGCCTTCTCCGTCCAGTCCGTCGACCTCGCCGAAAACAAGCGCGTCACCCAGATCTATACCGTCCCCCTCGACGGCGGCTACCCCCGCATGCTCACCACCGAGGGCTCTAACGACCGTCCCCGCTGGTCCCCCGACTCCTCCAAAATCGCCTTCGTCTCCACCCGCTCCGGCTCCTCCCAGATCTGGCTCATGAACGCCGACGGCTCCGCCCAATCCCAACTCACCCGCCTCGCCACCGAAGCCTCCGGCGTCACCTTCTTCCCCGACGGCCAGCGCATTCTCTTCCTCTCCGAAGTCTTCCCCGATTGCGCCGACGCCGCCTGCAACGAACGCATGCTCAAGGAGGAGCAGGCCGCCAAATCCAAGGCCCGGACTTATACCTCTCTCCTTTACCGCCACTGGAACACCTGGAGTTCCGCCCGCCGCAGCCACCTCTTCGCTCTCACCCTCGAATCCGGGGAACTCAAGGACCTCACCCCCGGCAAGTTCGACGTCCCCACCTTCTCCCTCGGCGGCCAGGATGGCTATGCCGTCTCCCCCGACGGCAAGGAGGTCTGCTACGTCATGAACAGCGACCCCGACCAGGCCACCTCCACCAACTCCGACCTCTGGACCGTCTCCCCCGACGGCGGCGAACCCCAGCGCATCACCACCACCGCCGGCGCCGACGTCGGCCCCGTCTACTCCCCCGACGGCGAATGGCTCGCCTGGCGCGGCCAGCGCACCCCGGGCTATGAAAGCGACCGCTGGCGCCTCTTCGTCATCAAACGCCGCGACGGCCGCGTCCGCGATCTCACCGAATCCATTGACCGCTCCGTCCAGTCCGTCTTCTGGTCCCCCGATTCCACCCGCATCTTCTACGCCCTCGAGGACCGCGGCCGCCAGTCCATTCAGATGATCGGCATCAACTCCTCCGGCGGCGCCCGCTCCATCGTCTCCGGCTCGGCCACCTACGACGACGTCCAGCTCACCCCCGACGGCAAGGTCATGGTCTACACCATGCAGACCGGCTCCCGCCCCGTCGAAATCTTCAAGGTCGTCTCCGGCAACAACACCCCCGTCCCCCTCACCCGCCTCAACGATTCCCTCCTCGCCTCCCTCACCCTTCCCGCCTTCGAGGACATCAACGTCACCGGCGCCGAAGGCGCCAAAGTCCACAGCTTCGTCCTCAAACCCGCCAACTTCGACGAAAAACAGAAGTACCCCGTTCTGTTCTTTATCCACGGCGGCCCCCAGGGCGCCTGGCACGAGTCCTGGTCCTATCGCTGGAACCCGCAGATATTCGCCAACGCCGGCTTCGTCGTCGTCATGCCCAACCCCCGCGGCTCCACCGGCTACGGCCAGAAATTCACCGACGAGATCAATAACGATTGGGGCGGCAAGGTCTTCGACGACATCATGTCCACCGTCGACCACATCGCCCAACAGCCCTGGGCCGATCCCGAACGCTTCGCCGCCGCCGGCGGCTCCTTCGGCGGCTACATGGTCAATTGGATGCTCGGCCACACCACCCGCTTCAAAGCCCTCGTCAGCCACGCCGGCGTCTATGACCTCCGCTCCATGGCCGGCGAAACCGAAGAGCTCTGGTTCCCCCTCTGGGAGTTCCGCGGCATGCCCTGGGACAACCCCGAATCCTACGCCAAATGGTCCCCCAGCCACTACGTCAACGGCTTCCAGACCCCCACCCTCGTCATCCACGGCGATCTCGACTACCGCGTCCCCGTCGGCCAGGGTCTCCAACTCTTCACCGCCCTCCAGATGAAGAAGGTCCCCTCCAAACTCCTCCTCTTCCCCGACGAGGGCCACTGGATCCTCAAGCCCCAGAACAGCCTCGTCTGGCACCGGAACTTCCTCGACTGGATCACCGAATGGACCCGCAAGCCCGCCGCAAACCCTTGATTTTGCGGCAATTACAACTCCTTACCGCAAGCCCCTCCCCGTGGTACCCTGAAACGTAGTGTCCTCGCCGCTCCATGTCCATCTGGATCAGTATGAAGGTCCCCTTGACCTTCTGCTGGATCTGATCCGCAAGCATCAGATCGATATCCACAACATCCCCATTGCGCAGATCACCGCGCAATACCTGGAGTACGTGCAGAAAGCCATGGAACTCGATATGGAACTCGGCGCCGAGTTCGTCTACATGGCCGCCACTCTTATCCATATCAAGTCCAAGGTCCTCCTCCCCCGCGACCCCGAACTCGAAAAGCTCGACCCCCAGGAAGACCCCCGCCAGGAACTCGTCGACCGCCTCCTCGAACACGAGCGCTTCAAGAATGCCGCCGAAATGCTCCAGCAGAAGCGTCTCCTTGAGGAAGCCGCCTGGTCCAATCCCGCCATCAAGGACTTCCTCAACGACGAGGACGAACCCGGCCTCTCCGTCACCCTTTTTGACCTCGTCCAGACCCTCCAGAAGGTTCTCGACCGCGCCAAAAACCGCCCCCAGTTTGAGGTCAACAAGGAGGACGTCACCGTCCCCGACATGATCCAGATGCTGCGCAAAGTCCTGCAGCACACCCGGAAAGGCGAGTCCATCTCCGCCACCGAACTGTTCGAACGCCAGCGTACCCGCTCGGCCATGATCGTCCTGTTCCTCGCCATCCTCGAAATGGTGAAGAATCAGGCCGTCCGCCTCGTGCAGCAGGAGGCCTTCGGCGATATCGGCCTCACCCGCCACTCCGGCTTTGAAGAATTCGCCGCCAACGCCGAGTCCGTTGCGCGGCTGGAAGAGGAATATAAGTAACCGATGGAACCGGAAGAAGTCCACCCGCCCCAGGAGGCGGTAGACGAGACGTTGCCCCCCACCGATAGCGAACCCGAAGCCGAGCCCCTCACGGGGACACGCTTAAGCGTGTCCCCAGACGCCGAATCATCCCCAGACACCGAACCCGACACCACTCCCGAAGCCGAACCCCTAACGGGGACACGCTTAAGCGTGTCCCCAGACGCCGAACCATCCCCCGAAGCCACTCCCGAACCCGAATCGGAAGAACCCGGCGCCGAAGAACCCGAACCCCTCCCCATGGAGTTCTCCGACGTCGAACTCCACGCCATCCTCGAAGCCGTCATCTACATCGCCGAAGAACCCCTCGAAGCCAAGCAGATCGCCCTCGCCCTCCAGCAACCCCTCCCCCGCATCGAATCCGCCCTCGCCGCCCTCGTCGAGGAGTTCGCCCGCCCCGAACGCGGCCTCCAGATCCGCGAAATCGCCGGCGGCTACAAAATGGCCACCAAGCCCGAACACCACGAGGCCGTCCGCCAGTTCGTCAAGAACCTCAAACCCTCCTTCAAACTCACCAGCGCCGCCCTGGAAACCCTCGCCGTCATCGCCTACAAACAGCCCATCACCGGCCCCGAAATTATGGAAATCCGCGGCGTCCAGGGCGCCGGCGTCCTCAAAACCCTCCTCGACCGCAAACTCATCACCACCGCCGGCCGCAAAAACGTCATCGGCAAACCCATCCTCTACAAAACCACCAGGGACTTCCTCATCCAGTTCGGCCTCAAGAGCGTCAACGAACTCCCCACCCTCAAGGAGTTCGAGGAACTCCGCCGCCTCGCTTTCAGTGAGGATGATGTCGTCGAAGACGCCGAAGGCCCCGCCTCCATCGCCGAGGCCGCCGAACAACCAGCGGAAATACCGGCCGAACAACCACAGGATCAACCGGCCCAACCCGCCCCCGAGTTCCCCGAATCCCAGCCCGAGTCCGAACCGGAACCGCAGCCCGATCCCGATCCCGAACAACAACCCATCCCCGACACCGCCTCGGAAGCCTAAGGAGGCGCACCCATGCCGGAGCGTTTACAGAAAATCATCTCCGCCGCTGGCGTAGCCAGCCGCCGCAAAGCCGAAGAACTCATCACCCAGGGCCGCGTCACCGTCAACGGCCGCCTCGTCACCGAACTCGGCGCCAAAGCCGAATTCGGCGTCGATCACATCAAGGTCGACGGCAAACTCCTCCAGCCCCCCAAGGAATTTGTCTACATCGCCCTCAACAAACCCACCGGCGTCGTCACCACCATGAGCGACCCCGAAGGCCGCCCCACCGTCGCCGGCCTCCTCAAGGGCATCAAAACCCGCGTCTACCCCGTCGGCCGCCTCGACTACAACTCCGAAGGCCTCCTCCTGCTCACCAACGACGGCGACTTCGCCAAGGCCGCCATGGCCGCCAAGTCCAACCTCGTCAAAACCTACGTCGTCAAGGTCAACGCCACCCTCTCCCCCGACCAGGAGGAGCAGTTCCGCAACGGCATCTACCTCAGCGGCAAACGCACCGCCCCCGCCGGCCTCAAGAAACTCAAGCACGCCACCAACCCCTGGTATGAGGTCAAGCTCATCGAGGGCCGCCAGAACCAGATCCGCATGATGTTCCGCAACTTCGGCGTCCTCGTCGAAAAGCTCAAGCGCGTCAAAATCGGCTTCCTCGAACTCGGCTCCCTCCGCCCCCGCGAGTTCCGCCCCCTCACCCCGCCCGAAGTCGCCCGCTTCTGCCGCATCCTCAAGCTCAAGGTCGCCGACGAAGACGAGTAAGGCCCCACATGACAAACGACGCCGACATGATCCAGATGCTCCGCCACGCGAAAACCATCGCCGTCGTCGGACTCTCCTCCAAACGCCTCCGCCCCTCCCACGGTGTCGCCGCCTACCTCCAGCAGCAGGGCTACCGCATCATCCCCGTCAACCCCATGGAGTCCGAGGTCCTCGGCGAAAAGGCCTACCCCTCGCTCTCCGCCATCCCCGACAAGGTCGATCTCGTCGATGTCTTCCGCCGCCCCGATGGCGTCCCCGAAGTCGTCGACGAAGCCATCGCCCTCGGCATTCCCTACCTCTGGCTCCAGGAGGATGTCGTCCATGAGGAGGCCGCCGCCCGCGCCCGCGCCGCCGGCATCAAGGTCGTCATGGACCGCTGCATCCTCGTCGAACACCGCCGCCTCATGCTCTAGTCCACACTCTGCTTCACTATCTCCAACTGATCCCCCACCGCCAGCCCGCACTCGGCCGCCCATCCCGCCCGTAACTCCAGCACCGAATGTGCCCGCAGACAGATCGACATCCGCGACTTCTTCATCGCTCCCACTATCTTCAGTACCTGCCGCTTCTTGTTCAGATACACCACGTCGATCGGGAACTTCATCGCGAACGTGTGCACCGCCTCGCACGGCACAATCCACAGCCCCTCGCCCGCCTTCAGCTCGGTGTGTTTCAGCAGTCCCGTCCGCCGCTTCTCGCTCGTATCGGCGATGTCGGCCGCGGGCGTCACCACGCGTTCTTTCGTCGTATTCCGGATCAGCAGTTTAACGGGCAAGGCGGCTCCTCACCCCTTCCCATCGTCAGCCCGGCCCGTTTCCATTAGGGCCGTGTACCGCCGCTGCATCTCCTCCGGCGTCACGGCTTCAATCGTGTGCCCGATTAGCCACCGGTGCCCGAACGGGTCGAACACGCTCCCGCCCCGTTCCCCATAAAACGCATCGCTCGCCGCACGCTCCAGCGTCGCTCCGCACTCCACCGCCCGCGCCAGCACCGTGTCGGCATTGTCCACATGCAGATGCAGCGTCACCGGCGTCCCGCCCAGCGCCCCCGGCCCCCGCAGCCCGTACTCCGGAAACTCCTCGGAGAGCATCAGCGTCATCCCGCCGAAGTCCATCTCGGCATGTCCCACCCGCCCGCCCGGCTCCACCAGCCGGAACTTCTCCTTCGCCCCGAACGCCGCTTCATAAAACGCAATCGCCGCCTTCGCATCGGCCACGCACAGATAGGGAAACAGTTCGTGGATCATCTCTGGATTATAGGGAATCCCGCTGCCCGCCCCCCTTGTCGCCCCCCATATAGTGAAAGAGAATGGGCCTGCCGCGCCAGCGGGGGGGGCCTGTGCGCACGTTCAGCT
>CAZWDD010000229.1:0-9009 GCA_964632345.1 uncultured Solibacteraceae bacterium | reverse complement strand
CTGCGCCACCGCCGGCTGCTGGTCGAACGTATGGGACAAATTGATCTCGGTTGGCGAAAGCGTAACGGTCGACCCGGCCTCGGGCGTGAAGTCCGTTCCCGGCGCCGTCACTGTCGTGTCCTTCACCTGCACCGATAGCTTGGCGTCAACTATCCGCTCATCTGCCAGCAGCGCGGCCACCAGCGGCTGCACGCGAATCTTCTCCCCTACGCCGCGTTTCCCCACTTCCTTGTGAAGCGTGTCCTTTACCTTCGCCGCCAGTGCGTCGATTTCCGTCTGCGGCAGACTTGCGCCCGCCAGTACGAGGTCCAGTTTGGCGCTGAGATGCGTCTCGCTGGCCTTCGCCTTCACAATCAGAATTCCCGCCGGGCGTAGTTCCTCCAGCCGGGTCAGGATCGCGGTGGGGAACTCCTGGCCGGGCGGTACGGCAATGCCGGGGGCCAGGCTGATCGACACTTTGATTTCGCCCGGCACGCCGTTGGGGAACTCCTCCACCTTCACGTCCCGCACCTCGGGAAGCTGCAGCAGGCCGTTCCGGATGGCCCCCACCGTGCCCTTGTTGCTGGCGAGTAGCGCGTCGCGTACCCGCGCCCGCAGTTCATCATCCGTCTCATCGGCCGCCGCTCGGGCGGTGGGCCGCTGATTGGTGACGGATTCCACGCCGGCAATCGCCCGTTGCAAAACCGTCAGCGTTGCCGGTTCCACCGTCGGTGTGGCCGCGGTGGCTCCGCGTATGGCAATTTCCGCCGTTGATTCGCCCGCCAGCATCACGCGCGACTCCACCGTTTCATAGCGCAGCTTGTCGCCTGTATCGGTAATGGGCGTGCCGGCTGGAATGGTCACCTCGCCGATCGCCCCAGGCCGTCTCGTAAAGGTGGCCAGGCCTACCGCTCGGCCCGCAAGAAATCGATTATAGCCGAGCAACGCCACCACGCGGTCGAGCGAGGAGCCAGTGGCCGTTTCCACAAACGCGGAATCGTAGGCCAGATTCAACTGTTGATACAGGATGGCCAGTTCCCGCGAAACGGCTTCCAGCATCGTCCGCACCACGCTGCCCACCGATAGATCGTTCACCGGAACCGGTTCCGTCGTTCGCGGGTAGTAGTTGACCCGCACCGTCGTTCCCGATGCGGGCTTACGACCGAAGGGCAGGAAGCGGATGCGCGAAACGTCCTTCGGGTCGTTCGTGTCGGGAACGAGTTCGTAGTCGTTCAACGTGAACGAGTAGGGCCGCGGTTCGTCCTCGGGCGTGTTGCCCGCGATGTAGCCTTCCACCGCCGAGACGCGCTGCACCGGCCGCCGCAGCAGCACGATGTCAGGCACCACTGGTGGACGCGCCGAATCGTTGTATTCCACCGCATGCGCCTCGCCCGTGATCCCCTGCGTCAGGTTCGTCAGGACGTCGCGGACGATCTCCGGATATGTGCGTTCGATGAAGCTCACAAGGTCACTTCCAGGGTCAGATGCAGGGGGTCGTCGTCCCCCAGCGGGAGCACGGAAAAGGAGATGCGAATCGTCTCCGGTTGGTCGGCGACGGTGGTTACCGAAAGGGCCACCAGTTCGCGTACCCGGACTTCCTGTTTGACGGCCTGAATCGTGTAGAGCCGTGCCAGGTTGCGCGCGGTCTCGTTGTTGATACGTCCAATCAACTCCGGCAGCCGGCTTCCATACTCGGAATGGCCCAACGGCGCCATCGATCCCTGTAACGTCAGTAGCCGCAGGATCAACGCCTGCGCCAGATTCTCACGCCCGCTGACCGGCGCCACATCGAGCACCGGTGCGCCCCCGGACGTCTTCACCACACTGCCGCGCCCCGCCGGCCGCGCGCGCAGGTCCAGCGTGCCCCACGAATCGGCAGAGTCCAATGGCGCCTGTCCGGCCACGCCCGTGTAGCGCGTCATCGCGATGTCGGTGCCGAGTTTTGTATAGGTGGTCGCCATTCAGCCTCCAATCGACACGGTCCCCACCGCCACCACCTTGCCCACCGGCTGGTCCGTCGGGTCGTTGCACGTCATCGCCGTGTCCCCATTGCGGGCAGCCGCCTTTCCGCCGATTTTCACCGTCGCGCTGCCCATTTGAATCGTGGCCTTGTTGGCGGGTGGTTTCTGGAAGGACACGCCCGGAGGAGTCGGAATGTGCGGCGGCGTGTTGTCTGCCGTGGATCCGGCCACCGCCGCCGCCTGGCCCGCGATCTTCACAGTGGCGATGGTCCCGCCGCTGATGACGCCGGTGAATGGATGTGGCAGCGGTGTCGGCACCTGCGCCGGTCCGGCAGGAACGATGACGATATGCGTATCGGTTCCCGTCACCTGATCGTTCGCCTTGGCTGCCGGTTGTCCCATGTTGATCCTTCCCGTCTCGCTCCTAATTGATATCCACGGCCTGGCCGGAGATCTTCACCTGCGCATCGGCCGATAGCTCGATCTTGTTCGCCTTCAACGTCAGGGTTTTCTCCGCCTCCACCGACACGTTCCCGGCCTGTTCGATGGTCACTTTGCTTTTGCCCACCTGCAGTTCCGCCTTGCCGTCGGATCCGCTGGTCTGCTTCAGCGTGAACTTGGTGTCCTGTGCGGTCAGCACGATTCCTTCATCGTTCACCGTCACCTCCACCTTCACTTTTCCATCCAGCAGTACATGTAACTCGCGTGTGCCGTCGCCAGGCGTCGAAATGCTCCACTCGACCCGTTTGTCCGTTGCTGTCTCACCGCCCGGCCGCACGCCCACCAGCAGGTTCGAATCGTTCTCGGGCGGCGCCACTTTCTCGTTGTAGAGAACGCCGATGACAACCGGCGCATGCAGATCGCCGCCAACGAACAACACCACCACTAGGTCTCCCTCGCTCGGCAGCGAAGCGAGTCCCATCGCGCTCGTGGCAATCGGTACGTCCGGCAGCACCAGGTGCGTCTCCCGCAACTCCACCGTGCAGGCATAGTCGCCCGAGCCCTTCACTGACTTCACCACGCCCAGGCACGTATTCCAGCGCTGGCCGGCCTCGTGCCGCGCGATGTCGCGAATGGTCTGAACAACGGCGTGCATGATCTAAAACAGTCCTCCTGCCGCGGACGCCAGCGAGCCCAGCAGTCCGCCTCCGGCCGCCCCGCCGCCCGCTGCGAACCAGATGGTTGTCACCGCCCGTCCATCCGCCACCTGATGCCGGACACGTGATATCCACACCGGGCCGGCGGGCAGGCCGTCCGGCGCGTCTTGCATCTCCATCACCATGCCCGGCCGCGCCTGTGGCTGCAGGAATGCCGTCAGCCGTCCCGCGTCACGCGTCGCGCCGTAGGCCCGCTGCCGGGCCGTGCCGGCCTTCGCGGCGGCGGCCGGAGTCCGCAGCGCCGGCTGCCATTCCCATAAACTGCCCGCACCCGGACCTTCCGGACGTTGTCCGCCGTGAAAGTCCGCCACCGGAATCCGCGCCTTCGGGGACGATGCCGAGCCCACACCACTTTCGCCCGCCACGGTGAACGATTGAACCGCAATCGCCCGGTTCGCTCGTTCCACCGACAGTATCTCCCGCCCATAGCGCAATGCGAAGTCGGCCGCGTTCGTCTCCACAACTTTCGACTCAATCCGGTTCGAATCGCTCACCGTCACCAGCGCGCCCAGCCATCCGGCCACCCGCGCCGCATGCTCCCACGCCGTGCGGCTCGGGTCCGCGACGTAGAACGAAAGCTCGTCTCCGGATTCCAGCGTCCCCGTCTCCGCCCCGGCGTCCGAGGCGAGCGAGCGGATCAGGCTCCCTGCCGTTACCTGCTCGTAGGTGGTGGCCGGGCGATAGCGAGCCATCTGTCCACCCGCGTCAATGACGGTCACTTCGATGCCTGTTTCCCAGCGCCGCACGCAGTCGATGGCCCCTTTCAGGACTCTGGCCTCCGTCTCGCCGTTGTTCAGTTTGACCTCCGCCGGATCTCCAGGCCCGGCCTCCACTGGGGCTGCCGCCGGGAACACCGCGCGCAGTACATTCACGCCCGGCGCCGCGTGCAGCTGTATGTCGAGTTCCAGGAGTTGCGTCGTCCATCGCTGGCCTCCCAATGTCAATTCGCACGATGGCGTCAGCAACGCGTTCATGGCTGAATCTCTCCCGCTGCCGAACCCAGGTCACTCACCGGACCCGCCAGTCCGCCCAACTCGCCCACCTTGTCCGTCACCGGGCCAAGCGGATTCCCGATACTCGCCAGATTCGCCAGGTCGGCCAGCGCACTCAACTGCCCCACCGCATCCAGCGCCGTGTCGACGGCATCCATCACATCGCCAGCCGCCGCCGCCACGTCGCTGAGGACATCCCCCAGCGCGCCTGCGTCGAATCCCAAATCGCCCAGCCCGTCCAGTCCACCGAAGGAGCTCACCTCCGCCGGCGGCGGCAGCGGCGGCGCTTCAGCCAGCGTGATGGCGTACGCCGTCTGTCCGGCCGGTCCCACCCGCTGCTCGGCCTGCAACGATTCGATCACCATTTTCTGCACTTCCAACGCCGTCACAATATCAGCCGTAAACGTCACCTCTGCGCCCGCCGAAGCCTTCTCCTGCAGCGTCTTAAGGTCGTCGGCCGCTGTCGCCGGCAGCAGGTATCCCCACAGCCACACCCGGTGCGATCGCCGGCCCAGCTTCTGGTGCAGCGTGCCTTCCAGTCCAATCACCCGCTGCCGTGCAAAATCCTGGTGCGTCTCCTGGCGAATCTGCTGGACGGCCTTCAGTTCGAAGTCATCGATCATCAGCGTCGCCATGGCTTACCGCTCCTCCAGAATGCCCATCTCCGCTGCCGCCGTCTGCAGGCGCTCGGCGAAGGCATCGGCAATGGCGTCCAGGCTGAGTTCCTCCGTTGGCGCAGCCGCTGCTCCCGTAAAGGGCGCCGGCATGTCTACAGGAGCCACGCGGATCGCGGGCCCTCTGCCAGAGCTCACCTGCGCCGCGGGTATAAGGAAGAATGGTTCGGGTTTCCCGGCCTCTCCAACTCCGGGAAACTCATTTGCTGCCCGATCGGCGTGGCCCGGCTCAGCAAACTCACGGCCACGCCCATCAGATTCCGTAGGTAGGAGTGACGTCGGCCGTCCCATCACGACTCGGAATTTCGACACCTCCATCGCACGGCGCACCGATCTGCCGGCGGGAGCCAGCATCGTCTCCCTTTCCATTGCCGCCGGCAGCGGTTCACCCTCCGGTGGTGCGCTCTGTTGGTCCCGTTGGCCGTGTTGGCCCCGTTGTCCCTCAGCCGTAGCTTCCTCCAATCGCGGTGCGGGGCTTGCGGCTCCGGCCGGGACCGGCGAATCCACCGGGACGTTCCTTGTTGCCGCCGTCGCCTTGGCCTGCAGAAACGTTGCTCTCCGCCGTGGTTCCCCGTGCGTCGGAGCGGCAACCGCCGTTTCGGGCGCCGCGGCTTCCGGGCGCGGTGCGTCAAAATGGTTGGGTTGCGCCGGGGTGTCGCTGGGGACCGGGACGCTGCTTTCGGCCGGTTGCAGCGGCCCATCGGGTACGATGCGAATCTGGTGGCTGAACTCCTGCGGTGTCTGCGGCGACAGCGGCAACTCTCCCGGTTCGCCCTGCTGCGCGCAGCGCCACAGCGCTTCCACCTCATAGGCGGGAAGGGAATCGAGATGGTTCGGCGCTACGCCCAGCGCGCGGCAGGAGACGAACGTCGCGTTGTCGAGCAGCAGCCGGTCGTAAGGCAGCGCCTCCCGGACGCGTCCCCCGCAACTCAGCCACACGGCCAGTTCCAGGATCGCCTCCCGTTCCTCTTCACTCGCCGCCGCCTCGCCCGGCCGCACGCACATATTCCAGAGTTGCTCGCGGAAAAACTCCTCGCCCCACCCGGTAAACTGCGCCAGCCGCCGCTTCTCGGCCCAGCGCTGCGGACGCACGCGTCGTTTCCCGCCGGCGGTCTCCACCGTCGCCGTTCCACGCTGCAGGTCGAGACGGAAGGGCCACTCGACGCCGCCGGCCACCAGCGTTCGCCGTGCCTCATCCAATCGGACGGCCATAGCCACCTCTTATTCTTCGCGGACGCGCGTGGCCGTGAAGCTGTAAATCGTTTCACCGTGGCCAGCCGCCGCCAGGCTGAATGCCTTGTCCTCCATGTAGCAGGAGTCAAAGGCGACCCTCCTTGAGGTCTCGCCGTGGGCCAGCGTGACGCTCACGGAAAACTCGGCGTTGGAGCCGAGCAGACCGTCCAGCGTGGCGTTGGCCGAAGCCACCCGCAGCCGCCCCACCACCGACTTCATGCCGAAGTACACGGCAATCCGCTCGTCGGTGCCGATCGCCCCCACCTGGCTCCGGTTCTTCACCACCGTGTAGTCGATCGCCTGCAGACCCTCAACGGTCTCGTCATTGATCTTCACTTCCGAATGTTGCGCGGTAACGATCAGCGCCATGGGCTTGTTCCTCCTCGCCGGGTTCCGGCTGGTTCGCGTTGGCTAGTTCTTGACCAGAATGGTGGCGTAGATGTAGTCGATGGCGCGCACCGGGCGGATGGCGATATCGATGCGTACGATCCCGTTGGCAAAGTCGGCCTGCGTCGAGTAGACGTCCACACCGAACGCCGGATCCTTGCCGTCCGTGCTCGGCACCAGTGCGCCGTCCCGCTCCATCTGCAGGAACAACGCGATAATCTGCTGCCGCAACGCATTGCGCGTCCCGGCATTGTTGAGCAGGCCGATATACTTATCCGCAATCGCCTTCACATCGCGCACGGCCTTGTTGGCCGTGCGCTGCACATTCACCTGCCGTCCGCTCGTCAGCAGTCCCTTTACCACGATGATGCCCAGGTTGCGCTTGGAGTTCACCGCCAGCACATTGCCCGTGATCAGTTTCTCCAACTGCGAGTCCGAGTACCGCACCAGCGGTGCGGTCGGCGCGGCGACGGTCTTGAAGGTCGGCGACTGGAAGTACTGCTGTCGCCCCAGCAGGCCCGCCACGGCCGCTTCCATGCCGCTCGGCGCCACAAAGATGAAGTGGTCGCTGCGGACGCTGTTGGCGTGATCCAGAATCTTGTTGACGTCGTTCGCCGCGCTCGCCGCCGGCGAGCCGAGTCCGATGCGGTTGCGCGCCACGTCGGCCATCTTCGTGCAATGCGCCGTCACCTGCTGGTGAACTTTCACCACGTCGGCTTCGCTGAGTTGATCCGCCGCTGAGGCGATCACCAGGTCGACGGATTCCTCGCCTTCCAGCCGGTCCAGCGCATCCTGATAGTCGTCCGTCGACGGCGACGCGCCTCCCGCCAACTGGGCGGCGCGCGCCATGTGGCGGGGCAGCGACGTCGTCCGGCTCCGCACAATCAGGTCGTGCGCGCGAATCAGCCCGGAGCCGTTCGCCAGAACCTCCGGCAGATAGTTCGCGTCGTCCGGGTCCATCGTCAGGTTCGGGAAGGTCTCGGCAATCTCACCGTCCTGCGTCACCGTCACCGTCACAACGGCCGTTGCGTTGTCGATCGTCGAAACCCCGCGGTGAACGGCCACCGCGACGTTACCCTCCAGCTTCCCGGCCGGCACAATCTCCAACAGCGGCTCCGGCCCGCCGTCCCCTACCAGGCTCAGCGCGGCTCCCTTCGAACGGCCCGCGGTGAGGTTCGCACCGTCATTGGCCCCCGGCAGCGCTGTTGCGCCATCCACCACCGTGAATCGCACAGAAGGATCGTTCAATGCGGCGATTGCCGCCAAGCTCGCGAGATGCGAGTACACCTGCGTGTCCCGCCCCTCGGCGATCACCGATACGTCGACGCGGCGCGCCAGCGCCGTCGATGCCATCGCGGATGGAACCACCGCGCCCGTCGCCACGGCTTCCACATCGGGGTCGGCATTCAGTCCCGTCAGCAGGGTTTCCACCGTCGCGAACGGCCCCAGCACCCGCGGCGTCCCGGCGGCGGGGGTGATCGTGACATTGACGCTGCCATCCACGTTTGCGGTGACCGAGAATCGAATTCCGGTACCCGCCGTGCCCGCCGTGCGTGCGCGCAGATCAATGCTCGCCGCGTTGCCTGTCCCGGTCAGCGCAAGCCCGGCCTGCCCGTCGTCCACCTTCACGGCGATCAGGTTGCCGCCCTTCCCAACTCGTTTCGCCTCCACCTGCACCACATCCGCCGCACCCGCGCGCAATGTCGCCGTGGCCGCCCGCGCGTCCGTCTCCGTCAGCGCTGTCGCCGCCGTCTCCACCGGAAGGCCCTTTTCAAACAGCGGGTCCACGGCGATCACGGTCCGTGACGTCCGGTTGATCCGCGTGAAAAAGTAGTCCGGGCTTTGTTCGTCCGTTACGAGCCCGTTAAACGTCTCGATGCTCTGCCCGTTCAGGCGAACTTCCAGATTGACGAACTTCACGCCCCGTCCGCCCAGCGCGCGAACCTGTGTTGCCTGGACCGTCAGCTTGTTCGCCCACGCCCCCTCGGCCCGAGCCTCCAGCTTCACCACGTCCTCGCCGTCGTCGTCCTTCAGCACCAGAGACGCCTTCTGCCCTCGCCCGGGTGCCGTCCGTGCAATCACCACGCGCGAAACGCCGTTGGCAAATGCGCCCCGGACCTCTGGCAGCGTGTAGCGGCTCGCCGGTCCGAATATCTCAATGAACTCGCCAAAATTTCCCACCGGCGTGGGGTCAATCGGGCCGCGATCGGCCACCCCCACCACTCCGAGAATGCCGGTGGCGCCGGGCAATACCGGTGCCGGTTCGAACTCAGTTCTGACCTGAACTCCAGGGATAATGAGCGCGGACGCCATGCCTACCTCCTGCACTATAAGGACGATATTTGCCTACCGGGCGACAACGAAAACCAGTTCAGTACCCCGTTACTATTACAGGGCTAGTACTAGTAAGCCACGGCAATTCTGTCACTGGAAATTCCTGGTGTCAACCGTATTTTGCTTGTTAACAATCTTTGCGCCGTTTGGCGCTGCCCATGCTTCACGAACATGGGCAACGAGCACGTCCTGTGCTGTCACCTCCAGCAGAATGGGTATCCCATCCGCGTGTGCCGGGGGCAGTAGTACCAGTCTCTGTACGCCCGTCGTGTACAGCCACACCTTCCGCCCG
>CAZWDD010000228.1:6056-9082 GCA_964632345.1 uncultured Solibacteraceae bacterium | reverse complement strand
CCACGTTCCGGCCGCATCCATCCCTCGCCGCCCCAGCAGCGACTCCAACGCCGCCCCATCGGCCAGCGACGCCCGGCACCCGAAATTCTGAACGAAAAACTTCCGCACACTCTTAGTGTAACGGCAGCCCTACTCCGGCAGGTCCTTGGGCGGCTCCGGCAGGAAGAAACTGGCCACAAAACCGATCAAATAGGCCGCCGTCCCCACCAACGCCGACGCATAGGCCAACTTCGCCGCCGGCCCGGCCCCCGGCGCCGTCTTGGCCAGCTGTGCCGTCAGCAGCGCCGCCGACGTTCCCAGCATCCGGCCGCCGATATTGGCCGCAAAGCTCTCGCCCGTCCCGCGCAGATACGTCGGATACACGCGCGGCAGGTAGTTGCCCCAGAAGCTGAACTGCGCCACTGTCAACAGGCCCACAATCGCGATGCCCCACTGCAGCGTCTTCACGTCCGTCCCCGTGGCGACGAAAAACACCCACGGCACCACGAACAGTCCCGGCACCTGGAACACGCGGATCAACAGCCGCCGGCTCACAATCTGCACCGCCAGCACGGCCAGCAGCACCCGGCCCACAAGCCCGCCCAACTCCTGCCACAACTGCACGCCGGAAACCACCTTCTGCACGGCCGGCGGCGCCATCCCCGCCAGTTCCGACAATCCCGGAACGATGCGCGGGATCTGCTGAATGGCCCCGAAGGCCGCCGCGTAGCTTGCCGCGTACATGATCATCGTCACCCACGTCGTGCGCGCATACTGCGGCTTGAAAAGGCCCAGGAAATTCGGCCGCTTCAATGTGCCGGCCGCCTTCTTTTCGGCCCACGCCGGGGACTCCGGCAGGAACGGCCGGATGATAATCAACGGAATGGCCGGCAGCAGGCCGGAAATCAGCGTGTACCGCCACGCCGAATGCCCGCCATGGATCGCCGGGAACGAGTTGGCATAGGTGATGGCCAGGTAATACGCCCCCGTCACCAGCAACCCGCCGATCGAGGAGAACGCCTGCGTATACCCCAGCACCTTCTCCCGCAGCTTTTCCTCCGGGAATAATTCGGCAAGCCACGCCACTGCCGCCACAAACTCCACGCAGACGCCGATAAACGTCGTGCATCGGAAAAACAGCAACTGCTCGAGCGTCGTCGCATAACCCGCCGCCAGCGCCGAGAACGCGTAGATCAGGATGCTCCACACCAACACCCGCCGCCGCCCCCACAGGTCCGTCAGGTAGCCGCCCACCATGCCGAAAATGCCGCCCGCGAACGCCGGCACGAAGAACAGCCAGCCCACCCAGTCCAGATACGCCGGCGTGCCCGGCTTCAGCCCGCCCAGTTCACTCAGCGCCGGCCCCACGATCAGCGGCAACACCAGAATCTCGTAGATGTCGAATGCAAAGCCGATGGCCGCCACAAGGCAGATCAGCCATTGCACCAGGGTGAATTTCGGGGAGTCAGAAGCCATTTGCTATTCCGAGCATTATACAGAGAAGTAGCGGTTCACCGTCTCAGCGGATGGCTTCGGCGTCAGTTTTGACACCGCCCACAGCAGAAACGCCGCCCCCAGCGTCATCGGCACCACCGGCAGCAGGCCGAACACCGTGAATCCCCGCGGCGTGAAGAACAGCCCGATCGTCGCCGCCGCCACCCATAGCGTCGCCGCCAGCGCCCCCCACTTCGTGCTCCCTTTCCAGTACAACGCCCCCACGTAGAGCGGCATCATCGCCGAGAACCCGGCAAAGGAAAACTGCACGGCCAGGTCAAAAATGCTCGCCTTCGCATTCAGCGCCGTGAAATACGCGAATGCCGTGACGATCACGATGAAGATCCGCCCCATCGCCACCTGCGTCTTCTGTCCGTAGCGTTCCCGGGCTCCGTAGAAGGCGAAGATGTCCTCGGTGAACATCGTCGACAGCGCCAGAATCTGCGAGTCGCTCGCCATCACGGCCGCCATGATGCCCGCCCCCAGCAGACCCGCAAGCCACTCCGGCGCGTAGTGCCCCAGCAGTTGCAGCATCACATCGTCGGCCACCACCGGCCGCCCCGTCACTGCCTTCATGTCGATCTTTGCCGCCAGCGCCGGAATCTCCGTCGCCTGATTGGCGAACACGCCCAGCAGCACGCACGGCAGCCAGATCAGCAGGATGCACAGCGGATACAGCATCACCGTCTTCTTGAACTGCGTCATCTTCTTCGCCGTCAGGCAGAAGATCGCAATGTGCGGAAACGCAATCGCTGACAGCGGATTGAACGTGTAGCTCAGAAACGAGAGCGGCGGGAACTTCTCCCGCGTCAACAGGTACGACGTCTTCGCATCGCCCAGCAGCTTTTCCGCCGTTGCCGGGAAGCCGCCCATCCCGTTCCCGATCACCGCCACCGCAATCAGCCCGAACGTCAGGAACAGCACCGTCTGAAACGCATTCACCCACGCCGTGCCCCGCATGCCGCCGAAAAACACATAGCTCATCACCACGCACGCCACCAGCAATCCGCCTGCCCAGAACGGAATCTGGCCGCCGCTGATCACGCTCAACGTCGTCCCCCCGCCCATCACGCCGATGATGATGTAGGGCACCAGCAGCGCCGCTTGCAGAAAGAAGATCAACGTCCCGATATGTCCGCACTCCCACCGGTCGCGGAAGATCTGCACCGGCGTGATATGGCCGAATTTCTTGCCCACCGCCCACAACCGCGTCCCCAGGAACAACAGGCACACCGGCACCACGAACGCAGAACTCGATGCCATCAGCCCGAATGTCACGATGCCGAAATTGAAGGCGTGTCCGCTCGAACCAAGGATCGCGAATGCCGTCATGTGCGTGCCGAACAGGCTCAGCACGAACACCCACGGCCCCAGCGACCGGCCCGCCAGAAAGTAATCCTCCGCCTGGCTTCGCGACCGCCGGAACGCAAAGATCCCGATGTACAGAACGATCGCCAGATATCCAAGAACGAAAAACGTCGGCGTCACTCGCCCCGCTCCTGCTCACGCTCCGCCCACCTCTCCAGACCTTCCGGCCATGCCGTCCGGACCAG
>CAZWDD010000228.1:0-6046 GCA_964632345.1 uncultured Solibacteraceae bacterium | reverse complement strand
TACGGCCGCCGCGCCCGCCGCATAGGCGGCGTGATAGACCAGCCCGATCGGAAGAAAGCCGAACAGTAATGGGCGCGCCTCCCCCCAGTTCCAGAAGTCCTGGTGGAGCGCGTAATAGACCAGTAGCAGCAGCAGTGTCAGGATTTTCATTGCGCGATAGCGAATAGATGATCTTTACCACGAATGAAGATCATGCCGTTCGAAATCGCCGCCGACGCCAGCACCGGCTCGCCGATCGTGTTCGTCCGCACCACCGCAAACTCCGGCCCCGCCTGGATCACGTGCGTCTCGCCGTCCTCGTTCGTCAACAGGATCCGCCCATCAATCGCCACCGGTGACCCCGCCACCATCGCTCCCGCCCCGGCCCGCTTCCCCTCGTACTTCACCACGCCCGTCGCCGCGTCCAGGCAACTGATCAACCCGCGATCCGTCACCAGGTACACATAGTCGCCATAGAAAATCGGCGATGGCACGTAGGCCGTCCCCTTGTTGTACTCCCACAACGCCTTGCCGTCGGTCCCCGCCCGGAACGCCCACGCATACTTGTCCGGATATCCGGCCGACACCACCACGATCCCTTTCCCCGATACCGGACTCGGTATCGCATTCCCCTTCACCCCCGGCCCGCGCCACCGCTCCTTCCCCGTCCGCACGTCGTAGCTGATCACCATATCGTTCGCCGTCGTGATCAGCTCCCGTCCCACCACATGCGGCGTCGACCAGGTAATCTCCACCGGCCGCTCCGTCTGCCACTCGACGCGCCCCGTTTTCCGATTCAGGGCCACCAGCTTCGACTTCTTGTCGCTCGAATCGCACTGCAGGATCACCAACTCTCCTGCCAGCACCGGTGAACTCCCTGGCCCCATCCCCACCGTCAGAATCGTTCCCGGGTCGTACTTCCACAGCAGTTTCCCGCTCATGTCGAATGCGTACAGCCCCTCACTGCCGAAATACGCATACACCGCCTTGCCGTCCGTTACCGGCGTCGGCGCCGCATAGCTGCCGGCCTTGTGCCGCTCGTCGGCCACCACCCCCTCATACGCAGCCCTTTGCCACAGCACCTTCCCCGTCCGCCGGTCCACGCAGATCACCAGCAGCCGGTGCAGCACATCTGCGCCCATGCTGTCCGGGTGCCGGAACGGGCTGCCGTTCAGGATGTGTTGCGGTGGCTTATTCCCCACAGCCGGCCCGGTCTCGATGTCGGTCGTCAAAAACACGCGGTCGCCCCATACCACCGGCGACGATCGTCCCCGCCCGGGTATGGCCGCCTTCCAGGCGATATTCTTCTCCGCGGACCACTCCATCGGCACGCCCGTCTCCGCCGATACCCCATTAGCCCCCGCCCCTCTCCACTGCGGCCAGTTCTCCGCCTGCAGTGTCATCAGAACCATCGCCAACAAGCCGGCCCATCGCATATGCCTTCAGTTTACTTCCCGGCCGCGAACCCCTCTGTTAGTCTGAAGATTAAGGAATCTTTCGTTGTTTTCCCGCATTCTCTTCTTCGCCTTCACCTGCTCCCTGCTTCTCTTTCCACAGACCTCCGCAACGCTCACCGGCACCGTTCGCGACACCTCCGGCGCCCGCATTCCCGGTGCGGAAATCACCGTTACGGAACTCGATAGCGGCTTGGTTCGCAAGGTCATCTCCAACCGCGAGGGCATCTATTTCCTCCCCGCACTCCACGCCGGCACGGTTCAACTCCGGGCCACCGCCACCGGCTTTCGCCCCCTCGTGCGCAAGGGGATCGGACTCACCGTCAACGAGTCCGTCCGGCTTGACCTCGAACTCGCCGTCGGCTCCGTCGACCAGGAACTCACCGTCGTCGCCTCGCAGTCGCAGATCAACACCGAAACCGCAGATCTCGGCTATCTCGTCACCGAATCCGCCATGCGCGACCTGCCACTCAACGGCCGCAAC
This sequence comes from uncultured Solibacteraceae bacterium, assembly GCA_964632345.1. Lineage (GTDB taxonomy): Bacteria > Acidobacteriota > Terriglobia > Bryobacterales > Bryobacteraceae. The sequence goes on along the minus strand of CAZWDD010000228.1, from coordinate 4,129 downwards.
TATACCGATCTCGCTCTTCTCCAACCCGGCGTCGTCGCCTTCCCGCACCGCGATGGCGGCTCCGTCGTCGCCCACGGCCTCGGCATGAGCATCAACGGCCAGGACCCCCGTTCCAACGTCTATCTCATCGACGGCACTCCGCAGAACGACTTCACCAACGGCCCGGCCGGTTCGGCCGCCGGCACCGTCCTCGGCGTCGAGGCCATCCGGGAGTTCCGCGTCGAAGTGAACAACTACTCCGCCGAGTTCGGCCGCAACGCCGGCGGGCAGATCAACACGCTCACCAAGTCCGGCACCAACCAGTTCCACGGCAGCCTCTACCACTTCCACCGCAACGACAACTTCGACGCCCGGAATTTCTTTGACCCCGCCCGCCGCCCCGAATTCAAGCGCAACCAGTTCGGCGGCAGCTTCGGCGGCCCCGTCCGCAAGGACAAGGACTTCTTCTTCTTCACCTACGAAGGCCTCCGCGATCGCCTCGGCCGCACCATCGTCTCCGCCGTCCCCGACGACCTTGCCCGCAGCGGCATTCTCCCCGCGCCTGACCGCCCCGGCCAGTCCGTCGTCCTCCTCCATCCCGCCATCCGCCCGTTCCTCAACGAAATTCCCCGTGCCAACGGCCCCTCCCGCGGCGGCGGCCTCGCCGATTACGTCTTCGGCTTCGCCCAAACCATCGACCAGCACTTCCTCCAGGGTCGCTATGACCGCAACTTCGGCGCCTCCGGCCAGTTCTTCAGCCGTTACACCACCGATGACGCCGTGCAGAATCTGCCCACCGACTTCCCGCAGTTCCCGCGCCAGTTTCTCTCCCACAATCACTTCCTCACCAACGAGTACCGCCACATCCTCTCCGCCCGGACGCTCCTCCATTTCCGCGCCTCCTTCAGCCGTACCACCACGTTTCAGAACGTCGCAGCCAATACCGCCAACCCGCTCCCGGAATTCGTCCCCGGCCGCGGTCTCATGGGCAACTTCGACATCGGCGGCATGCCACGCTTCGGCCCGCAAGCCTCCGCCAATCTCCGCCTCACCCAGAACGTCTACGGCTTTGAAACCGGAGCCACCCTCACCCGCGGCCGCCACCTTCTCAAAACAGGCATGCTCGCCGAGCGCTACCAGTCCAACATGGTGAACCCCACGTTCTCCCTCGGCACCTTCACCTTCAACGACCTCCGCTCCTTCCTCACCAACACCCCCGCCCGCTTTCTCGGCCTCACCCCCGCCGCCCAGTTCGATCGCTACTGGCGCTTCACCCTCATGGGCTTCTATCTCCAGGACTCCTGGAAGATCCACCCCCGCTTCACCATCAATCCCGGCATCCGCTATGAGTTCGCCACTATGCCCATCGATATCTACGGCCGCGATTCGGCGCTGCTCAATCTCTTCACCGACCGCGAACCCGTCTCCGGGCAGCTCTACCGGAACCCGACCCGCAAGAACTTCTCCCCCCGCTTCGGCTTCGCTTGGGACCCCACCGGCTCCGGACGCACCTCCCTCCGCGGTGGCTACGCGCTCATCTTCAACACCAACAATCAGCAGAACCTCATCGTCACCGTCACCAATCCGCCCGCTACCCCCCGCGTCAGCATCGTCAATCCCACCTTCCCCAATCCCCCGTTTGAGCGCGGTCTCGGCAACACCATCCGCCCGGTCGAATGGAACATCCGCAACCCCTACGTCCAGACCTGGAACGTCAACCTCCAGCACCAACTGCCCGCCTCCATCGTCGTCACCCTCGGCTACGCCGGCTCCCGTGGCATCCACCTGCTCCGTTCGAACGACGTCAACATCGTCGAGCCTGTCCGGCAGCCCGACGGCACTCTCGTCTTCCCCGCCGGCGCCCCGCGCCGCAACCCCGCCTTCACCACCATTGAGCTCAAGTCCAGCGACGGCAACTCCTGGTATCACGCCGGCATCCTCGAGGTCCGCAAACGCCTCGGCCGCGACCTCCAACTCCAAAGCTCCTACACCTTCTCCCGCAACATCGATACCACCCAGGCCTCCACTTTCTTCTCGGATGCTACCAACGGCACTACCTCCGCCATGCCTGAATTCGCAGGCTTCCACTACAACAAAGGCCTCTCTGACTTCCACGCCAAGCACAACTGGGTCACCAACTTTCACTGGTCGCTCCCGCTGTTCCGCTCCGCCACTGGGCTCCGGAGGGCGGCTCTGGCCGGATGGCAGTTGGCCGGCATTACCAACGTCCGCAGCGGCAGCCCGTTGACCGCCTTCGTCAGTGGCAACCGCTCCCGCTCCGGTTGGTTCCCCTCGCTCGGCCCCGGCCTCGGGCAGGACCGCCCCAGCCTCGCCCCCGGCTTCACCCACCAGTCCGCTGTTACCGGTGACCCGGCCCGCTGGTTCAACCCCGCCGCCTTCGTCCTCGCCCCTGCCGGTCAACTCGGCACCCTCGGCCGCGGCACCTTCATCGGGCCTAATCTCCGCACCGTCGATCTGTCGCTATTGAAGAACTTCGACATCCCCCGCTGGGGCGAGCAGGCCCGCCTGCAGTTCCGCGCCGAAGTCTTCAACCTCTTCAACCGCGCCAACTTCGCCCCGCCCAATCCCCTCGCCATCTCCACCACCGCCGGCCCAATCGGCACCTTTGGCGCCGTGCGCTCCACCATCACCACGGCCCGCCAGATCCAACTCGCCCTCCGCCTGCAGTTTTAGCCGCGCGGGTTCGGTCTACAATAGTGGGTCATGGCCACCACCGCCGCCACTTCGAAGGAGAAAAAGAAAACGATGCTCTGGCTCTTGTTCGCCATCGGCGCCATGCTCTTCTGGGGGATCTACGGCCCCATTCTGCACGAGGGTCAGATCAAGCTCGGCAACCCGCTCCGCGCCCTACTCTGCGTCGGCGGTGCTTATTTCCTGCTCGGTGTGCTCGTTCCCGTCATCACGCTCCAGGCATCCGGCGGACTCGGTGACTTCAACAGCCGCGGCGTCTGGTTCGCCACCGCCGGCGGTTTGCTCGGCGCCGCCGGCGCCATCTGCATCATCTGGGCCTTCCGCAATGGCGGCGTCCCGAACTACGTCATGCCCATCGTCTTTGGCGGCGCCCCGTTGATCAATGTCCTCATGACCATGGCCATGCACCCGCCCAAGGACAAGCCGAATCCACTGCTATATGTCGGCTACGTCGTCGTCGCCGCCGGTGCTGCCATGGTCTTCTATTTCAAGCCAAAGGGCTGATCCCCGCCCCCGGATCAGTCCACGTAGGCGATGCAGTCGATCTGCAGCAACTGGCCCGGCCGCCGGAACCCCGTCGATCCGAAATACGATCGTGCCGGCCGGTCCTTCGGAAAGAACGTGTTGTAGACCTCGTTCATCGGCTCCCAGTTGTTCTCCGGGTCCACCAGCGCTACCTGCACCTTCAACACGTTCTCCATCGACGATCCGGCCTTCGCCAGCGCTTCTTTCATGATCGTCAGCGCATCGGCCGTCTGCTGCCGCACGTCGCCCGCCTTGGCACGCCGCTCCGGGTACCAGCCGCCGATCCCGCTCAAGAAAAGCAGATTGCCCGAGCGGATCGGCCCGCCGGCGGACTTCTTCTTCGGCGACCACTGCCCCGGCGCCTGCGCCTGCAGCGCCGTTGCCCCCGCGCCTCCCAGCAATGTCGCCTGCAGCAATGCCCGCCTCGAGTCTGATTCCTTTTTCCGTGCCATGGCGACATGGTATCGAAAGATGACATAGACTGCGTAAAGAGAAGATCTCTTCATGAAGCGCGTACTGGCAATCGGTATCGGACTGGCGGCGGTCGCCTGCGGGCAGACCGCGGAGGAGTTCTTTGAGGCCCGCGTCCGCCCGGTGCTCGCCGAAAAATGCCAGAGCTGCCACAACGCGAAGCACGCGACTGCCGGGCTCGATCTTTCCACTGCCGCCGGCTTCCGCAAAGGCGCTGATACCGGCCCCATCATCGATGCCGATTGCGAGAAGAGCCGCCTCCTCGCCGTTATCAGCTACGTCGAAAAGACGAAGATGCCTCCCACCGGACGCCTCCGCGATAGCGAAATCGCCGCCCTCCGGGACTGGGTGAAGGCCGGCGCTCCCTGGCCCGGCGGTGCTCCCGAAACCCCTGCCGCCCGCCGTGAACGCGCCACCCCCAAGACATCCAAGCACTGGGCCT
>CAZWDD010000227.1:0-9087 GCA_964632345.1 uncultured Solibacteraceae bacterium | reverse complement strand
TCCCCTGGCGACGAGCCGGATTGTCGTGCGCGAGCTCGAAGTCAGCGGCATTATTCCCATCGTAGTAGTAGCCATTATCGGGGTCACCGTAACGGAACCCGCCTGAGTGGCACCGAACGATTCGGCAACGAGGCCACCGGCGGGACGAAAACCCAGCCGGTGGCCTTTTTTACTGTCGAATGGCACGGGACGCGAGATGAGAAGGAAAGCCGGAAGGCGAAACAGGGAGTGAAAACATGTCTCAACTGATGAGTGGCGCAAAGATCCTGCTCGAATGTCTGGCCCGGGAGGGTGTGGACACGATCTTCGGATACCCGGGCGGCGTAACCCTGCCGTTCTATGACGCGATGTACGATAACCCGATTCGGCACATCCTGGTACGGCACGAGCAGAACGCTGCTTTCGCGGCGCAGGGCTATTCCCGGTCGACGGGAAGGGTGGGCGTCTGCTGCGCGACGTCGGGACCTGGCGCGACGAATCTGGTGACGGGTCTGGTCGACGCGATGATGGATTCGATACCGATCGTGGCGTTGACGGGGCAGGTGACAGCGAAACTGATCGGCAGTGACGCGTTCCAGGAGGCCGATACGTTCGGCATCACGCGTTCGGCGACGAAGCATAACTATCTGGTGAAGAACATCAATGAATTGCCCCAGGTGATTCATGAGGCGTTTTACATTGCCGCCAGCGGCCGGCCGGGTCCGGTGCTGGTCGATGTGACGAAAGACGTCTTCCAGGGCAATGCGCATTACGCGCCGGTGACGGCCATTCATCTGCCTGGATATAAGGTCTACACGGAAGGCCATACGGGACAGATCCGGCGAGCGGCACAGATGATGTTGGAAGCGCAGCGGCCGATGATTTACGCCGGCGGCGGCATCGTTCTTTCGAACTCCGGTGAAGAGCTGCAGGAACTGGTGGAACTGGTGGATGCGCCCACCGTGTGCACGCTGATGGGGCTGGGGGCGATTTCAACGTCGCACCCGAACTTCATCAGCATGCCGGGGATGCATGGCAGCTACGCCGCCAATATGGGCATGTACAACACGGATCTGATCATTGCCTTGGGCGTGCGGTTTGACGACCGGGTGACGGGCCGTCTGAACGCGTTTGCGCCCCATGCGCGGATCATCCATGTGGATATCGATCCCGCGGAAATCAGCAAGATCCGGAATGCGGATCTGCCGATTGTCGGTGACCTGAAGCGGGTGCTTCCGAAGATCAACGCCGTGCTGCGGGAGTTGAAGGCGGAGATCGGCGACCGGCCCGGCCTGCGGGAGTGGTGGAAGCAGGTGCGGGCGTGGAAGGACGAACACCCGCTGAAGCCTGTGGTTTCCGATAGTGAGATCAAGCCGCAGCACCTGATGCAGGAGATAGACCGGATCAGCGGCGGCGACGCGATTGTGACCAGCGACGTGGGCCAACATCAGATGTGGGCTGCACAGCTGCTGCGGTTCAACAAGCCGCGGTTGTGGATCAACTCGGGCGGCCTGGGATCGATGGGTTTCGGCCTGCCGTCCGCGCTTGGCGCGCAGGTGGCGAATCCGGACAAGCTGGTCTTTTCGATCTGCGGCGACGGCGGATTCCAGATGTCGATTCCGGAACTGGCGACGCTGGCCAATCAGGCGCTGCCGGTGAAGGTGATCGTGATGAACAACGGATACCTGGGCATGGTCCGGCAGTGGCAGGAGCTTTTCTACGCCAACCGGCTGTCGCAGGTGACGTTGGACTCCTTCCCGGACCCGGTGCAGTTGGCCGGCGCCTACGGATTCAAGGGCAAGACGGTGGAGCGCCCGTCGGAACTGGCGGCGGCGCTGGAGGAGGCGGTTGCCTACCCCGGGCCGTACCTGCTGAACGTGCGCGTGTCTCCGACCGAGAACGTTTTCCCGATGGTTCCCGCTGGCGGCGCCATCAACGAGATGGTACTCGCGCCGCCGCAACCGGCCGAGATACGGAAGTAGAAACGAGGATATCCCCCATGTTGCAGATCATTAGTTTATTGGTGGAAAACAAGGCCGGGGCGCTGATGCGCGTCACTGGCCTTCTCACCGCGCGAGGCTATAACATTGACAGCCTGACGGTGGCGAGGACGCTGGATCCGGAACTGTCGCGGATGACGATCGCCGTCGAGATTGAACCGCATCAACGCCGCCAGTTGATCAAGCATATGAACAAGTTGATCAACTGCCTGCAGGCCTCCGACCTGACCGATGCGCCGGCCGTGATCCGGGAGATGGTGCTGATGCGGGTGCGTGCGCCGCAGGAATCGCGGACGGCGATTCTGAAGGAAGCCGAGATCTTCGGCGCGCGGGTCGTGGATTCGACCATCGAAGGTTTCGCTCTCGAAGCGACGGGCGACATTGAAAAGCTCGACGAGTTTATCGATATCATGCGCAGCTACGGCGAGATTGAAGTGACTCGCAGCGGCGCGGTGGCAGTCTCACTGGAGTCCAAGAAACTCCGCCTTTCCCCCCCTGTGCCCCGAGGCGCCGAGGAAGCCAAGGCGGAAGAGAAGAACGGAGTTATTTAATGCTGAATCGGTACTACGAAAAAGACGGCGATCCCAACCTGCTGAAGGGCCGGACGTTCGCCATTATCGGCTACGGGAGCCAGGGCCATGCCCACGCGTTGAATCTGCGCGATTCGGGCGCTGACGTGATCGTCGGCCTGTACCCGGGCTCGAAGAGCTGGGCGAAGGCGGAAGCCGCCGGCCTGCGCGTGATGACGACCGGTGAGGCCACCAAGGCTGCCGACACGATCATGGTGCTGGTCAGCGACCACATTCAGCCGGACCTGTACGAGAAAGAGATCGCCCCGAATCTCTCGGCTGGCAAGACTCTGATGTTCGCGCACGGGTTTTCCATCCATTTCGGCTACGTGAAGCCGCCGGCCGATGTTGACGTCAGCCTGATCGCTCCCAAGTCGCCGGGCCATCGCGTGCGGGAACTGTTCGTCGAGAACGTCGGCGTGCCGGGCCTGGTGGCTGTCCACCAGAATCCATCTGGTAAGGCGCTGGAAAATGCGCTCGCCTATGCGCTGGGCATCGGCTGCCTGCGCGCAGGCGTCATCGAAACCTCATTCAAGGAAGAGGCGGAGACGGACCTGTTCGGCGAACAGACCGTGCTGTGCGGCGGTACGGCGGAACTGATCAAGGCCGGGTTTGAAACGCTGGTCGAAGCCGGTTATGCGCCGGAAATGGCGTACTTTGAATGCCTGCATGAGTTGAAGCTCATCGTCGACCTGATCTATGAGGGTGGCCTCAGCTACATGCGCTACTCGGTCTCCGACACCGCTGAGTACGGCGATTACGTCACCGGCCCGCGCATGGTGACGGCCGAAACCAAAGCGGCAATGAAACAGGTGCTGAAGGAGATCCAGGACGGCAAGTTCGCCGAGACCTGGATGAACGAGAATCGCACCGGCCGGAAGAACTTCCTGGCGATGCGCGAGGCCAACCAGACTCACCAGATCGAAACGGTGGGCAAGGAACTCCGGGCCATGATGCCGTTCCTCAAGAAGAAGAAGGAAGCGGGCATCCCCGAAGCCTGATCGAGACCGGGCCAGTACCTCAGAATCAAGGAGCCAATCACCATGCGCATCTATACCTTCGATACGACTCTCCGCGACGGCACGCAGGGCGAAGCCGTTTCGTTTTCGGTCGAGGACAAGCTGATCATCAGCCAGAAGTTGGATGAGTTGGGGATTGACTACATTGAAGGGGGCTGGCCCGGCTCCAACCCGAAGGACCGCGAGTTCTTCGCGCGAGCCAAGGACGATCTGCGTTTGAAACATGCCAAGCTAACCGCCTTCGGCTCGACGCACTTCGCCAAGAACACTGTCGAAAATGACACGAACGTGCGGGAGTTGCTGGAGGCGGAAACGCCGGTCATCAGCATCTTCGGCAAGAGCTGGGATTTCCACGTGACGCGGGCGCTCGGGATCACGCTGGAAGAGAATCTGAAGATCATAGCCAACACGGTGGGGTACCTGAAGAAGCATGGCCGCGAGGTGATCTACGACGCGGAACACTTCTTCGATGGATACGCGGCGAACCCGGAATATGCGATGAAGACGCTGCAGGCGGCCCACGACGCCGGCGCCGATGTGCTGTGCCTCTGCGACACCAATGGCGGGATGATCACCTCCAAGCTGCGGGAGGCCGTGGCAGCGGTCCGGAAGCGGTTCAGCGGTGTGATCGGCATTCACCCGCATAACGACTCCGATGTGGCGGTGGCCAATGCGCTGGTAGCGGTCGAGGAAGGGGCAACGCACGTACAGGGCTGCATGAACGGCTATGGGGAACGGTGCGGAAATGCCAACCTGGCCTCGGTGATCGCCAATCTGGAGTTGAAACTCGGCCACACGACGATCGGCCGTGAGAAGTTGCAGGGATTGACGCCGGTGGCGCGGTTCATCGCCGAACTGGCGAACCAGCAGATTCCGAACGGTCAGCCGTATGTCGGCCAGAGTGCGTTCGCGCACAAGGGCGGCATTCACGTCAGCGCGGTTCTGAAGGATTCGGCCACCTATGAGCACGTCCGTCCGGACAGCGTCGGCAACCGGCAACGGGTGCTGGTGAGCGACCTGTCGGGCCGCAGCAACATCTTCTACAAGCTCAAGGAACATGGCCTTGAAGAGAAGTTGAATGAGGATGCCCGGAAGGCGCTGCTGGCCAAAATCAAGCAGATGGAGTTTGAAGGCTACGAACTGGAGGCGGCGGAAGGCACTTTTGAGCTGATGGTCCGCCAGGCATTGAACCCGGGCAAGGAGTTTTTCCAGATCGTCAGCTTTGACGTCACGACGAAGATGGGCCGCAGTGGCGGGTCGCTGACAGTGGCGACCGTATCGCTGCAGGCCTCCGATGGACTCCACACGGAAACGGCGGCCGGGAATGGACCGGTGAACGCGCTCGACCTCTGCCTGCGGGAATGCCTTGTCGGGTTGTATCCGGCTATCCGGAAGGTGAAGCTGACCGACTATAAGGTCCGCGTTATCGACTCCCGCAAAGGCACAGCCGCCAAGGTGCGGGTGCTGATCGAGTGGAGCGACCACAAACGGTCCTGGGCGACGGTGGGTGTGTCGGACAACGTGATCGAAGCGAGCTGGAAGGCGCTGGTAGATGCCATACGGCTCGAGTTGATGCGGCTTGCCGATCAGGACGATTCGATCGAAAAAGCGGTGGAAGACTACTGTTGGGGCGTCTAGGAACGCCCCAACCGATCGGCCATCAAATCAGCCGGCGAACTTCCAGCCCTTGCGGAAGGCCGGTTTCAGGTAGGCGTTCGCCTCCTTGTTGTTCGTGAACCGGCCAGAACGCTGATCCCAGTCGAGTTTGCCTTCGAACCGCATGGCAATCACGCCGAGCAGCATCCAGCTGACGAACGGGCCTGCAACGGAGAAATTCGAACAGGCCGCTTCCCCGCCCTTGCAGGCGCGGATCCAATCCCGATAGTGGCCTGGCGAGCGGGTCAGCAACTGTGGCGGAAGCTTGTAGTCCTTCATCTTCTCGGCGGGCACCAACCGCGTCCGCTCACCATAGCAACCGGTGGTGACCATGCCCTTTTCCCCGATGAACAGGCTGCCGTTGTTGTCTTTGTCCCCGAGCAGTTCGCCGCCGGGCACGCCGTCGAACGACGGCACCTCCTTCACGCTGTCGTACCAGAACAGCTTGAGCGGCGGCATCGGGCCGCGGGCGGGAAAGTCGAAGCGGATCACGGTCTTGTGCGGGAAGGTATGCTGGCCAACTCCCTCCTTCTTCACACACTCCACGCTGACCGGCCCCGTTAGGGAGAGCCGCATGGCCATGTTCGGCGTGCCGAGAATGTGACAGGCCATGTCCCCGATGGCGCCGCAGCCATACTCAGGGAAGGCGCGCCAGTGGTGTGGCGCGATGGCTGGACTATAGGGACGGTCGGGCGAGGCACCCAACCACGCCTGCCAGTCCAGGTGCGCGGGCGCCGGTTCCGGTTTGGGGTCGACCGCGGGGCTCTGCGGCCAGTAGCGCCCGGGCCGGTCGGTCCAGGCATGGACCTCGGTGACGTTGCCGATCTCCCCGCTCCAGATGATCTCGGCACATTCTCGGGCCCCCGGGTTTGAGTAGCCCTGGTTGCCCATCTGCGTCGCGACGCCATACTTCGCCGCGGCAGCAGCCAGTTGATCCGCCTCCCACACAGTGCGGGTGAGCGGCTTCTGGCAATAGACATGTTTGCCCCGGTTCATGGCCCACATGGCCGCCGTGGCGTGCATATGATCGGGACAGGAGACGAGGACGGCGTCAATTTCGGGATGCTTGTCGAGCATCACGCGGAAGTCCTTATACTTCGGGACGTTGGGGAAGAGCTTGAAGGTGCGTTCGGCGCGTTTGTCATCCGGATCGGTAAGCGCGACGATGTTCTCGCCAGCGCAGCCGTTGACGTCGGAATACCCCTTCCCGCCCGACCCAATGGCGGCAATATTGAGCTTTTCGGACGGGGATTTATATCCCAATGCCTTTAGCGAAGGCGTGGACCCGAAACCGGCAGCGGGAACAGCGCCCGCGAAGAGAGAGCCAACGAAAACATGGCGACGGAGCAGTTTCATAAAGATTCCTGAATGAGGCTGCCCTCACTATACCACCGGCCCTCCGCGTAGAAGCCTTGCAGGAACGTCATTGAATGGCGGACCGGTCGCTAGGGAACAAACCAGGCGCCAACCGCCGTCCAGGGGCTGGTCACCTGGCCAATCGAGTCCTGCACGGCGGACCAGACCGCTCGCGGCCCGCGGAACGCCTGCTTCATCCGCACATTGAGGCTTAGTGTGAGCGAGTTCCCAGAGATGGTCGCACGGGATCCGGCGCCCAGAATCTGACATTGGCTGTTCTCGGCCACCATGTTCGGCAGCAGTTGCTGGCCGATCGCCCTGCTCCCGTCGCCATTGTCGGGAATCAGATAGAGCACGTTCCCTGGCGCGTAGTAGGCGACATAACAGGCGTTTCGCCCATCGACGGAAGAGTTGACCAGCATCCAGACGGTCTGGATGCGCGTCGCATTCGTGGCATGGCGGAAGTCCACCGAAACCGTCGCCGCCTCCCCGCTAACGGCAGCCGGCAGCATCGCCGCCACGCGCGGATAAGAAACCACCGACTGCGGCACCGCGGCCACACCGACCGTACGCCATCCCGAGTTCACTTCGTCGATACTGCGCGCCGCCGCGTAGACGACACGGTTGCCGCCGAATCGGCTTTTGAAGGAAATGTTGAGACGCAGTGTCAGAGTCGTCCCGGAACCGGTGGCGGAGGATCCGCTGGCGAAGATGGAGCACTGGCTGTTTTCCACCGACCCCGTCCCGCCGGGAACAATGCCGGCGGTCAGTCCGGAACCTGGTCCCCCATCCTTCACCAGGTACAGCGTGCGTGTCGGTTGCGAGTAGGCAATGTAGCACGCCTCGAATCCGTTCAGGCTATCGTTGATTAACACATTAACGATGCCCAACTGCTGGTAGCCGCGGGAGTGGGAGACAGTCACCGAAATAAACTGGCTAAGGCCGGACGTGTAGACGGGCCCTCCGTCCGTCGCACTGACCACTCCGGCCGGTTCGCCAACGATCCTGCGAACGGCGTGGTTGCCCGCATCGACGGCGTAGACGGTGCCTTCCGCGTCGACCGCCACCGAGACCGGTGCCCGCAACTGCGCCCTTTCCGGCAGTCCGCCGTCGCCCGAGTACCCGGGCGTCCCAGCCCCGGCCCAATTGAGGATCGTACCGGTCGTCAGTACCTTTCGAATCCTGTGGTTCGACTGATCGGCGATATAGAGATTCCCCGCCGTATCGAGGGCGATATCGGAGGGCGCATACAGCCCGGCAGCCGTCGCCGGCCCACCATCGCCGCCGTCGCCGCCATCGGCCACACCGGCATAGGTGCTGATCGTCCCCGACGGACTGACGCGGCGGATGCGATGGTTCGAACGGTCGGCAATGTAGAGATTTCCATTTGGATCCCGCACGATACCGGTCGGTTCGTTCAGGGCGGCCTCGGTTGCCGGACCGCCGTCGCCCGAAAACCCGAAGGCGCCATTGCCGACCACGGTCGAAATGATCCCGGCCGGCGTCACCCTGCGAATCCGGCTGTTGTAGGTGTCGGCAATATAGAGGTTCCCGGCACTGTCGACGGCAACGGCCGTCGGATTGTAAAGACTGGCCGCCACCGCCAGGCCACCGTCCCCGGTAAAGCCGGCCGCGCCGTTACCAGCCACCGTGGTAATGGCTCCGCTGGTGGTGATCTTCCGGATCACATGATTGCCGGTATCGGCAATGTAGAGGTTTCCCGCGGCGTCGGCTTCAACATCCGTCGGATAGCTCAAGGATGCGAGCCCGGCCGGACCGCCGTCACCGCCGTAGCCGGGCGTGCCGATGCCGGCCGCCGTAGTCATCATCCCTTGTGGGGTGATCCGGCGGATGCGGCAGTTCCGGAAGTCGGCGACGAAGACCGACCCATCCGGGCCGATCGTAATCCCCTGCGGGTCGTCGAGCCGGGCCAGGTAGGCTTCTCCGCCGTCTCCGCCAAACCCGGCGGCTCCCGTACCGGCAAACGTCGTGATGCTGCTGCCGCTCGCCGTCGCGAGCCGAATCTCGGGAAGATCCTTACTGAGCGCGAACCCGTAACAAAACAGGTACATCGCGATTAGGATTTTCCGGACAGACATTTCTGACTCCTATCTCTCCCCATCGGCGAGCGGATAGCCGAACTTTAGTCATAGTTCTTAAGGAATAACCCTAGGCAAAGAGTGCCCCAGGGGGTAGGGCGATACGGAGGCGAAAGCCGCTTTGACCGGTGCGGAAAGATCTGCTAACATGGAAGTCTTGTAACGATTGCAGGGAGATCGTCTGTCCATGAGCACTGTAGTTCCCTCTGGCAAAAACGTCCAGAGAAATTGGTTTGTGATTGACGCCGGTGAACTTGTCGTTGGCCGCGTCGCAACGGAAGCTGCCCGCCTTTTGATGGGCAAGCACAAGACGACGTACACCCCATATCTGGATATGGGCGACCACGTCATTATCATCAACGCCGATAAGGTCAAATTGACCGGCAAGAAGGAAGACCAGAAGCTGTAT
>CAZWDD010000226.1:0-9091 GCA_964632345.1 uncultured Solibacteraceae bacterium | reverse complement strand
TCAAGGATGGTCGTCGTGTTCACACCATCCGTAATCACCAACGTCGGAACCGCAAATGCGGAAACCGAGGCGAGGGCGAGAGCCGCCGTCAAGCTGAAGCTCTTAATAAAAGACCTCATTCAATTTTCCTCCTGATCTAGTGTTGAAATGCCATCTTCGAGCGGACACAGCCCGATAGAGTGACTCTGAGTCACCGCTGCCCCTTGTTAGGGACGTCTTTTAAGCGATACCAGAATGTCTAAGTGTACAAACGTATACCGAGCCAGTCAACCACATTATAGTACTGGCCCGGTCACCCTAGTACCAGTACATTTCTACCCTAATTCACTGCCGCCCGTCAAGTGCTGCGAGCTGCTTTCGAATCTCGGATTCCTCGGGTTTTGACGGATTACTCCGCAGCGCTGCTTCAAACGCCCGCCGTGCGCCTGCCGCATCGTTCCGCGCCGCGAGCACCTGCCCCAGATGATTCTGATAGCTCGCGTTGTCCGGCTTTTCCCGGCACAGCGACTGGAAGAGTTGCAGCGCATTATCGAAATTCTTCTTCCGCAGATACACCCATCCCAAAGTATCTTTATAATCCAACTGATTCGGACTTAATCGCACTGCTTTTTGCGCAATTACTAATGCCTCATCCAACTCCGCCGGTTTGCCGCTCTCCGCAAGGCTATACGCCAGGTTATTCATAACAACAGGGTTCGCCGCATCAAGCGCCAGCGCGTTGCGGTAGGCCTGAATGGCCGCCGCGTTGTTTCCGGCCGAATAATGCGCCATGCCGAGCGCCAGGTGGGCCATCAGATTCTTAGGGCTTAACCGGGCGGCTTCCTGTAGTTTTTCAATCGCCTGCGGCAGGTCTCCCTTCTCGCGATAGGCGTTGGCCAGCTCGGCCAGCAGCACGCCGTTGCCCGGATTTGCCGCCACCAGTTTCTGGAACTCCTGAATGCCCTGGTCGTAGTTTCCGCTGCGAACGGCGATCTTGGCCATCATCAGCCGCAGGTCCTGCGCCTGGGGATTCTTCCGCGACTCCTCCCCCAGAACGCTCATCGCCCGCTCGAACTGCCGCTGGCCGACGAACGCCTCGGCCAGTCCGGCCACCGCTTTCAGGTCGCCCTGTTCGCGGTTCAAACGTGTAAATATTGTCTCGGCTTCCTTGGCGCGGCCCATCGTCACGGCCAGCAGGCCCTGCTGCACGCGCAGGTCGCGGGCATTCGGGAAGTCCGCAATCAGGTCTTCGAGCAACGGGCGCGCCTCGTCGTACCGCTTGGCGTCCATCAATGCCGCGAACTTCAGATAGCGCGCCTGGCGGTCCTTCGGATTCCGGGCCAGGATGTCCTCGACGGCGTTGATCGCCTCCTGCGGTTTGCGGTCCAGCAGATTCACGGTCGCCAGCAGCGTCCGCGGCAGGTCCGCGGACGGCGCCTCCTTCAACGCGTCCTGCAGCGTCTTCCGCGCGCCCTCCAGGTCGCCACGGGCGATCTGCGTCCGGCCCAGGTTCGCCCGCGCCTCCACATTCTTCGGCGACTTCTGCAGCACGCTCTGATACAGCCCCGCCGCCTGCTCCACGTCCGCCTTCCCGCCACGGGTCAGAAGTATATTGGCCTTCTGCACCGACGCTGCTTCGTCTCCCGGACTCTTTGCCAGCACGCCTTCCAGAATCGTCAGCGCCTCGTCCATCTTGTTCTGCGCCATCTTCACGCGGGCCGTTCGCACGCGCAGTCCGGCGGCCTGGTCCGGGAACTTCTGCGCCCCGGCCTCATAGGCCGCCAGCGCCCCGTCCGGATTCCGCATCTGCAGATAAAAATCGCCCACCGCCTCATGCGCCTTCGGCAGCGCCGGCTGCGCATCCAGAACGCTCTGCAGCGACGCCTTCATCGCTTCCTGGTTCCCGTTGCGGGCATAATGCGCCGCCAGTTGCAGGGCTGCGTCCGCCGTCCCAGGGTTGTTCCGCGCCTTCTCCTTCAGAATCTCCTCGGCCTGCGCCTCGCGCTTGCCGGCCACCGCCAGGCGATACAGAAGGTCGTAGATCGGCGCAAAATCCTTCTTGCCTGCCATCAACTGCCGGCCCAGCTTCTCGGCCTCGTCCGGCTGATTGTTGTCAAACAGCGCCTGTACGTAGCCCAGCACCACGTACTCCTGCATCGGCTTCATTTCGTTCGCCCGCTTGAAGTACCCGATCGCGTCCTCGGCCTTCCGGTCCAGCAGCGCCAGGTTCCCGTTCATCCGCACCACGTCAAAATGATTCCGGTCCTTCACCGTCATCACGTCCACCTGCCGCCGCAGCAGGTCATAGAGCGCCTTGTTCTGCGGGTCCGCCTGATACACGGCCAGCAGCAGATCGGCGAACTTCGCCTGCACGTCCATCCGGTCCGGCAGCAGTTGCGACGCCTGGCGCATCGCTTCAAACGCCGCCTGCGCGTTGTTCTGCTCCAGTTCCGACGACCCCAGCCCGAAATACGCCTCGCCCATCTTGCCATCGGCCTGAATCGCCCGCCGGTAGTTCAGCGACGCATCGACGTACTTCTTCTCCTTCAAAAACGCATCGGCCACCTTCAGGTGATCCTGGGCGCTCTTCTGGCAGCCCGTGCTCAAAACCAGAACCAGGGCAACCGCGGCAAATCCGGACAACTGCTGCAAGGACGTACGCTGCATGGACATAACTCTATTCTCTGAAAGTATTCTTCCCAGCATACTGCGAATCCGTGCGGGCGAATCGAGTAAAAAAGTACTATACCCCTTTACCGCCCGGCTAGTATCATCGGGAACCCCAGCCACGCATCGGCCAGCCCGCCCCATTCGCGCCGCACAATCCCCCGCTCCTCGCCAAACTCCCACCACCGTTCCAGCCGCAGCACCCGCGGTTCGTGCCGCGTGTAGCGCACCACGGCCTCCCCCGCCCACCAGCCGCCTCCCACCCGCCACAGCGTCCGCACCCGCCTGGTGTGGGCCGGCGAGGTAACGATCATCACCCGCCCGCCGCCGGCCGCCCGCAGCGCCTGCGTAATCAGCGCAATCTCCTCCCGCGTGTTCTTCACCACGTCCGGATGCAGCACCCGCAGCGCCGCCCGCGGCACTCCCAGCGGCTCCCAAATCTTCAAATACAGCTCCGGGTCCGCCGGGTGCAGGCCCATCCTCTTAATGGGATCGTGCTCGGCAGCCCCATCCGGCCCCGGCAGCCAGATCTCCTTTGCGTAGCCGGCCCGATACAACTCAGCCGCCTCCATTGCGCGGAACGGCATCTTCCCGCCCAGCACCGCGATGGCCACCGCCCGCTGCGGCTCATCCTCAGCCACCAGCCACTTCCCCGCCGCCCGGTAGGCCACCGGGAACAGCGCCCAAGCGACGACGGCCAGCAGCGCCGCCGCCAGCAGCGCCCCCGCCATCGCCCGCCTCATTTCCGCCGGACTTTCATCCGCTCCCGCTGCCGGTACGCCTCGGCCGCCTCTGCCGATTCGGGCGCCGTCAGCAGCAGCGGATCGCACGTCGACGCCCCGTTCAGGCACCGCTGATAGTTCCGCTTCCGCATCTCGGCCACCACCGCCGCCGTCTGGTTGGCATCCAGGCTCTGCATCTGGCAACTCGTCCGTCCGGCCAGGCAGAACTCATAGTTCTTCCGCTTCGCCTCGGCCTCCACCCGCTCGGCCTCCGCCGGCGAGAGTTCCAGCGGATTGCAAGCCGCCATTCCCTGAAAACACGCATCCCGGTTCCGCTGCCGCGCGGCCGTCCGCGCGCGCTCCATCTCCGCCGCGCTCAGCCGCAGCGGATCGCACCGCGCTCCTCCGGCCAGGCACGAGTCCAGGTTCCGCCGGTCCGCCTCCCGCCGCACCGCCTCCATCTCCGCCTTCGTCAGCAGCAACGGGTAGCAGGTGCTGTTTCCCTCCATGCACTTCCGCAGGTTCCCGGTCTTATACTGCCGCTCCAGTATCCCCTGCTCTTCCTTGCTCAGCTGCTGTGGATCGCACCCGGCCGACCCGAACTGGCACTTCTCCCAGTTCCGCTTCTTTGCCGCCGCCGAAACCTGCGCCAGCTCCGGCGCCGATAGCCGCGACAGGTCACACCCCGGCAGTCCCCGCACGCACGCCTGCAGGTTTGCCTCCACCGGCGCGGGTTGCCCGCTAAGCGCCATCCAGCTGCTCACTACCAAGAAAATCCGCCGCATGGTCCCTCCATTTTATGCACGAAAGCCCGCCATGGAACCATTCTGCATCCTCGGTTTGGCATTACTTACAGTACGTACTGGTACATAGTTAACGTTGTACGACAGGCTGGATGACGGTATTCTCACCTAGTCACCGCATTGCAATCAGAAAGGCCTGCAGGCAGACCGTAGACGCCTGCAGTCGAGTAATCTCCTATGAGCCGTTCTCTATCCCTGTGCCTCTTCCTTTGCCCGGCCCTCCTGTTGGCCGGCCCCACCATTGCTCCCACCGGCCATGAGCTGTACCTCACCATGGGCCCGTCCAACACCGCTAACGTTGTCAATAATGGCGGCCGGTTCGATGGCCGCCTGGGCACAAACCCGGTCAACGCCAACAACCCGCTCGTCAACCTCTGGTGCGTCGACGCCCAGCTCTACTTCAACTGGAACACCCCCTACCGCGCCAACTCGCTCTCCTTCTCCGAAATCAACGGCGAAAGCGGTGCGGGCAACAACTGGGCCGGCGGCAGCCGCGACGTCCGCTATGAAGACGTGCTCGCTCCCGACACCAATCCCGCCACCCCCAACTTCCGGCACGCCACCGGCTTCACCCCGCCCAGCGCCCCCGGCGCCGAGGCGCTGTTCCGCTATCGCATGGCTGCCTACCTGCTCGATCAGTACAGCGCTTCCTCGGCCACCGGTGCCACGACGGAACTCACCGGCTCCGATGTCGGCGTTGGCAAATACGCTCCCGTTAACTCCACCCGGAATCAGGCTATTATCGGCGCCATCTGGGCGGCCATGGATACCAATACCGATAGTGACGACCGCGCCGTTCCCTCCGGCAACATCGCCACCTGGTTCAATCGCGCGGCGTCCTATGTGAACACCAATTGGAACAACAGCGCCCTCTGGTCCAAGTGGGTCGTCGTCAGCGCCTGGGCCGGCAGCGCCTACGTCCAGAACGGCGGCAACACCGTCCAGACGTTCCTCTCCGAAGTTCCCGAACCGGGCTTCTACGGCGCCCTGGCCATCGGCCTCAGCGCCCTTTACGCCGCGGCCTCCCGCCGCCGGGCAAGGCAAAACGCTCAAGTCTAAGGTGCGTTTTACCTTAGATTCGCGAAAAGGCGGCACTCCGGTGCCGCCTTTCTCTTATTCTGTAGTTGCGTTCCATGCCGATTTTCTCCCGGTTTCTCACCGCACTCTCCCTGGCCGCCGCCATTCTGGGCGCCGGCTGTTCAGCCTTCCGGCCCTCCAAGGAACAGTATGTGCAGCGCGGCAATCAGGCGCTTGCAAAAGGGGAGTATGGGGAAGCCGCCATCAACTACCGCAACGCCATCAAGGCCGATCCGAACTACGGCGAAGCCTACTACCGCTACGGCCTCTCGCTCCGCCAGGAGGCAAAGCTGCCCGAAGCGGTAACGGCGCTCGAAAAGGCCGTTGACGTCGAGCCCGGCCTGGAAGCGGCGCGCGTGGCGCTGGCCGGCATCTATCTTGACGGCCTGACGCATCTGCCCGCTCCCCCCAAGCCGCTGTACGACAAGCTCGAAAAACTGGCCGGCGGTTTCGCCGCCGCCGAAGGCCAGGCGTTTCACGGCAACCGCCTGCGCGGCCACCTTGCCATGCTCGACGCGCGTCCCGCCGACGCCGCCCGGCACTTCCAGGCCGCGCTCGACGCCCGCCCGGCCGATACGGAAGTGGCCACGCTGCTGGTCCAAAGCCTGCTCGAAGGCGGGAACCCCGCCGGGGCCATCGCCGCTGCTGAAAAGGCGCTGGCGGCCCAGCCCGCCCAGGGCGCGCTCTACGACGTCCTCTACATGCACTATCGCCGGAGCAGGCAGCCGGCCGAGGCCGAGCAACTGCTTACCCGGCGCGTTGCCGCCAATCCCGCGGACCCTCTCGCGCTGCTGCAACTCGCCCGGCACTACCACAGCCTTCGCCAGTCCGATCGCGTGGAGCAGACGCTGGCCCGGCTCACCGCTCCCAACTCCCCGTTTCCCGACGGACTGCTGACCGCCGCCGACTTCTACCGCCAGACCGGCAATCCCGCCCGCGCCATTGCCCTCTACCGGCAGGGCTCCGGCGCCGTCTACCAGAAGCGTCTCGTCTCCGTACTGCTTCAGACAGGCGAACACAAAGAGGCCGCCGCGCTGCTGGAGTCTCTCCACCGCGCCGCCCCGGACGATCACGAAGTGGCCGCCTCCCGCGCCGCCCTCCGCGCCGCCTCCGGTCAGCCGGCCGATATCGATAGCGCCATTGCCGAGTTCACCCGGCTCATCGAGGCCGATCCCAAGGCCGCCTCCTACCGCTACGACCTCGCCCGGGCGCTACGCCTCCGTGGCCGCGATGACGATGCCCGCCGCCATCTCATCAAGGCACTGGAGACCGACGCCAACTATCTCCCCGCGCTCGAAGAGCTGGCCGCGCTCAGCCTCGCCCAGGGGCGCCCGCAGGACGCGGCCAACTATAGCGGCCGCGCCCTCACCCTGGCGCCGGATCAGCCCGGCATCCGCCTGATCTCCTCCGCCGCCCTTGCCATGCTCGGCAAGACCAGCGAGGCACGCCAGGAGATCAATTCCACCCTCCGCCAGTATCCCGGCCTGCCCGAGGCGCACCTGCAGTTAGCCCTGCTCCATGTGCAGGAGCGGCGCTTCCGGGAGGCGGACACGCTCTACCGCCAGCACTACCGGCCCGGGCAGCCCGACGTGCGCTTCCTGCGCGGGTTGGTCGAACTCGGCTTCGCCTCCGGCCAGCCGGAACGCGGCCTGGACGCGCTGCAGCAGGAGCTGCGCCTGCAGCCGGGCTCCGTGCCTGTCCGGATGCTGATGGCCACCACGGCCGCCCGCATGAACCGGTTCCCCCTGGCGCTGGAGCATTTCGAGTGGCTGCGCGCCAATACGCCGCCCTCCCCGCAGGTGGCCATGGCCATCGGCGTGGCCCATCAGCAGTCCGGCGCCTGGCCCGCCGCAGTCACTGCCTTCACGGAAGCGCGGAAACTCGCCCCGGAGGACCCGCAGGTGGCCGCCGCGCTCGCCTTCGCCCTGCAGCAGTCCGGCAACCCGTCGGGCGCCGTCCCGCTCTACCGCGAAGCGCTGCGGGGCAACGCCGCCGCTCCCGTTGTCCGGAACAATCTCGCCATGGCGCTCGTCGATTCCGGCGGCGACTTGCAGGAGGCGCTCCAGCTTGCGCGCGACGCCGCCGCCGCCGATCCGGCCAACCCCGTCTTCGCCGACGCCCTCGGCCTCGTCTATCTCAAGCGCAAGGAACTGCCCAACGCCACGCAGTCCTTCCGCGCGGCCGTCTCGCGCCGTCCGGACGACGTCTCCTTCCGCATCCACCTCGCCCAGGCGCTGCTGGCCTCGCGCGACGCCTCTGCCGCCAGGGTGGAGCTCGCCGCCGCCTCCGCCAGGGGGCCGTCGCCGGAACAGCAAACCGAGATTCGCGCCCTGCTCGCGGGCCGGTAGCGGAACTCCTCCCCGCGCCGTCAGCCCCACAAAAAAAATCGAGGCCAATCCGGCTAAGGATTGGCCCCTCCGATTGGAAAACTGGTTCGACTACGCTAGGCCTGTTTCCGGCGCCGCTGTACCGCAAGGTACAGCCCGGTCAGTCCTGCCGCCAGGACCCCGTAGAAGCCCGGTTCCGGGACGACCACCGAATCCGGCGCCGCAAGGAAATAGCTCGCCACCCCTGTCACTCCGAAACCGGAGTTGTATAGGAAGATATCGTTCCCCTTCTTGGCGTAGAAGTTCTGCCAAACCGGAATCCGGTTCGAGTGGAAGCTGAACGAGAACGGATTGGGATCGTTCTTCGTATTCAGTTTGATGCCGTACAAGTTGCCGGGCATCCCCGGGTTGGGCTGGCCGCTGCCGGTAGCGTTATGCGTCTTGATCTCCGTGTCGTCGATGTTGACGCCCTGAATATTGGTGATGCAATTCGGGTCGCTTCCGCAGTTAGCGCTCAATCCCACGATGATATGGCTGGGGTCGGCGTCCGCCGTGCTCGGATCGAAGAACGTGTAGTTGTACTGATAGCCCGTCGCCGTCGGGGTGATCTGCCACGCAATGTAAGCAGTTCCCCAGGGAGTCGGGGCGGGATCGGGAGTTAACCCAGTCGGGGCCTGCAGGCAGCCCGTAAGGTTACCGGCTCCCACAGCCTGCTGATACATCCCGGTTGGGTTGATGTTGGTTGTGCAAGTCAGATTCGCAAAGGCGGCCGGCGAAGCGACTAACAATAGTGCAAAAGCAAAACTCTTCATAAGCATATTGCAACCTCTCGTAATCACGATTGAGGTGGAGCTCGGACGCTACCTGTCCATAACCGCTAACGGATTATTACACACCCCTCGGGAGAATCCGAGTACCAAAAAAGACGTTCTGGTCCCGGTACTCACACTGCCCGCCTGGTACTTTGGTCTACCTGTTACTGCCGTTGACAAGGGCATATACTGAGGGGGATCAATATCAGCCCGGAGACAAGAAGGGTAACCATGTACTGGGGAATCTGCCGTTCCGCGTTACTTGGCATGTGCATCGTATGGCTGGCGGGATGCACGAAATCGGCCGAAGACTACCTCCAGCAGGGTTCCGCTCTGGCGGCGGCCGGAAATCACGCCGAGGCAATCCTGAATTACCGGAAGGCGATCCAGGTGCGCACCGACTTTGGCGACGCTCATTATCAGTTGGGCAAGTCGCTGCTCCATGAGGAGAAGTTCTCCGAAGCACTGGAGTCGTTCGCCAGCGCCGTCCGTCTCTCGCCGGACCGCCCCGAACCGAAGGTCGAGCTCGCTCGCCTCAACCTCCAGATCTACTCCGCCGACCCACGGCGGCCGAAACGCCTCTATGACGAGGTGCGGAAACTGGCCGGCGACCTGCTTGCCAGGGATGCCCGCTCCGTTGCCGGGCTCCGGCTGCGGGGCGAACTCGCGCTGCTGGACCGGTCCCCCGTCGACGCCCTTACCCT
>CAZWDD010000225.1:3395-9115 GCA_964632345.1 uncultured Solibacteraceae bacterium | reverse complement strand
GGACCTGCGCGCGGTTCAACATACGCGGGTTTGCCGAGCCATGCGGCTCATGACAACCCTTACAGCCTTCCTGCCGGACGGCGGCATGTTCGAAGACAAACGGCCCGCGCATATTGCCGTGACACTTGAAGCAGCCCGGTTCGTTGGCGCTGGTCGCCGAAAGGTGGCTGGTCAAGGTCCGGCCATGCGGGTTGTGGCAATCGGTGCATTTCACCGCGCCGTTCTGAATGTTGTGCCGGTAGGGGCGCTGGAACTCGGCGACGGTTCCGGCATGGCACTGTCCGCAGTCATCCGGCTTTTTGGCGTGGGTGTGGACGGAGTGACAGGTGGTGCAACTGACGGCGCTGCGGGCATGGCCGCCGCGAATCCGGCCGAGGTGGGTCGACTGATTCTGATGGCAGCTCAGGCAGCTTTTGTCTGCCGCCAGGCCGGTGAGCTTGGCGGGATTCTTGACGTCGGCCGGGTCAGCGCTCTCCGAGTGCGCTTTCGCGTTGGCGTGGCAGGCGTCGCAGGACTGCTTGACGTTGGCGTGCCGGTTCTTCGCGAACGCCGTTACCAGTTCGTCGTGGCAACCGGCACAGGAGTCCGGCGCTTTGTAGTCATCAACCTCCTTCTTCTCCTGGCTGAGGAGGGCCATGGGGAGAGCCACCAGAAGAAGAAGGAGGTGACAACGCGTCCGCGCTGCTCTATTGAGCATGTACACGGTCCACGCTGAACTCAGATCCAGGTCCATGACACACGGCGCAGCTCTCCCCGAGCGCCGATGTGTTCACTTGGGCGTGGGCCAGCGCCGCCGTGGAGGCATGGCAACTGGTACACGCATTGGTTTCCGCTTTTCGCTGCGTCATTGGTCCGGCCGGCTCCTGAACTTCGCGCAGTCCCTCGGCCAGTGGCAACTGCTGCGAGTTATTGATATGACAACCGTTACAGTTCGACAAGACACCCGGGTAGACAACTTTTTCCCAGGAAGCGCCGCGCAGGGCGTATGGAACGCCGAGCGAAGAGCCGCGGTGAATCCGGTGGATCATCGCCGTGAACTGCGCGCTCTGCTTCGTGGTGCCGTCCACCAGGTCGGCCGTGTGGCACATGGCGCACTGCTCGGCCGTATTCTGGGTGCCATGGAAGGTGAGCTTTACGTGGCAGGTGTTGCATTTCGCCGTATCGACAATCTGCCGCCGCGCCTTCACCGTTGAACCATCGACCGCGAACGCCAATTGCGCGTTCACGGCGATGTCATCGGCCTGGCGCTGTTTCTCGGTGCCCTCCATCAACTGCACCCGCCTCCGTCCGGCGAGCGAGATCCGGTAGCTCCCGGTAGCTTCGGCCGGAATGGCATTGGGGAAGGTCAGCCGGTAGGTCCCATCGCCGACGGCGGCAGCTGTGCGGGCGTCCACGCTGCGATAGACACCGAAGTCGCTCGTCGGTCCGGTCATGTACATCGTCAGGCGGTCCATCTGGTTCAAGGCGATGCCGTTGCCGGCGCGGTTCTTGACGGTGAACGTTACCACCGGCTGCTTTCCCGCAACGCCATCGTCAACACCCACCACCTGCATCACAACGCCTTCTAGCGTGCTCGAAAAGTTTGCCGGAACGTGCGCGCCTGCCACCGAGGCGTCGTATTCGCTGTCGCCCTGGGGCACATGGCACCGGGCGCAGTTATTGTCGTTGGCCTGCGGCACGCCGCGATGACCGGCACCGCTCGCAAAGTTCACTGTGTCGTGGCAGGAGCCGCAGTTTTCCCGAGTCGGGCGCGTCAGGTGCGCCAAACCTTGGGCGGGCTGCTTTGCCGGATCGTCGCTCTGTTTGTGACAGACGGTGCAGTTGGCTGTCCCGCCATTGCCCGAGAAGCGGATGTGGCTGTAGTCGATCAGACCGCCGAACCCATTCAACTGATACTTCCCGCCGGCCTGGACGCTGGGCAGATCGGCGCCGGTGTGAATCTTGTGCGTCATCACGGCCATGTCGAGGGTGTTGCCGGTGACCGGATCGGTCGTCTGCGGCGTATGGCAGAGTACGCACATCTCCAGGCCGCGCCGCGAGCCGCCGTGGAAGTTCAGGTCCTGATGGCAGCCGTTGCAGCTCTCCGTACGGATGATGTCGTGGGTCTTGGTGACCGCGCCCCCGGCCGGCACGAAGTTGTACACATGACTGGCGTAGTTCGTGCCGAGGTCAAATTCAGAGAGGTTGCGGTTCGAGTAGACGCCGATCGAATGGGTTGCGGAACGATCGAGCCCCGCAGGCGCCTTGGTGCGGAAGGTGTAGCGGTATAGGCCGGGTCCAGCCTCGGTGAACGTTCCACCCGTATCAGCGGCCGCCTGCGTGGCCTGTTTCCCAGTGCCCGCCGCCGTCCGTATTCGGGTGGTATATGACGTGTAGCGTTCGCTATCGGCAGGCAAGACGGCTGCCACCAGGCTCAAGGATACCGGACCCGGCGTCGTGATCCCCAACCGGTCCAGCGGCAAACCACGGGGATCGGTCACCTGGACATCCGCCGTTATCGTTCCATCCGCCGCGATCGCCGCCCCAACAACCTTCACCACCAACCCTGGCCGTACAAAATTGATCGTTTTTTCATCAGCGTAAAACGCTTTTTCAGTTTGGCGGAACACTCCCTGTTTTTCCGCCGCCCAGCCCAACAGGACCGTCAAGCCGAGACCCACTGCACCCACTCTCCGCATGGTGCCAGCTCCTCTCTTGCCTACCAGTGTAAGGTTATAAAACCCCAAAAAAGAAGCTAGTATTCTCTTCTAACTTATGGCAGAGTGGGAAAGGCAGGTTGTTGAAAATAGGATGTTTTTAGTCCACTTGGACTACTTTTGTCGGCTTTAAGTGCCGTCGATTTGCAGGGCTTGCAAATACGAAGAAAAAGGGCCGCGCCAGTTGTTCTGGCCGCGGCCCTTCGCGTTTGGCTGCCACGGGTTTTCACCGGACAACGCGCAGGTTGTTGGTCACCGAGAAGACGCCCGAGACGCCGTTGGCCTGGAGGAAGGCGATGTTGCGGGAGCCTTCGTCACTCACCACACCTTCCAGGGTGACATCACCGTTCTTGACGATGATGCGGATGGAGGGATTGGCGCCGAGCGCGTATCGATTCAAAGCCGGCTGGCCGTAAACGGCGCGAGCGACGGCGATGCGGATGCGGTCGTCGAACGGGGATAACGGCAGGACTTCGATCTGGTTGTTCACCGTGGCGACGCCCTCCAGGCGGCCGACCAGGTTGGCGGCCTGGGACTTGAGCGTCGGGCGGATCACCTGGCCGTAGAGATGAACGGTATCGCCGTCGATGCGGTAGGACAGGTTGTCAAAGATCGACAGAAACGGCATCATCACCAGTTCCTTGCGGATTGCCCGGCTGAGCCGCTCCTCGGCCACCGGCGGCGCGGAAGGTACGGCGGCCGGAGCCATCTGCAGCGTCGCTCCTGCTACCAGCAGCGACATCGTGAACTTCTTGAGAGTGTGTTTCATAACTGCCTCCTACCCTAAGACGCGCGAAGGCGGGGAAGGAGACATCAGCCGGTAAGCGGCTTTACAAAACTTTGACAAATCGGGGACAAACGGCCGAAATCAGGCCGAAATTGGGGGCGCCTCGGGGACTTGGGCGTCGGTGTGATCGGCTGCCTCGGCCAGCAGGTGGAGCGAGCGCGGGGTCGTCTCAACCGGCTGGGGCATGACGATTTCGTCACCGGTCGAGGCGCCCAGATCACGCATTCGGCGGGCTGCCGGCATGACATTGGTTTCAAATGCGCCGACGGTGCGGTTGAAGGCGGCGGTCGTCCGCGTCAGGCCGCGTTGGACCTCGCTGAAGTTCTCGGCCAGCGTGCGGAGGCGGTCATAAAGGGACTTGCCGAGGTCACGGATCTCCCGCGCATTGGCCGACACCGTTTCCTGCTTCCAGCCCCAGGCGACGGCCCGCAGAAGGGCGATGAGGGTTGTGGGCGTTGCCAGAATGACGCGCCGCTCGACACCGAACTCCAGCAGCGCCGGGTCATGCTCGAGCGCCGCGCTGAAGAAGGCCTCACCGGGGAGGAAGGCCACGACGAATTCGGGACTCTGCGGGAACTGATCCCAGTAGCTC
Source organism: uncultured Solibacteraceae bacterium (assembly GCA_964632345.1). GTDB lineage: Bacteria > Acidobacteriota > Terriglobia > Bryobacterales > Bryobacteraceae. The sequence continues at coordinate 5,040 of CAZWDD010000225.1, read as the reverse complement.
TTTTCGCTGAGTTGCGTGACATGTGCCCGGACTACGGCGGCGTGCTGCTTGCGCTTGTCCTGCCGCACGTTCTCATCCACGGCGTCATTGGCTTCCAGATAGGCAGCCAGAGAGACCTTGGAGTCCACCACGATCTGGCGGCGGTTGGGCAGTTGCACGATCATGTCCGGCCGCACACCGGCCTCTTCGCCCGCCGCGGGCTCGACGAAGTCACAGTGCGCCAGCATGCCAGCCAATTCGACGACGCGCCGGAGCTGCACTTCGCCCCAGCGTCCGTGCGAGGAGGGCGTCCGCAGAGCCGTGGCCAGGTGGGCCGTTTCCGCCTGCAGGCTGGCCTGGGTCCGCAGCAGCGTTTCCACCTGCTGTTGCAGCCCGGCAAAAGCCGCCACCCGTTCCTTCTCCAGGTCGGCAATCCGGGTATCGACGCGCTCAAGGGAGCTCTTCAACGGCTCAATGGCCTGACCGAAGGCCGCCGGGTCCGGCGCAGCGCCGCTTTGCGCGTGCAGCGCCGTCATCGTCCGCACCTTCTCCTCGGCCGCCTTTTTGGTTTCTTCCAGGCGTGTCGCCAGCTCAGTGGCAATGCCGTGCAAGCGGGTCAACTCGGTCTGCTGTTCGGCCAGCTTGCGCCCACGCGCCTCCAACTCCTTCTCGTACTTTGGCAGTAGCGCCAGATTCCCTTCGGCCGCGGTGCGCCGGTCAGTTTCGCCGCGCAGTTCCTGCTCCAGCCGAGTGACATTGCCGGCCGCCGTATCGCCGCGCTGCCGCACCTCCTCATACTGCTGATCACGGCTCGCCAGACGCTCGGTAAGTGCCGAAATCTCGGCCGCCGACTCGTTTCGGCCGCGCTCGTAGGCCACCTGAGCGCGCAGACGCATGGCAATATAGCCCGCGCCGCACCCTACCCAGAACGCCGCGAAGAGAATCAGTGCAAGTCCAAATTGTTCCATTTGTGTCGATTATGCCGCCAGTTCCCTTCTCCACAAATCGGGCTTTCCGTCCGATCCTTGGCTGTTTCCCACTGAAGCGCTTTCTAAGTCGGGCCTTAGAACCTGGGTTCCATTCAGTGGCATCCTGAACTACATGAACCGGACGATCCTTCTCCTCGCCTGCGCCGCTATTGCCAGTGCCCAGTCTGCCTACAAGAAGCCGCCGGAAGCCATTCGCAACGTGCTGGCCACTCCCGCCACGCCACTGGCGTCGGTTAACCCGGCCCGCACCCACCTTCTACTGCTCGAACCGGACCGGTACCCGCCGATTGCCGAACTCGCCGCGCCGATGTTGCGCCTGGCGGGCCTCCGCATCAATCCGGCAAACAACGGACCAAGACCGGCCACGCACTACCGCCGCGCCGAACTCATCGACCTCGCTTCGCTGCGGCGCACGGCGCTCGCGCTTCCGCCGGGGGGACGCCTTGGCGCTCCGCAGTGGAGCCCCGACAGCACCCGCGCCGCCTTCCCCGTCTACTTCGACGACCGGATTGAGCTGTTCCTTCTGGAGACGGCGCGCCCCGGGCTCCGTTCCGTGCCCTCGGTCCGCCTGAACGCCGCCTACACAGATCCGATCGAATGGATGCCTGACAGCCGGCGGTTGCTCGTGTTACTGATACCGGCCAATCGCGGAACGGCCCCGGTGCCGCCTTCGGTCC
>CAZWDD010000225.1:0-3385 GCA_964632345.1 uncultured Solibacteraceae bacterium | reverse complement strand
GTCCCAGCCGGCCCTGAGATACAGGTGTCGTTCGGCAAGGCGACGCCGGCGCCGACCTATCAGGACCTGCTCAAAAGCGAACACGACGAAAAGCTCTTCGACTACTACTGCGGGTCGCAACCGGCAGTGGTAGATCTCAACGGCCGCGCGGTTCCGGCCGGCGGGCCGGGCATCTACTCCGCGGCGCGGCCCTCACCGGATGGCAACTTCCTGCTGACGCAGCGGCTGCACCGCCCCTACTCATGGGTCCTTCCGGCGACGCGATTCCCGGTTGATATCGAAGTCCGGAGGCCGGACGGCGGGCTGGTCCGGAAACTCGCTGCGCTTCCGCTGGCGGACCGCATCCCGCTCGATGGCGTCCGCACCGGCCCGCGGTCGGTGAACTGGGTGGCAGGCCAGCCGGCAACGTTGCTGTGGTGGGAGGCGATGGACGGCGGTAATCCCAAGGAGACGGTGCCGCACCGCGACAGGCTGATGATCGCCACCGCTCCGTTTGACGCGCCGCGCGAGTTCACCAAGCTACAGCAACGCCTGCAGGGAACAGGACAGTGGACATCGGACGGACGCCTGTGGGTCTCCGACTACGAGCGCCGGTCCCGCCGCCAGCGCACGTTTCTTGTCTCGCCCGAAGGCGAATCAAGAGAGATCCTCTCCCGGAATCAACAGGACCGCTACCGCGACATCGGCTCGCCGGTGACGGTCCCGACCGCGGACGGCTATCGGGTGATCGGGGTGGACGATGGCGCCATTTTGCTGAGCGGCCTCGGCGCCTCCCCGGAAGGAGACCGCCCGTTTCTCGACAGGATGGACCTGGCCACGGGCGCCAAGACTCGCCTGTTCCATTCGGCGCCGGACGCCTACGAGACCGTTATCGCGGTACTCGACAAGTCCGGCGCCCGGCTGCTGACGCGCAGGGAGTCGCCGACCGAACCGCCGAACTACTATCTGCTCGACAACGGCCGCCGAACGGCATTGACCCGTTTCGCCGACCCAGCCCCGGAACTCCGCCGTGTGACGCGGAAACTGGTTCGCTACCAGCGGGCCGATGGCGTTCCGTTGAGCTTCACGCTCTACCTGCCGCCCGGCTACCGGGAGGGCACGCGGCTGCCAACGGTGGTCTGGGCCTACCCGCGAGATTATGCCGACGCCGGAACGGCCGGACAGATCTCGGGTTCGCCGAACCGCTTTACGACTCCCGCCGGCGCTTCGCACCTGTTCTTTCTGCTGGCCGGGTACGCGATCCTAGACGACGCGGCGCTGCCGGTGGTCGGGGACCTGGAGTCATTCAATAACTCCTACCTGGAGCAGATCGTGGCCGGCGCGAAGGCCGCCATCGACAAGGCAGTCGAGATGGGCGTGACCGACCCGCGGCGCGTGGGGGTGGGGGGCCACAGCTATGGCGGCTTCATGACGGCCAACCTGCTGGCGCACTCCGACCTGTTTGCCGCCGGCATCGCCCGCAGCGGCGCCTACAACCGCACGCTGACGCCATTCGGCTTCCAGTCCGAACGGCGAACGCTGTGGGAGGCTCCGGAAACCTATCTCCGCATGTCGCCGTTTCTGAGCGCACACAAGATCAACGAACCGATCCTGTTGATCCACGGCGCGGCGGACAACAACACCGGCACCTTCCCCATCCAGTCCGAACGCATGTACACGGCCATCCGTGGCAACGGCGGCACGGTGCGGTTTGTACTGCTGCCGCATGAATCGCACGGCTATGCCGCACGCGAATCCGTGGAACATGCGCTGGCGGAAATGGTGGAATGGTTTGACAAGCACGTCAAGAACCGTCCGCAGTAGCCGCGCGGACAGGACACCAGACCCATGAGCCTCCTCGATTCCTCCCTCAACCGCACCGAAGTCCGCCGCCTGCTGCAACGCTTGTGTGTTGCCGAGGAGCAACCGGGCGTCTGCCACTCGGAATGGGCCGACGCCTCGGGCGGCGAAGTGGAGGTGATCAGTCCGGCCGATGGACAACTTCTGGCCACGGTGCGGATGGGGGCCGAAGAGGACTACGACGACGCGGTCTACTTCGCGCAGCGCGTCTGGCCGCGATGGCGGGACCTACCAGCGCCGCGGCGGGGCGAGATAGTCCGCGAGATCGGCAACGAACTGCGTGCGGCCAAGGACGACCTGGCCATGCTGGTATCGCTCGAATCGGGCAAGATCCTTGCCGAGGGCCGGGGCGAAGTGCAGGAGATGATCGACATCGCCGATTTCGCCGTCGGCCTTTCGCGCCAACTCTACGGGCTCAGCATGCACAGCGAACGGCCGGGGCACCGGATGTACGAACAGTGGCACCCGCTGGGCCTTGTCGGCTGCATTACCGCCTTTAATTTCCCGGCGGCGGTGTGGAGCTGGAACGCGCTGGTGGCGGCAGTTTGCGGCGATTGCGTCGTCTGGAAGCCATCGGAAAAGACGCCGCTGACCGCTGTCGCCGTGCACCAGATTGCCGGTCGCGTTCTGGACCGCCATGGATTTCGCGGCGTGTTCACGCTGGTCAACGGCGCGGGGTCCGTGGTTGGCGAGCGGATGCTGCAGGACCGGCGAATCCCGCTGATTTCGGCAACCGGATCGTGCGCCATGGGCCGGCGCGCGGCCGAGGTTGTCGGCTCCCGGCTGGGCCGGACGCTGCTCGAACTGGGCGGCAACAACGTCATCATTGTCACCGAGGATGCGGATCCGAAACTAGCGGTTCGCGCCATTCTCTTCGGCGCCGTGGGAACGGCGGGGCAGCGCTGCACGACGCTCCGGCGGCTGTTTCTGCACAGTTCCATTCGTGAGGAGTTCACCGAATACCTGTTGCGCGCCTGGGGGCAGATCCGCATCGGCCATCCGCTGGACCCGCGCTCGCTCTGCGGGCCGCTGATCGACACGCACGCTGTCCGGCGGATGGAGGCCTGCCTGTCGGAGGCGCGCACGCAGGGCGGCGAAGTGCTGTTTGGCGGCGAACGGGTTGAACTCGACTATGAGGGCAAGCCGCTGCTCGGCGGCTGTTATGTTCGCCCGGCGCTGGTGGCCGCAGATGCCGCAATGCCGGTCGTGAAGCAGGAGACCTTCGCGCCGGTGCTGTACCTGATGGAGTATGAAGAGCTGGAGATGGCGATTGCGCAGCACAACGCGGTACCGCAGGGGCTTTCGAGCGCCGTCTTCACCGGCAGCCTGCGGGCGGCCGAGCAGTTTCTGAGCCACGCGGGATCTGACTGCGGCATCGCCAACGTGAATATCGGCACAAGCGGGGCCGAGATTGGCGGCGCGTTCGGGGGCGAGAAGGACACCGGCGGCGGGCGTGAATCCGGCTCCGATTCCTGGAAAGCCTACATGCGCCGGCAGACGGTGACCATCAACTGGTCCGGCGCCCTGCCCCTCGCGCAAGGTATCG
>CAZWDD010000224.1:0-9118 GCA_964632345.1 uncultured Solibacteraceae bacterium | reverse complement strand
TGGGATACACAATCTCGAACGACGTTTCGGCGTGGGACATCGAGCGGGAGAACCCGCTGTACCTGCCGCAGTCGAAGGTCTATACGGCGTGCTGTTCGCTGGGGCCGGTGATGGTGACGGCCGACGAGATCACCGATCCGTACGCAATCGACATGACCTGCGTGATCAAGCGCGGGGAGACGACGACGTTCGACGGGAAGACGTCCACCGGGAAGCTGGGACGGAAGATCGAGAAGCTGGTGGAGTACCTGCTGCAATCGAACCCGGTGCCCTGCGGATCGGTGCTATTGACGGGGACGGGGATCATCGTGACGCAGGAGTCGGCGCTGGCAGCCGGCGACGTGGTGACGATTACGGCGAGCGGGATCGGCGAGTTGTCGAACCCGTGCGCGATTGTGTAGCTGAGAAGGCAAGAAGGGGCCCCGGCGGAGGAGACTTCGCCGGGGCCCTTTTCTATTCGACTTCTATTCCACCTTTATTCCACGGGACCGGGGGCGGTGATCTTGCCCATGATTTTACGGACGTACTCCTGGGTTTCGGGGATGGCGGGGATGCCGCCGGCAGCGTCGACGCGGGCAGGCCCTGCGTTGTAGGCGGCGAGCGCCTTGGCGACATCGCCGCCATAGCGTTCAAGCATCTGCTTGAGGAAAGCGGTGCCGGCGGTAATGTTCTGGTTGGGATCGAAGGGATCCGTAACCTGGAGGCTCTCGGCGGTGGCGGGCATCAACTGCATGAGGCCCATGGCGCCGGCCGAGGAGACGGCGCAGGGGGAGTAGGCGGATTCGGTTTCGACGACAGCCTGGACGAGGCGGGAATCGAGCTTATGTTTCGCAGCCTCGCGGGCAATGATGGGCTTGACCTCGGCGGGGGTGACAGGCGGGCAATCGGCAGGCGGGGCGATGGGCGGAGCGGCGGCCATGTTCTGGCCCATCCCTGCGAAGGGGGCAGGATAGTTCTGCTGGATGGTGGCGCGCTGGCGCTCCACGCTCATCAATTGCCGCTCAATGGCGGACATTTTCTTAACGGTGGGCTTGGAGGGCTCGACGAGGGCGGGCCCTTCGGCCGGGGGGGCGGGCCCTTCGGCCGGCGCGAAAACGGAAAGCAGCAGCATTGCTGCGAAGGATCTCCACATCTGCTCACATATCGTCCATCCAGAGCGAAACGTTAACTCGGATTTTTCCGCATACAGTAAGGGCTGTATTCTAGAAGGAGGAGCCCCAGACTGCGCAGCGGGGTCCGCGAGACAGGATGAGTTTAGGTTTTTCGATCAACCGGCCGGTTCGCGGCCGATCGGTAGTGAGTGAAGTACTGGGGGAGCGGCAGGTGCTCCGGCAGGCGGCGCGGGCGACGGCCGGGCGGAGCGCGGCGGCGCTGGTGGAGATGCAGGCGCCAGAGGGCTACTGGTGCGGGGAGTTGCTGGCGGATGTTTCGCTGGAGGCGGACTATGTGCTGCTGGAGTTGTGGCTGCACCCGCCGGAACACGGGGAGTGGAATCCCCCATCGCGGCGGCGGCTGGAGAAGGCGTGCCGACGGATCCTGTCGCAGCAGATGGCGGACGGGGGCTGGTGGATCTATCCGGGCGGGCCGGCGGATGTGAACTCGACGGTGAAGGCGTATACGGCGCTGCGGCTGTGCGGGTACGCGCCGGAGGCGGAGCCGCTGGTGCGGGCGCGGGCGCGGGTGCATGCGCTGGGTGGACTGCAGGCGTGTAACAGCTACACGAAGATCAACCTGAGCCTGTTCGGGCTGTATCCGCGAAAGTATGTCCCGACGATCCCGCCGGAGCTGGTGCTGCTGCCGGGCGGGTCGCTGTACATGGGCGGGGCGCTGTATGAGATGGCGTCGTGGACGCGGGCGATTGTGGTGCCGCTATCGATTGTGCAGTCGGTGGGGGGAGTGAGGCCGGCGCCGGAGGGCGTGTCGGTGGATGAGTTGATTCACCCGGATGCGAAGCTGACGCTACCGAAGCGGGACCGGCTGCTGTCGCCGATTTTCCATCAGGTCGACAAGCTGCTGAAGATATGGGAGCGGCGGGGGCACCGGGACTCGCGGATTTCGGCGATCCGGCAGGCAGAGAAATGGATGCTGGACCACTGCCGGAACAGCGACGGGCTGGGGGCCATCTACCCGGCGATGCAGTATACGATCATGGCGTTGGAGGCGCTGGGATACGCGAAGGACCATCCGGACTTCGTGGAAGCGCGGGCGCATTTCGACAAGTTGATCACGGAGACGGAAGAGGAGATTTATTTCCAACCCTGTTTTTCGCCGGTGTGGGATACGGCGTACGCGGGATTCTGCCTGGCGGAGTCCGGCGCGAGTGCCGACGCGGGCGCGTTGCGGAAGAGCGCGGACTGGCTGCTATCGAAGGAGATCCGGCGGCGCGGCGACTGGTCGGTGAAGCGGCCGCACCTGCATCCTTCGGGCTGGGCGTTTGAGTTCAACAATGAACACTACCCCGACATTGACGATACGGCGATTGTGCTGATGTGCCTGGAGCATGCCAAGGCGACCGACGCGGAGCGACAAAAGGCGGTGGAGGCGCGGGCGGTGGCGTGGCTGAAGGGGATGCAGTCGCGCGACGGGGGATATGCGGCGTTTGACGCCGATAACGACTGGGGCGTGCTGAACGCAATCCCCTTCTCCGACCACAACGCGATGCTGGACCCGACGTGCCCGGACATTACGGGGCGGGTGCTGGAAGCGCTATCGCGGCGGGGGATAGCGGCGGACGACCCGGCGGTGCACGACGCGGTGCATTACCTGGTGAACACGCAGGAGAAGAACGGGAGCTGGTACGGGCGATGGGGGGTGAACTATCTGTACGGCACGTTCCTGAGCCTGCGGGGGCTGCGCGCGGCTGGCTATGACGATCCGAACCTGTACCGGCGGGCCTCGGACTGGGTGATCTCGGTGCAGAACCCGGATGGAGGGTGGGGGGAGAGCTGCATGAGCTATATGAACGACGAGTTTGTGGGGGCGTCGTCGACGCCGTCGCAGACGGCGTGGGCACTGTTGACACTGCACGCGGCGGGACGGAAGGACACGCCGTACGCCGAGCGCGGGGTGAGGTACCTGATCGAGACGCAGGGCAGCGACGGGTCGTGGCCGGAGCCGCTGGCAACGGGAACGGGGTTTCCGAACGTCTTCTATATGCGGTATACCATGTACCGGCACTACTTCCCGCTCTGGGTTCTGGGACTCTACGCACAATGACACGACGCACACTGATTGCCGGGGCCGCTTCGGCCGCAACCGCCTCCCGCGTACTGGGAGCAAACGAACGGGTGAACCTGACCGTCATCGGGCTGGGGGGCCGGGGGCGGGACCATGTGAACTTCTATGCGGAACTGCCGGCGGCGAACATTGCGGGAATCTGCGATGTGAACCAGGCGGCGCGGGAGCGGGGCGTGGCGCTGGTGGAGAAGCTGACGGGCCGGAAGCCGAAAGAGTACGCGGACATGCGGCAGGTGTTCGACGATAAGAGCGTGGATGCGGTGAGCATTGTGACGCCGAACCACTGGCATGCGCTGAGCACGATCTGGGCGTGCCAGGCGGGCAAGGACGTGTATTGCGAGAAGCCGGCGAGCCACAACATTTTCGAGGGGCGGCAGATGGTGGCGGCGGCGCGGAAGTACGGGCGGATGGTGCAGATCGGGTCGCAGAGCCGGTCGATCGGGCACAAGATGGAGGCGATGGGCCTGCTGCGGCAGGGGGTGATCGGGAAGGTCTATCTGGCGAAGGGGCTGTGCTACAAGCGGCGGAAGTCGATCGGCCGGAAGCCCGACCTGCCGACGCCGCCGGCGGGAGTGGACTGGGAGAAGTTCCTGGGGCCGGCGCCGCTGCGGCCGTTCAACGAAAACCGGTTCGCCTACAACTGGCACTGGTTCTGGGACACGGGGAATGGGGACATCGGGAACCAGGGCGTGCACGAGATGGATATTGCGCGGTGGGGCCTGGGGAAGACGGAACTGCCGAAGAGCGTCTACTCGCACGGCGGGAAGTTCATCTACGACGACGACCAGGAGACGCCGAACACGCAGACGGCAATTTTCGACTACGGAGACGCACGGATGGAGTTCGAGGTGCGGGGGCTGCTGACGCCGGAGGAGGGCCGGCTACCGTTCCGTTCGGGGAACACGATCGGGAACATCTTCTTCGGGAGCGAGGGCGTGATGGTGGTGGACCTGATGGGGTATCAGGTGTACAAGGGCGAGAGTCTGGAGAAGGTGACGGATGTGGGCCACAAGGAAAAGCGGGCGTGGGACACGGCGCCGCACATGGCGAACTTCCTGGAGGCGGTGAAGAGCCGGAAGGCGAACGAATTGCATGCCGATATCGAGATCGGGGCGGGAGCGGCGGCGCTGTGCCACATGGCGAACATCAGCTACCGGCTGGGGCGGAAGCTGGAGTTCGACGCGAAGACGCAGCGATTCGCCGGCGATGCGGAGGCGAACCGGATGCTGACGCGCGACTACCGGAAACCGTACGTGGTGCCGGAGCGGGTTTAACCGGCGAGGGACCGGGACACGCCGAACTGGCTGGCGGCGCGCATGTGGCGGTCGAGCGGGGTGAGGCGGCGGGCGACGTGACGGGGGATGAGCGGAGTGTGGGCGACGGTGACGAGGTGGTTGGGAATGTGCCAGGGCTCGTCTTCGGCGGTCATCCAGCCGGTGGAGTCAAAGCGGGAGAGATTGACGGGGCGGGAGTAACCGCGGAGGGTGCGTTCGCCGCGGGCATTGAAATAGTGCTCGAAGTAGGACATGGCCAGTTCGCGGAGCGACTTATAGACGGGTTCGCGGTAACGAAGGCCCGTGAAGTTAGACTTACCGATGGCGCCCCAGAGTCCGTCGCGGCGGAAGAGGGCGATGACATGGTCGTAGTCGCGGGTGGCCTTGAGGTCGAGGACGAGAGGCGGCTCGTCCTGGAGGCGGAGGGCGACGGCGGCGAGCATGGCGCCTTCGACGCAGTGCCCGCGGCGTTCGCGGAGAAGGACACGGGGGGAGCGGCAGTTCTCACCGGGGTCGTAGAGCACCTTTTCATCGAGGAAGCGCTGTATCTTTTCCGGCGTGGATAAGTGCCGGAGGAGTCGTAATTCGGCGGGAGTAAATCCGAGTCCGGGAGCAGACATAAATGCCGTGGAGTGAGGCTCCAGGTAATTTACTCCAGTCCGGGGTGGAAGAAAAGGGGGTAAGTCAGAAAGTTTCGAGGGAGGCGTTCATGGCGCGGAGGGCGGACTGGCCGCGCTGGCGGATGTAGGAGTTCTGCTCGCGGCGCATGAGGTCCTGGAGGACGCCGGCGAGTTCGGACTCATCGCGCCGGGTGTTGACGAGAAGATCGATGGCGTGGGTGCGGACGGCGGCGCTCTGGTCAGAGAGGAGGACGCGGGCGAGGGCGCCGCGGACGTCTTCGTGGGCAGCGTGGGGTTTGAGGGCGTCGAGGGCGCGGAGGCGGACGCCTTCGTTGGGGTCGGAGGTGAGGGCGCGGATGAAGGCGGTGCGGACTTCGTCACGGCCGGCGCGGTCCTTAAGGAATTCGAAGGAATCGACGCGGAGGGCGGGGTCGGCGGGGTCGCGGGTGGCGGCGAGGAGCATGTCGCGGACCTGCTTGTCGTCGACGCGGCCATCGAGTTCGCGCTGGCGCACCTCCTCATAGACGATGCGGACGCGGCCATCGCCGGCGGGTTCGATGAAGCGGACGTTGCGGACGGCGTTGGCGTTGGCGGGGGCGGGGGGAGCCGGCGTGACGGGCACGAGGCGGGCACCGAGGAAGCCGGCGCAGAGGAGACCGGCGGCCATGGCGGGACGGGCGGCAGCGGCCCAGAGACTGGAGCCGGGGAACCAGCGGCGCCAGAAGGGTTGGGCGCTGCTGGCGCGGGCGATAGCGGCGACCTGATGGCGGAGATCCTGGCGGCAGGCGGAGAGGAGTTCGAGCGAGGGGGCTTCGGCGGCGTCGTCTAGCGCGAGATGGAGGCGGGTGAGGGCGGCGCGCTCTTGTTCGCAGGGAGCGCAGGAGAGACAGTGGGCGTCGACGGCCTCCTCCTGGTCGAACGACAGCTCGCCGTAGGGGTAGAGGGCGAGGAGCTCTCGCGTTTCCTCACAGGACATGTTGGACCTCATGCTTTCAGACATAATCCCCCAGAGCGAGACGCATCTTCTGCGTGGCGCGGAAGAGGCAGTTCTTGGCGGCTTCCTCGGTGGTACCGAGGGACTCGCCGATGGCACGGAGACGGAGGCCCTCAAAGTGGCGCATTTCGAAAACCATGCGCTCACGGGGAGTGAGCTGGGAGAGGGCGTTGTGGATGCGGGAGCGGAGTTCGCCGGAAAGGAGGCGGCGCTGGGGATGGTTGTCGGCGCGTTGTTCCTCGACGGCTTCGAGAACGTTATACGAAGCGCCGGCGGCTTCGACGACGGGGCTTTCCTCCTTACGCACTTTTCGCTTGCGGAGGTGATCGAGACAGATGTTGGTCACGATGCGGTATAGCCAGGTGGAGAAGCTGCAATCGAACCGGAAGTTATGCAGGTTCCGGTAAACCCGCAGGAAGGCCTCTTGGTAGACATCGCGAGCCTCGTCGGGAGAGCGGAGGAGGTTGACAGCGATGCGGAGGACATTCTGGTCATAGGAATGAACCAGCGACGCAAAGGCGTCCTGATCGCCCTGCTGCGCCGCGCGAATCAGAGACGCTTCGTCCATGTGGGTAGGCGAGTGGACCGCGGCCGCCGTAATGGTTTCCTTGATCACCACCATCTCCTATGACGCGTGACGCGGAAAACGGTTAGGCGGATGGGTCAAAAAATTTTCGGGTGATCAGTCGAGGCGATAGAGCCGTGCGGCGTTGGCGTGGCGAATGCGCTGGCGGTCCGCTTCGGGGAGGAATGACCAGATGGTTTCGAAGGACCTGGAGTGTTTGGCGAAATCGGCGGCGTTCATGCCGAGGCCGCCCCAGATGATTTTCGCGGAGCCGAAGGCCTGGTGGATGCGGCGGGCGAGGGGCTGGAGGTCGGTGTGGGGGGCGGGCTGTTTGGAGCTATAGGAGAGGCCGGAGAACTTCATGAAGACGCCGGGGCGGGCGCCGAGCTTGAGGACCTCTTCGTATTCGGCGGCGGAGCCCTGGCCGAAGCGGCAGAGATGGTCGATGACGACCTGGACGCCGGGGGTTTTGTCGATGAGACGGCCGACGGCGGGGGCCCACATGGGGATCATGTGCATCTGGATGGCGAGGCCGAGCTTGTGGGCGGCGGCCCAGGCGGCGGCCATGCGGGGATCGTCGAGAGGGCGGTCGCGGAGCGGGCCTTCCGAGCGGGTGGTGCGTTCGGTGGCGTGGACACGAAGGGCGACGATGCGGCCGGGCCATTTGCGGACAAGGGCCTGCATGCGGGCGGGTGTTTGGGGGTCGAAGGCGTCAAAGAGGCAGGTGCCTTTGAAGAAGCCTTTGCGCGGCTCGTTCTGGAAGCAGTATTCGAGATAGCGGTGATCGTCCTGGTAGGGTTCGGGATGGACGATGATGGAGTGGCTCAAGACGCCGGCGGCGAAGGGGGCATAGGGCGCCAGGGGCTCGGCCGGGGGCTGGTAGGTGGCCTTGGGGTGATAGGGGAAGCGCTGCGGCTCAAAGAGATGGATGTGGGTATCGACGGGCTTCGGTGAGGCGGGGAATGCCGGGGCGGCGGCAGCGGCCAGCAGGAGCGAGCGGCGAGAGAGTTCCATACGGGGGAAGTGTATCGGATTCGGGAGTGGAATTACCGGAACAGGGCGATGAGTGCGTCGGCGAACAGGCTGTGGCCGTAAAGGTTCGGGTGATTGATGTTGTTCTCCATGAGGGTGAGGAACGGGATGCCCTGGCGCCAGAGACGGCCGTAGCGGCTGGCGCCATCGGCAAGGGCGATGCCGTGGCGGGCGGCGAAGAGGCGGAGGCCGCGGACGTAGGGGCGGGGGTCCTGGTCGATCTCCTTCTGGCTGGTTAGGCCCATCCAGTCGAGCCGGATGTAGTGGGGCGTGAGAATGATCCACTCGGCGCCGATCTCGCGAAAATCGGCAAGCAGACGGGAGTAGCGTTCCTCCACCTGGGCTTCGTTGAGTCCGGCATCGTTAACGAACTCCGAGACAATGAGGTGGGGACGGGCGGCGAGCACCTTTTCGCGGTAGTTGTGCGGGCTACCCGGGGGCTCCTTTAGGTAGGAGGCGGTATTGCGGCCGCCCCAGGCTTCGGTGAGGAGTTCGATGCGGGCGGCCGGGAACTGTTTGCGGAGGCGCTCGACAAACATGGACTGGTAGCGGCCATAGGTGGTGACGCTATCACCCCAGGCGAGGATGCGCAGCGGTTCTCCGCGGTGGAGCCTGGCCCAGGTTTGGGGGAGTTGGACGGCGGCGGCGGGGTTGCCGGCCGCCTCCGGAAAGGCGTATTCGAGCACGGGATAGAGGGCATCTGGAGTAAGTTCGGGGCCGAAGCCATCGACGTGGACGTTGGCGAGACGCCACTCGCCTTTTTCGACGGCGGGGGGCTCCGGGGTGGCGACGTGGGCGATGCCCTTGCGCAGGACGATGCCGCCGGCGGTGGCGACAATGGAATCGATGCGCTGCTTCACGAAGCGGTATTGGAGTTCGACGGGCTGCGCGGCGCCGATTCGTCCGCCGGGGAGGCGGCCAACGGTGCCAGCGGCGAGATCGGCCTCGTAGTCCCGGCCCTTTTCATATACCGTCTGGCCGTTGCGGACGATAAGGGAGGCGGGGTCAAGCGCGCCCTGCACGGTGCATTCGGCGGCGATGACACCGGCCAGGCGCTGGCCCTTTGTCCAGCCGGCGGTGGTTTTGAAATTAAACTCTGGAAGCTGGCCGTAGCGTTCGGCGGTGACGGTGTGAATCTCCGGCGGGGCGATTTCGAGAACGGCGCGGCGGGGGCCGTCGATCACCTCCACCTGCCATGGACCGGCAAGGCGAAGTTCGACGGCGCCGAGGCAAATCGACAGGAGAGAGAGGAGAGGGAGTCGCATGAGGGGGTTATCGCCGAATCCCAGTCTAATGCGCACGGGCGAGTACTCATATAATTGTTTCAATGCGGTTACAAACGGCTGTCACGGTGGCAGCCCTTCTCCCTCTCTTCGCCCAAACGCCGAAGCCGCCC
>CAZWDD010000223.1:0-9137 GCA_964632345.1 uncultured Solibacteraceae bacterium | reverse complement strand
CCGGATTCCCCGGCGGGCCGCGCATCACCGGACTGCAGCCGCTGATCGAGGGGCGGCTGGCGTGGCTGAAGGAGCAGTTTGCGACGCAGTCGTATCCGGCCGCCCAGGTAACGGCGAGCGCGGCGAACCTGGACCTGGGGGTTGGAAATCTGACGCAGCGCGTGGACCTGCAGTACAGCGGCGTGAACACACCGCCGACGTTCTCGCTGGCCGTGAAGACCGCGGCTGGCAAGTGGCTGCGTTCCTCGGTCACGGGTGGAGGGCTGCCCGGTTCGTTTACCGTGACGGCGGACGCGACGGGGCTGGCCGAGGGCGTTCACGCGGGGTCGATTACGGTGTTTCTTGGCGGCGCGCCAAACGTGGAAATTCCCGTTACTCTGACTGTCGGCAGCCTTCCCGCGCCCGTGATCGGCGGGATTGCCAACGCGGCAAGCTACGCGACGGGGCCGCTGGCGCCGGGGCAGTTGGCGACGCTGTTCGGGACGAACCTGGGGCCTGCCGCGCTTGCCATGAATGCCGCCGGTACGCGAGTGACTTTTGACGGTGTGAACGCGCAATTGCTCTACACCAGCGCCGGGCAGATCGGAGTGGTGGTGCCGCTGGCGGTGGCTGGAAAGACGGAGACGCAGGTTGAGGTGAGCTACGGCAACCAACGCTCGGCGGTGCTGAGGCGGCCGGTGGCGCCGACAGCGCCGGGCTTGTTTACGTTGAACGCGTCCGGCAGCGGCGCGGCGGCAATCGTCAACCAGGCCGGGACGATCAATGGGCCCAACGCGCCTGCTCCGAAAGGGTCCGTTGTGGCGATCTACCTGACCGGAGGAGGCGTGACGGATGGGTCCGGGAAGATCGCGGCCGAGACAGCGGTGACGATCGGAGGGCAGCCGGCGGCGGTAGCGTACGCCGGGGCCGCGCCGGGCGCCGTACAGGGGCTGTATCAGATCAACGCGACGGTGCCGGCGGGCGTGGCCGCGGGTGCGCAGCCGGTGGTGGTGACGGTGGGGGGAGCGCCGTCGCAGAGTGGGGCCACCATACAGGTGGAATAGGCCTTCGTACTCCCTAGCCAATGCGCCCCCGGCGGAGCCCGCCGGGGGCGATTTTTTATCTGCGGTAGAGATAGAGGGTGTGGCTGCGGCCTTCGCCGTCGTCCTCCACCACTTCGGTTTTATCCGGGCGCCAGCCGCCGACCTCGAAATCGTGAGCGACCACGCGCGCGCCCTTCTTCAACTGCTTTTCGAGGAGCGGGCGGAGCTTGGCATTGGAGACGGGCAGGAGATAGACGGTGATCAGGTCGGCCGAAGAGTAGTCCTGTTCCAGTAGGTCGCCGTGAATGATGCGGGCGCGTTCGGAGAGGCCCATGCGCTGGATCTTCTCGGAGCTGAGGGAGTGGAGGTCCTTGTCGTATTCGACGCCGACGGCGTGTGCGCCGAACTTTTCGGCGGCCATGATGACGATGCGGCCGTCCCCGCTGCCGAGGTCGAAGACCTTTTCCCCCTTTTTCGCGCCGCCCAACTGGAGCATCTTTTCGACGATCGTTTCCGGGGTGGGGTAGTAGGGGGCGAGTTTTTCGCCCTTCTTCGGTCCTTGCGCCAGGGCCGGGAGGATGCCCAGGCCTGACAACAGCATCGTGCGTCGATTCATACCCATCTCCTTGGAAATCGTACCCTACTGTTCTATGTAGAGACGCACCTTATTGCTGGAAGAGTTGCCGGATTGCAAAAATAACTCGGCGGCGCCACTGTTGACGGTGTCCGGCAGGCGGATTTCGACGAGGTAGTAACCGATGTAACCAGGGGCGAGGGTAGCGCTGGCCACTTCGAGCTGTGTGCCGTCGAGGAATGCGCGAACCGGAGCGATGACGGCGGGCGCGGATTCAGCGGAAGGGGCGGCGACGCCGGCGGGCCAGTTGGGCGTGACGCGGCCGAGCCCGCTGACCAGAACCTGAATGTGTTCCCCGGCGCGGGCGGGATTGACGGCGTCCACCAGAGCGCCGCTTTCACCGTCCATCACCATGGCGGTGCCGTCCCGGTCGACGAGAATGGCCGGGGACGCGGGGGCGAGGGCGAGACTGGAGGTTGCGGTGCTGCCGCGCGATTCGAGACGCAGGGACACGGAGGCGCCTTCAATGTCGTAGGGGAGCTGAATCTGCGTTTCTCGTTCGCCGCGATTGAGGACCACGACGGGGCGTTCCCCGGCGCGTACGCTGTCGATCCGGTCGCCCATGATGCTGAGCAGGGCGCCAGGAGCGGCGGGCCGGCTGCTCCAATCGGCGGAGCTGACGACGCGCCAGTCCCGGCGGCGGTGGACGGCGTTTTCCATATAGACGCCATAGCCGTAAACGGCGGCGTACAGGGTCTGGCCGAGTGGGTCGAGGCGGACATCGAGCACGGGGCCATCTGGCAGGCCGCCGGCCATCCGGCGCCACGCAGTGGCCGGGCCCATGGCGGTAAGGTCGGTTTCGGTCCAGAAGATGCCGTCGGGAGTGGCGGCATAGATGGCGCCGGCCTCAAAATCCGCGGTGACACCATAGGCCGCCGTCTGGCCGAGATTGGCCGAGATGTCGTCCCAGATCAAGCCGCCATTGGTGGTGCGGAGGAGGATGGCGCCGGGTTCCTGACGGCGGAGGCTGGCCACGGCGCGGCGGGGGTCCCGGGTATCGAGCGAGAAGGACTCGACCACGGCGCCGGGATTCTGCACGGGAGGCAGCCAGGTGGAGCCGCGGTCGAGGGAGACAAAGATGCGTCCGTCCTCGGCGCCGGCGTAGACGACGTCGGCCTGATAGGCGATGGCGGAGACCGTGATGCCGAACTCGCGCGACAGCGCCATGCGCGCGGCTTGCTCCAGTGCGAGATTACCGGGCACGGGCTGCCAGGCGGATTTTTCGCCGGGGGCCCATTCGAAGACGGCGGGGGTCATGGCGCTCGGCGCGAGCATGGCGACGCGCAGGCCCGCGGTGTCCCGAGGCAGGCTTACGATGCGGCGGACGGGGAGTTGCGGCAGTGCGGCGTTGCAACTGGCCCAGGACAGGCCGCCATCGGCCGATTTCCATACGCCGGTGGCGGTGGAGACGGCGATTTCCTCCGGCACGCCGGGCCGCACGGCCAAGCCGCTGACGGGGCCGCCTAGAAGCGAGGTCTGTTTCCACTGGGTGAGGTTGCGCCAGGTGCGTCCGCTGTCCTCGGTTCTCCAGACGTGGGCGCCATAGGCGTAGGCCCAACCCGGCCGGCCGGCGCCGGTGATGGCGGCGTCGGGCTCAGGCAGCCGGTCCATGGCCGCCGGACGGACCTCGATTGCGGCCCGCGCCTGCGAAGAGGCCCAGTTCTCGCCATCGTTACTTTCCAGCCACGCGCCCGTCGCCGTGCGCGCGAGCATTCGTCCATCGGCCGTCCAGCCGACGCCGGACACGGGCCCGGTGGCCAGACCGCTCAACCGCAGGTCCATGGCCGCAGTTCCGACGCGCCGCCACTCGGCGTGCAGGCTGGCGGCGCCACAGGCCATCAGCAGCAGTCCGAGTCCCAATTTGCGTCCCACGTGATTCATCGTTACTGGTTACTTTTTGTATCGGCTGTGCCCGGCGGACTCAGGAGATGAGTCCATTGTACCCGTTCCGGAGTCGATTTCGTTCTCATTCCATCGGCAGAGTCGTTCAAAAACTGTTGATTCCAATCGTCTTACGCGAAAGTTTTCTCCACGGACCCCCTATTGCATTGCAATTTTAGTGGTACAATCGGGATGCGTCGGACCTTCCCTCTGCAGTAACTTGGGAAACTGCCGATGGTAGTATTCAGGGTGATCCATGACTCGGCTAATGACAAACGGGCTGCTGGCGGTTTCCGCGATGCTCTTTGTCCGCCCCGCTTTCGGCCAGTTGCCTAACCTGTTTCCCGAGGAGCAGCAGTACGCTGCCAAGGTGTTGACGTTGACAGGGCAGGTTTCGGTACTAAAAGGCCGCGAGCCGTGGGCGCTGAATGTCGGCGACTGGGTGCAGAAGCGGCAGGAGATTGTCGCCGGACCGAACAGCTACGCGCTGTTCCAGGTGAGCGACGGGACGACGTTTGAAGTGTTCGCCAACTCCCATGTGATCTTCCGGAATAACGCCGGGGATTGGAAGGATCTGCTGGATCTGTTCCTGGGCCGGGTGAAGGTGCACGTGCAGAAGTTCGGCGGGCAACCGAATCCGAATCGCGTGACGACGCCGACGGCGGTCATCTCCGTGCGCGGCACGATCTTCGACGTTCAAATTGAAGACAGCGACGCAACGACGCTGGTGCTGGTGGAAGAGGGACTGGTGAGTGTCCGCCATGCGCTGCTGCCGAGCAGCAACCCGAAGATGCTGAGCCAGGGGGAGTATCTGCGCGTCTACAAGACGCAGCCGCTGGCGAGATCCACATTCGATAAAGGCAATGCGCTGAAACGCGCGCTGCAGGCGGCCAGTGACGCTGTTTCCGCCGCCATCTACCGCATGCCGCGCAACGGCGGCGGTGGTGGCGCGGGTACTCCCACGCCCGCTCCCGGCGGTGGGGGCCTGCCCGGAGACACGGGAGCAACGCCTCCTCCTCCGCCGCCTCCTCCTCCGACGGCAGCGCCGCCCCCACCGCCGCCTCCACAGTAGTTCAATAGAGGTATGCGCGTTTTTCAATTCCTCTGGTCCATCGGCCTGACCGCGGCCGCGCTGTGCGCTCAGTCCGCCGGGATACCGCCGGAGTGGGAGACGCGGAAGTTGCTGGACAGTCTGGTTGCCAATGCGAAGAAGCTGGAGCCGCTGGTGAATGATATTGACCCGGCCGTGTGGCGGGAAAAGGGTGCGCCGGATGCCTATCTGTCGCAGCGCCAGAGCGTTCAGAATTCGCTGGCCGGGCTGAAGCACTCCTCAGCGCAGCTTTCGCAGGAGCCGACGCGGCTTTCCTTTGCGATCGAAGCGCTGTTCCGGTTGGAGGCTGTGAACACGTATCTGGGGTCGCTCGCCGCAGGTGTGCGGCGTTACCAGAACCCGGCTCTCGCAGATCTGTTGATGGGCGTGGCCGACGAGAACGGGGCGAACCGGGAGAGCCTGAAGCAGTACATTCTGGACCTTACGACAACGAAGGAAGGCGAGTTTCGGGTGATGGAGACCGAGGCGCAGCGGTGCCTGGGAATGATCGTCAAGACCGCGCCGCCGTCCCGGCCGAAAGCGGCCGCCCCGTTGAAGAAGAGCAATCCGTGAGTACCGCAATCCACTTCCTGTGTTCCATCTGCGCCGAGCCCTCGACGCTGATCTGCGCCTGGTGCACGAAGGACACCTGTCACTCCCATTTGTGCGGCCGCTGCCGCCGGTGTTCGGATTGCTGCCCTTGCGACCAGCCTTTGCCCGTGGATGCCGCTCCGCGGAAGGACGAATAGCCCAGGACGAAAGGTAGGCATCCCACTACCAACGATCCCTGGCGCGATTGCGTCCCGGCCCGGAATATGGAAGGGTGCGTAGCCTACTTTTCGTTCCAATAGCTCTGGGGTTGGTCTCTCAATCCGCGCAGAGCGCCGTGATCCAGTCCGCAGAGCCGATCTCGGGCGGATCCGCGGCGATTACCTCCCTGGACTCGCTTGCTTTTGAAACCCTGCACGCCGGAATCGCCCGGAGCGTACCTGCTTTCGATCCGGCGTGGGGGAGCGTTACGGGGCTGGTGGACTTTGCGGCGACCGACCGGCTGCTGCAGTTGATCGACGCGTCTCTGGCCAGCCGGATGAGCGCCGTGGAGCTTTCGCCGCTTGATTTCGTGCTGCGGTCGCCGGAGATGGCGGCGATTGCGGAGGCGGTACGCTTCGTGCTGCTTTAGCCGAGTTTGTAGGGCGGGCGGTATTTGTAGCTGAGCAGGCGGTTGGCCGCGTCGTGATTGGTGAAGCGCTCGGCGCGGCCGTCCCATTCGAGGAAGGCGCGGGAGCGGAGGGCGATGTGGGCAATCAGTGTGTTGGCCGTTGAGGTGTGGCCTTCGTCGATGGGGCAGTTGGTGCGGGTGCGCGATTTGACGCAATCGAGGAAGTTGCGGCAGTGCGGCGGCGTGCTGGTGACGCCGTTGACGGTCCTGGCCTCCAGGGTCGCCTGCTTGGAGGGGCCATAGCTACGCTCCAGGTTGCGGTCGAGCGGGGTGCGCTGTCCGAACAACATTTCGGTGGTCTTTTCGGGCACCACTTCCCAACGGTTGGAATAGATGTAGAGGGTGCCCCTGGTGCCGCGGATCTCCATTTCCGCGCCGCGCGCGGCGGAGGCCGGGGCGGCGTTGGCGTTGTACTGGACGAAGCCCATGAGAAGGTCGCCGAAATCCCAGTGGACCTCGCAGGTGTCCGGGATCTCGCGATTGTCGTTGACGGCGTAGCGTCCGCCGATGGCGACCACGGCGCGAGGGGTTTCCTTGCCGAGCGCCCAGCGCAGCATGTCCATGTAGTGGACGCCGAAGTTGGTGATTTGGCCGCCGGAGTAGTCATAGAACCAGCGGAAGTTGTAGAAGGTTCGATTGCGGTTGTAGGGCACCTTCGGCGCCGGGCCCAGCCACTTGTCCCACTCCTCGGGCGAGGGGGGCAGGGAGTCGGGCGCGTTGCCGATACCGTTTGGCGCCTCATTCTGCACATGGAAGCCGCGGGCAACGGAGATCTTCCCCAGCGCGCCGCTGCGAACATAGTCTACTGCCTCCTGAAGGAACTTCGAGGAACGGCGCTGGATGCCCACCTGCACGACGCGCTTCGTCTCCGCGGCCACCTGTACCATGCGGCGGCCCTCGGTGACGGTGAGCGAGAGAGGTTTTTCGACGTAGACGTCCTTGCCGGCGCGGCAGGCATCGACGAACATGAGCGCGTGCCAGTGATCGGGCGTGGCGATGGCGACAGCGTCGACGTCCTTGTCGTCGAGCAGGCGGCGGTAATCGGTGTACTTCTTCGGGGTGGCGCGGGACTTCTTCACGGCGAAGTCCATGTAGTCGTCGCGGAGGTCGCAGACGGCGACGGTGCGCGAGTCGCCGTACTCGAGGAAGCCGTCATGCACCTGATCGCCGCGGTTGCCGAGGCCGATGAAGCCCATCTGCACGCGTTCATTGGCGCCCCAGATGCGGGAATAGCTGAGCGCGGTGGCGGCTGTAGCGGTGCGGGCGGCGAACTCGCGGCGGGTCATGTCATCCTCCTGTAGCGTTCGATTGATACGCTGGAATCCGTGCGAACCTCGATTATACTGCCAGCCTTTCTGACGCTTATGACCCTTGCCGAAGCTGCCCCTAAGATCTCCGTTCATGGACACCGCGGCGCGCGTTCGGTGCGTCCGGAGAATACGCTGCCGGCCTTTGCGTACGCGATGGACGAGGGCGTGGACGTACTGGAGATGGACTTGGCCGTGACGAAAGACGATGTGCTGGTGGTCTCCCACGACGCGCGGATGAATCCCAAGTACTGCACCGGTCCGGAGGGCGCGGAGACGCTGATCCGCCGGATGACCTTTGCCGAGTTGCGGCGCTGGGACTGCGGAGCGAAGGGGAACCCGGACTTCCCGCGCCAGCAGCCCGTGGCGGGTACGCGGGTTCCGTCGCTTGATGAGGTGTTCGAACTGGTGAAGCAGCGCGGCAGCCGGGTGGAGTTCAACATCGAGACGAAGATCTCGCCGGCGCGGCCGGAGGAGGCTCCGGCGCCCGAACGTTTTGTGGAACTGCTGCTTGCCGCGATTCGCCGGCATGGGATGACGGAGCGGGTGATGCTGCAGTCGTTCGACTACCGGACGCTGCACGCCATGAAGAAGCTGGAGCCCCGGCTGCGGTTGTCAGCGCTGTGCCCGACCAGCGCCGGCGCGCCGCGGCGGACGTTGCTGGAAGTGGCCAGGGAGGCGGGCGCCGGCATTGTCAGCCCGAATATCCGGACGGTGGTTGCCGCCGAGGTGAAGGCCGCACAGAAGGCCGGGCTGCAGGTGGTGCCGTGGACGGCGAACACGCCGGCCGAGTGGGAGCCGCTGGTTTCGGCGGGAGTGGATGCCATCATTACCGATGACCCGGCGGCGCTGATCGAGTACCTGAAGAGCAAGGGGCTGTGGTAGAGCGGGGGGCGTTACTTACGGACGTGGATGGCGGGGCGGGGAAGCGGCCGGCGGGTGTCGTTGCGCTTGCCGCGGGGGCCGATCCAGAGCGTGGCCAGCGCATCGACCACCGGGCCCGAGCCGCCGGCCGCCTGCGCGCGGAGGCGGATGGGGTAGTCGCCCGCGGGTGTGCCGGCGGGGATGCGGACTTTCAGGTGAACGGCGGGGATGTTGATGTTGTCGCCGTCGCCGGAGGGGCCGAAGTGCATGTCGGCGCGGAACTGGGCGCGGGCTTCGGGGTGGCCGTCGATCCAGACGTCCACTGCACTTTCGAAGCCGGGGTGCTTGATGAGCAGCGCTTCGACCGTGGCCTCCTCGCCGGCCCGCGCTGAAAGTTCTTCTGGCTCGAAGAGGAGTTGGAACCCGGGCGGTTCCTCGCGGATGTGCAGGCGGTAGGCGAAGGAGGGTCCGGTGCGATCGGTGCGGTCCCGGACGACGAGCGTGGCGGCTTCGTCGCGCGCGGGCCGGTAGTATAGGTTGCTGTCGGGGTTGCCGATGACTGTTCCCTGGCCGGACATCAGGTCGTCGTGCTCGGCCAGCAGTCTGCCGTCCGCGCTCCAGAGTTCGAGCACGGTATCGATGGCGGGCAGGCCGAGTTGGGCCGCCAGCGTCCAGGCGTGGAATGGTCGGCCGGCGCGCAGAGTGACCGGGTGGCGGTGCGGCTTGTCGAGCACGCCATCGATGGCTGCCGCGTCGTTGTCGATCTCCACAGCCATGGCCTCCGCCGTGCCGTCCTTTGTAACCAGCCAGAGGCGCCACAGGCCGGGCTTCGCAGTTGGCGGAATGCGGAACTCCGCCTCGACGGCGTCCGCCGCGGCGCGCGTGCGGGCGGCAGGGATCCGTTCGATGCCGGTATCGGAGCCATCCACCGGCATCGAGAACGGGAACGTGAGCCGATAGTGCTCCGCCCCGCGGGCACGCTGCAGGTAGGCGCCGGTTGTCGCCGCCAGCGCTTCACCGCTGACGCGGACCCGGTACGTGGCGCCGGGTCTGGCGCCGAGGGGGAAGATGGCGCTGACGACCGGCAGCCGCGAAATCTGCAACTGGTAGCCGCAGTTCT
>CAZWDD010000222.1:395-9212 GCA_964632345.1 uncultured Solibacteraceae bacterium | reverse complement strand
ACGGTCGCCACGAAGAGATCAACAACCATCTGGAGGTCAGTGCCCCCCAGCGGCAGATCGAGACCCTCTGCCTCGAGTTCGCCAAACTGCTCACCGCGGAAGAACAACTGGCCTTCGACCTTCGCTACAGCGAAGTTCTGACCATTCCCGAAACGGGGGCCCGCATGGGCTGCTCCCCCCGCACCATCAATACCATCCTGAATAACATCAGGGACAAAATCAGCACCTACCTCGACTCCCCAGCAAACTTGAAGTAGGCCCCCGTCCCGAACGAACGGGGGCCCGGCCAACTACAACAACCCTTCGTCTTCAAACGCCTCGCGCACTCCCGGCAGCTCCAGCGCGCCCGCGTCCGCAAAGTACCCGATCGACTTCTGCACGCTCGCCCGGATCCCGGCCAACATCTCCGGCGTCTTCACCTTCTCCGCCACGATCTGCTCAGTCTGCTCCGCTTTGAAACCCAGCGACAGCAGATCACTCGTGATTAACGGTACATCCGGATACAGGAACGCCGTCATGAACCGCGGCGCCACCAGCCCGACCGCCTCCTTCTGCGCCGCCGTCAACTGCGGCCACATCTGCTGCAAAACCTGGGAGAAGAACCCATGGTGACGCGCCTCATCCCGACCGTGCTCTCGCGCATACTCCTGCACCATCGCCTGCGTTGCCAGGTCGTTCGGAATGCCACTTAACGTGGAGGAGATCAGCGTCTCGGAAACGATCCCGCACACCAACTGGCACAACCCGCGCAGTTCCGGCGTCTGCGCGTCAATCAGCCGGGCATACTTCTCCAGCGGTTCGGGCGTAAACGGGGTCGGGCTCACCCCGGTCAGCAGTTCCACATTCGCGATCAGCTTGTTCGATTCCGCAGCGTGCGCCGTCTCATCAATCAGGATCATGTCCGCATCCCGCCGCATCGCTGCCGGAAACTCCACCGGCAACCGCCCCGCCGCAATCAGCAGTGTCACCGGATTCACCAGGTCCCACTCCAGCAGCGCCGTATACCCGGCATAGCCAAACAGCCGCTTCACCAGCAACGCGCGCCGCACCTCCGGCCCCCGCGCCAGCACCAGCGGATGGTCCGCCGCCGGAAACAGCGCCGCCGGATAGTACTCCTTCTCCGGCTTCTTCACCCACGCCTTCGTCGGCCACTCCTTGAACTTACTCTGGTAAGTCATCTGCTTTCCCTTTTGGTGGCTAGGATGAAGCGTATACTTCCGCTGCCCCTGCCACCGGAGGAGCCGAAGAAACCGTCCGGATCGCGCAAAACATTTTCGCTGTTACAATCGAAACTCTGAATCATTCGCTATGACTCCTGCCCTTCGCCAGCGTCTGCGGCGCCTCCTCCTCGGCCTTCCCTACTGGGAAACCGAAGAAGGCCGGCGCGAGTTATGCAACGCCGTGTGGAACGGTCACTCCATCAACCCGGACCTGGACAAGAAGGGCAGTGCGAAGGCTGTTGTCAATCGCCTCCTGGACCTCGAAGAAACCCATGGCTGGGAACCGTTCCGCGCCCTCCTCGCCGAACTCCGCCAGCGCGAATCCACCCACCCGGACCGTTGCCGGGAGATCGACGCGATCGATGAACTCCTCCGCCTGCATGGCCACCGCCAGCGCCAAACCTGGAGCGGCGAGCCGTACCGCGGCCTGCTTCACTTCGATAGGCGCCACGCCCCCATCTTCTTCGGCCGCGAGGCCGAAACCGAATCGCTCATCCGCACCATCAGCGGCACGGAACAAGGCCGTCGCTTCTGCATCGTCAACGGCCCCTCCGGCTCCGGTAAGTCCTCCCTCGTCCGCGCCGGCCTCTGGGCACGCCTGGAAGCGGGAGACATTCAAGCAATCCCCAGCAGTCAGCATTGGCTAATCCACGCCATGACGCCCGCCCAATACGGCACCCCCGAACAATCCCTGCGGTTCAGCCTGCAGCAGGCGCTCAGCAACAATGACCGCCTGGAAGCCAAGCTATCGCTCCTTCCTCAAGGTGACCTCCCGCCACTCGACGAACTCGCCGAAAAACTCCTCGATCACAACCGCGAAGCCCGCTGGCTGCTGATTTTGGACCAAATGGAGGAGCTCTTCTCCGCCGTTCCCCGGGCCGCCGCCGAGGCCTTCCTCCACCGCCTCATCGCCGCCACCAACCGTCCGCCCTCGCGCTTCCAGGTTCTCGCCACGCTCCGGTCGGATTTCTATCAACACTGCTTCGAATTCCCCCCGCTGGTCACAATCCTTGGCAGCCATGGCGGCACGGTCCCTCTCGGCGAGCCCGACCGCATCGCCATGGAACGGATGGTCCGCGGCCCGCTCCAAGAACTGGATCTCACTGATCCCTGGATTGTCGACCCCGAACTGCCCCCGGCCATTGCCATCGACGCCGAACGTCAGGCCGGCGGCCTCGCGCTCATGGCCTTCGCGCTCCAAGAACTGTATATCCGATGCCAACTCGGCCGCAGAATGGATCTCGTCACCTATCGGAGTCCGGATTTCGGCGGCCTCAACGGCGTCATTGCGCGCCGCGCCGACCAGACCCTGGCTAGCCTGGGTCCGGAGGGGGAACAGGCACTGAACCGAATCTTCATCCGACTCGTGCGTGTCCCCAAGGGTGAAGAACCCACCCGCCAACGAGCTCCCCTCGCCACCTGGCAGGACGACCCAGACGCTCTTCGATTCCTCCACGCCTTCATCAAAGCCCGTCTCATTACGACAGATTCCGATCATGGCAGCGACCCCACCGTCGAAGTCGCCCATGAAGCCCTGCTTCGCGAATGGCCCAGCCTCGCCAAGTGGATTGATCAACGGCGCAAGGGATTCGCGCTATTGGAACGTGTTCGCACGGAAGCAGAGGCTTCCACTGATGGTGAGCCGACGTGGCGCCAAGACATAATTGACCGGGCTCGGACTGACCTCGAAGCAGCTGGGCTCCTCGCCTTAGCACTGGAGAACTCAGCTGTTGCGAGGTTTCTTAGGTCCGAAGCAGATTTGCTGTGGCAAGAGTTGACTCTGATGGAAACCCCTCCTCAGCGGCGCCTGAAAATTGGAACCCGGCTGGCGGAGATTGGTGACAGACGCCCCGGCGTCGGGGTTGTCGAGGGAATACCTGATGTAATTTGGCGGGAAATACCCGGAGGAGAGGTCGAGTTGGAGGATGGCTTCGGCCGCTGGCCCGTCGCGGCTTTCTTCATAGCCGCTTACCCCGTCACTTTCGCCCAATTCGGCGCCTTCCTTGATGCAGACGATGGGTGGACGGATATCCGTTGGTGGGAGGGCCTTAGGAAGCGAGAGCGAAACGACTCTTGGGGCTCTTTGAGAAAGAATCATCCCCTTGTTTGGGTTAACTGGTTTGAGGCGACGGCGTTCTGCCGCTGGTTCGGCCACCGGATTAAGTGCGAAGTTCGACTGCCGGCAGAGCACGAGTGGCAGTGGGCGGCGCAGAGCGCACAACCAAATTACCTGTACCCCTGGGGAAGGGATTGGCAGTCCGGTTGTGCAAATACAGAGGAGTCGAAGATTCGGGATACGACCGCTGTCGGTGTCTTCCCGCACGGAGACAGCCGCCAGCAGGTCTCAGACCTGTCTGGCAATGTATGGGAGTGGTGTGTAAATGAGATTCTTGGGCCAAGTAGAGTCGGACCGGGAGCAACCGCGCAGCGAGTGTTGCGCGGAGGCTCTTGGTTCAACAATGCGGATGACGCGCGCTCTGCCGCCCGCTTCCATTACGATCCGGAATACGATGCATTCAATCTCGGCTTCCGGCCCGTATATTCGTCCCCCATCCCCGAAGTATTCGCCCGCTTTGCACTGTAACCGGACAGAGCGAGGTTCAAAAATCCTCTTTGGCGGTGGAAGCTGCTTTGCTCGTGATCGCCGGACACCCGGCAGCGGTCCCCCGTGATAGCGCCTCGGGTGTTGCTCGGTGGTTCCTGGTACAACAATACGGAAAACGCGCGTGCGGCCAACCGCAACAACAACCATCCGGATAATCGCAACAAGAATCTCAGTTTCGGGCCCGTGTGCTCGTCCCACATCCAACTTAGCTCCCCCACCTGATCGGCGACAATTAAACCTCCCGGCGTGCAGCACGCCGGAAAAACTAGTTGACGCGGCCCCCCCTACGCCAATTTTGACACGAACGATTCCTATGGGGTTTACTGGGATCGACGGCAAGCAGCGATCGATCCCCAGGCATGTGTTTGGGTTGAATCTGCGGGCATCCGAGAAGCAGCAGTTGCTCGCATTTCTACGGACGCTATAAGCCGGTTACAACCGTCGCATCGAGCGGCTGAGTTGCAGCACGCTCGGGCTTGCGAGGTTTTCCTTTGCCGGTTCGTTGCCGGAACCGCCAGAGGCCGTCGCCGCTGTGGCATCGAGGAAGTTGTAGAGTAGAGCCCTTGCCCCGGCGCTCATGTCCCGCGTGACGGGCATGAATCGGTAGCTTTCGAAATTCGCCGGGTCCGTCAGGCGCTTGATGATATGCGCATAGGCCTTTATCTGATCTGCATTGCTGAGATCGAGCCAGTTGTCCATGCAGGGAGCCATGGCATTCCAGTTGGCGAGAACGTGCTGGTAGACGTTGTCCCATGTGGGCGGCAGATCTGCGATATCGGCATCACAGGGCAGCACCCTCAAGTAGCTATACGCATTGAGTTGTGGATCAATGCTCCCGTGTTGAGCATCCGCAGCGCTGGCGGAAAGCACATAGGCGGTGATCCCTGCCCGAGCGACCGGAAGCACGAACTGTAGGGTGCCGTCGTTCTGCTTCTGCAATTCCGGCGCTGGGTCGGAAGAGGTCGATCCGTCGGCATTCATGGCCGTAATCGATACCCTGACATCATCCGGAACAGAAACAGGCTCTCCTCGGTCGTACAGCTGCACGGATGCTGGCGCTTCTGCCTCATCCTGGTTCCGGTAGTGATTTGCCACGAGTGGGATCGCCCGGTAACGGCATTCTTCCAGCAGCGGCACGCGTTTGGAATCGAGGATCTGCAGGTCTGTTTTCGAGGCATCTACGCTGAGATCGATGGTGACAATGCCCGAACTCGCAAGATACGCTTCCCGAGAGTACTTTTCGAAAGGGATCTCGCCCACTTGCTTGGCACCGGACATCACTTTCAGCGTGCCGAAGTTGTGCTTTTCCAACTGAACCCCGTCTTCCGGAAC
This sequence comes from uncultured Solibacteraceae bacterium, assembly GCA_964632345.1. Lineage (GTDB taxonomy): Bacteria > Acidobacteriota > Terriglobia > Bryobacterales > Bryobacteraceae. The sequence goes on along the minus strand of CAZWDD010000222.1, from coordinate 4,055 downwards.
GCTATTCGCAAAATCGAGCGTCAGCTTCGATCCTTCCACCCGAGCAAACGCACTGGCCAGGGTGGGCAAAGGTCGAGCATTCGGCGTGTTCGCGGGATTCGGGACAGAGAGCAAAGTGCGCTCCGCAGGCAATTCCGCGGGTTCCCCTTTGCGCCACAGTCCGAGAGTTCCTACGAGCAAGCTCTTGGCGGGGTTGGGCTGGAATCCGCCGCCGCTCAGCCGCGCCGTCAGCAGGGCGAACTTGGCCGCGAGTCCCGGCCGGGTGAGTGTGGGATCGCCGAAGTAGATGGTGCGATAGGCGTTGAAACGGACCGTCAATCCGAGCACGTCATCCGCCTCGATGGCGGTCTGCAGCTTCTGCAGAATCGCGGAATCAAACGCGTCGATTTTCAGGCCATCCTTCTTGGCAAACGACGTCTGCCAAATCACCGAGGCGACGCCCGCAATGATTCCGCCGTTTGGGTTCCGGCTGAAGTTAATGTAGCGCGCGGTGAAGCGAGTTTTGCGTGGGGCGTTGATGGCGTAGCCGCCCGGGACGCCGAATCGCATGGAGTCGAAGAAGATCTGAGAAGTGAGCCCCCCATAAGGTTCGAGATCCACCAGCATCCCTTCCAGGTTGGCCGCCGCGTTTACGAAGGGGTCGTCCACCTGTGTTCCCTTACCCGCATCAAATCCCTGCACTTCGGTGTTGAAGAAGTTCACGCGGTGCGTGCCATGCGGGTTCCAGTTACCCTCACAGCGGGCGTTCCGGTTGCGTTGCGCCCGGTAGGTTTGGACCGCTTGGGCTATGGCGATATTGTTCAGGGGCGTTTCGCAGGCTGTTTCGTCGTAGAGGTCCGGGACGTTGTTGGTAACGATCGGATCCCAGCTCACCTCGCCCTTGAAGTAGATCCGGGGTGTTTCGAGAATACTCATGCGTTTGCCCCTCCATTCTGCTTCACAAGATACAAAAACCCGGGGCCAGCAACCTTGGTGGGATCCGCCAACGGAACTGTCAACGCACGCTTCGCCGCCATGCGCAACGAGAACATCGCTCCCACGGCCTGCCCGAGAGATCCTGGCGCGACTCCAGCCGGCGGGCTCACTGCCAACTGGAGCAAATCCACCATTTTCGTGAAGGCCTCGTTGCAGGCAGCCTGAGCGCTCTGCACGGTTTGCGGTTCCTTCGAGAAATCGTGAGCACCCGGATTCCAAATCGCCGGGTAGGCGCCGTTCCAATCCACGCCCAGCTTGGCGGGACCAAACGTGTAGCCCACGGAGTTATCGGCTTTGGTCAGAACGGCGTCGTGGAAGAGTTCGCCGAAGCGGAAGTAGTGGGAGAGTTCGCCCTGAAAGTCGAGGGGATCGACACTGGTTCCTCTTTCGCCGCCTTCGCCTTCTGAAACGATAATCGCGATGGCCTTGTGAGCCTCCGCATAGCTATTGACGGGGAACAATTGGCCGGAGAAGAACTGATCGTCTGAGATCTGGTTACGGTCGGCGTTCCAGGCGCTGGCGGGCAAGGTGGCTAAGAAGTTGTTCAGACGCCGGTAGAATTCTCCGATTGAAATGTATTCGCGCTGCGCATCCTCTGCCTCTTCGGCAAGCATCCGCACTACCGGGACGCCCGGCGGAGTCTCCGGTTGTTCGATCTCCATGCCCTGGTGCATCGCCTCTTTCGAAAAGGGAATGAGGTTGAGGGTAAGAGGGCCGTTGTCTGTTCCGATCAGCCCCAGGTCGTCTGGATACTTTGGCGCTGTGATTTTAGGCGAACCTCCGAGCGCGTTGAGGATGTTGCAGTCGAGGCAGAAGTGGATCATCTCCTGCAGAGCGATTCCACGGATCAGTTCTTCAGCTTTCGAGTTAGTTCCAGGACGGATCGAGTAGAGCGCATACAGGTACGGCGGAAGCGTTGCGAACTCGATATCAATGGCTTGTTGCAGTCTGACATAGGCGTCTTCTAGGCTGTTGAGTGGTTGCGCGAGCAGTCTAATCAAGGGCTGTCTCCTTTTTGAGTAATCGAAGGCACCGGAGTATAACACGTGTAAGTGCTCCTTATGCGAGGGAAATTGTGGGCAGGACTTTCCGTGGACCTCGCATTCCTTTACCTTGGCTGCTATTTCGACTCTGTTGGGAAGTCAGCGCCGCGTAAGGCCGATTCGGTGGCGTTGGCCCAAGTCGCCCAACTCGGCAGACCAGTACTTTCGGGCTCAATCGACCCAGGGCGTCTCTAGAGAGCCAAGCCGGAGACAGGGTAAGCTACTCGTCTTACTGCGTGAGCCCACCGGATAAAATGGGGAATCCAAATCGTTGCCTACGCCGTAAAAAAGTCACCTCTCCCGTACGAAGGAAGTGCGCGATCGGCGCCACCGCGAGCCCTGTGCTCTTCGCGGCCATTTGGACATGGCGTTGACTTGATCCGCAACTCGCCTAGTCCGGGATCTTGCGTCGCGCCATCTGCTCACGGACACGAATGACGGCATCGTGCAGTTTGGCCGTGAGTACGGACTTCGAGGGAAGTGCCGTTAGGTATTCGGCCACTCGAATCTCACCCTGGCTCAGTTGTAAAAGTTCAACTTGCTCCTGGTTTTTGCCGCTACATAGGATGAGGCCAATCGGTGCCTCTTCATGTTCAGTCCTTCGCTCATTCTGGTCCAACCATCGCAAGTACAACTCCATCTGCCCTTTGTAGCCGGCTTCAAATCGTCCCAGTTTGAGATCGATGGCAACCAGCCTGGCAAGTCTACGGTGGTAGAAGAGCAGATCGAGATAAAAGTCCTCATCCCCAATCGTCATTCTCTTCTGCCTAGCCACAAAAGCAAAGTCGGAACCCAGTTCGAGGAGGAATCGCTCCAGTTCCTGCAGGATGGCGGCTTCCAGATCTCGCTCGCTGTAGGTGTCCTGCAAACCCAAAAAGTCGAGCAGGTACGGGTCACGGAAAACCAGTTCCGGCGTCATTTTGTCCGACTCGCGGAGCTGCTCCAATTCCTGCCGGATCGCGGCTTCCGGAAGCCGGGAGATGGCTGTCCGCTCGAAGAGCATTCCCCGGACCCGTTCGCGCAGTGTACGAACGCTCCAACGCTCCATTCGGCACATCTCGGCATAGAATTGCCTCGCGAGCGGATCTGGCAAGTATAGAATCTCCTTGAAGTGACTCCACCCGAGATGCTGTGCCAGCCCACTGACCAGCGCTTCATCCGGCCAGGCCTCAACGAAGCGGACCATGTGAAAGAGATTCTGGCGACTGAACCCGGCGCCATACTCGGCCGTCAATTGTCTCGACAGTGTAGAGACAATTTGTTCTCCATATTCGGCTCTCACCTCGGCAAGGACATCGCGGTGAATCCGGACGCCAATCTTCCAATTCATCATCACGAGTTCGGCGTTTACGCTCTGCGCAACGCGAACGCGCGTTGACTCGATGATTTCACGGACATCGCCTGCGAGCTTCCCAAGCCCTTTCGGCGGAGCGGCAATACGGGGTGGATCTGGATTCTTCGACCGACTCATTGAAATGTCGATACGCGGGATAGCGGTGCGGCCACCGGCGCGAGAACTCCATCGGAGTGCAGTCCGGCGCTGCCGGAGGCAGAGTGACCAATCTTGCGTGACTCTTTCACCCTTCTAATCCTAATCCGAACGGGTCTTCCAGGGGCTGCGATTGCAGCGAAGGTGCTGGTT
>CAZWDD010000222.1:0-385 GCA_964632345.1 uncultured Solibacteraceae bacterium | reverse complement strand
TCGGACCAACTCGGAAGCTGCTCGGAAGTCCAGCACTTCCGAGTTCATCTGCGGGAATGCCTGCTCATCGTTTGATTCCACCTTGTATAGTCGCTCTGGTTCATCGTTTTGCGCGGGTCCGGTTTTCGATTCGTGGAACCGCTCCGCACAAGCTCCACTTCGGCACGCGCCACAGAATCGGTATTGACCGAAACGACTAACAGGATCACAATGGCCAAATGAGTCATGCTAGCTCGTGCAATCCACTCCAAGAACTACCGACTTCGCCTGTCACCAAAAATGTAACCAATTTCCCCCACAAATCCGCCATTTTGGGCAATTGTAACCAACTTTGTAACCAAACTGAGGGCACGCCAGGGCAGCGTAGGGCAATGGAATCAACAAT
>CAZWDD010000221.1:0-9254 GCA_964632345.1 uncultured Solibacteraceae bacterium | reverse complement strand
GAGGCCGGAATGCCGCAGCAGGTAAGGGGTTCGGGGAGAGGGGCGCAGTTTCTTGCCCCGCGCGGCGCTAAGCACCGCTGGCCGGGTCTTTTCCGGCCGGTTCCTCGCCCTTGCGCTTCTTCCGCATCGAGTCGCCGCGCATCTCGATCCGATGCGGGTTATGCACGATCCGGTCGAGAATCCAGTCCGCCAAGGTCGGATCTCCGATCTGCTCATGCCACGTGCTCACCGGCATCTGCGAGGTCAGAATCATCGACCGCGTCTGATACCGGTCCTCGCAGATCACCCAGAAATCCTGCCGCCAGGACGCCTTCACCGGCGCCAGCAAGCAGCCGACGATCACCCGCCCATCGATCCGGATTAAGCGCATCCGCAACGCCGGAAACTCATCCAGGGCGCCCGAATCTAGCGCTGAATTGTAAGCCTGATCTCCATTAGGCGCCCTGCGCAGTAAGGGGCTCGTCACCAACGCTTTAGACAGCTCACTGCGCCGGCCAAGGGATCGATCGTGGTGGCCTGTATCAGGCCAGCCGTTCCCCTACTTCCTCCAAGGCGGCAAAGCACTCTCGCAGCCAAGTCCGGCAGTATCTTCGCTCAGTGAAGCCAACCTTCACCCCCTGCCCTTCGGAGAAGGCGGAGAATGCGGCGCTCTCGCGGTCGACCGATTGGTAGACCGCACCATCCAAAGCGGGGATGGTGATCTCTTTTGCGCCCGCTGCCAGCAGATCTTTCCGCGTGTTCGATCCGTCGTAGACGTCGAACTTTGCCGCTACTCCCTGGTTCTTGACTAGGACGTAGTCGACGTCGCCGCCGAGGGCGGCAAAGCAGTTCTTTAGGTGGCCGACGCTATCGACAGCCCCGCCGATGACGTAGACAACCGTGATCTTGAGGTTTCCGGCCTCTGCTTCCTCCAAGGCCCCACCCTTATAGAGCCAATCACTCACTTCATCCCCGCTGCGCGCCCCGAGATCGACGAGTGCGAGACGCTGCCCCTTGCCGTCCATCAGGAAATCCAGGACAGGGGCAATTCCATCGGCATCCGCGACGTCGACCGGCGCGGTGTGTGACGGGTAGAAGCGCAACAGTTGGCCGGTTTCCCCTTCGCCATCGAAGGCTTGGAATGCCGTGTTCTTTGCGGCCAGGAAGTCGGCAATCAGCCGTGCCACAGTCGTCTTGCCAACGCCTCCCTTTTCTCCGTGCGTCAACACGAGTCGCGGCCGCAAGTCTAGCGTTGGATTCGTCGGCCCTTTGGCCATGTTTTTTCTCGCCATCCGCTGTATTGTAATTAGTAGACGGGTTTGATTACGATCAGGAATTTACCTGCAAGCTATACCGTCAGCGAGGGCGACTGGTTCCGCTCCTATTGTCCGGAGGATGCCTGTTTGTGGAGCGGGCCAGGTAATTCAGATCCACTCATACGGCGGTTGAAGATCGACTTCGAAACGCTGGGTAACGGTTACCTATATTGAGAAGTTGTCACTGTGCTCGATGTGTCAAAGGTTCCCGTAGGCAGCAGGGCGCCCGCAGCGGATTGTTGGTGCTCAATCTGCAACCGCTTGCTAAACAAAGACTTCGATTTCAGGAGCGGGCCATTCGCGAAGTGGAGTTTGGTGGACGGCCACTTCCAAGAACTGTCTCGCCAGGCGTTCATGTTAACGGATGAGCCATCGCGGGATGTAACGCCCAATCCGCGGGACTCACCACATCTGTAGCCATCTAATGTGAACCCCAGCGAATTGCGTCCTGCGGGTACCCATCCGTCGCGTAAACCGGTCCGACCGACGCGACAAGATCAGATGGAAAGATCGAAAGTGAGGTTTTCATGTATTCCGCACCCTACCGGAAATACCGGGGTGTTGCCCGATCACGCCGAGGAGATACTTGCCGGCAGGTTACCGAGACCCGGTTTCAAGACCAGCGGGGCCACGAACCCAACCCCGACCAGGAACGTTCGTTGTATGTTTGTAAGCAGTGGCGAAAATGGAAATCCTGATCGCTGACGACGACGATGCCTGCCGGGTGTATCTAGAACTCGTCGTGCAAATGCTCTCTCACACTTCCGCCACTGCCAGGAATGGAATTGAGGCGCTCGAACTGCTTGAGCACTTTGAATTTGACGCAGTGCTGCTTGATGTTGAGATGCCCGTAATGGGTGGCATCGAGACGCTCCAGCATATTCGAACGAATCCGGCGCTGCGAGACCTGCCAGTCTATGCATTGACGGCGCATAGTTCCGGACCCGAAATGGAACGGATACATGGCGCCGGATTCTCCGGATGCCTCTCAAAGCCATGCAGTCCCGACACGCTCAAGGGCGTCCTGGACGGGGAGGGCGGCACCCGAGGGAACCTTGTTGAACGGGCGGTTCCGTTCATCGAACCCGAAATCTACCGTACCTACCAAGAGCTTTTGCGAGATGCCGGAATGAGTCCACGTGAGGCGGTGAATCGGACACTTGCCGCCGTCAACCAGTGGCTTTCCGGTCAACCGGAATTTGGACCCGCAAGCGGCGAAGAGGCGCATTCCCTAGCGGGATCCTGTGCCATCATCGGGGCCTTCGCGCTACGAAAGACGATGAAAGAACTGGAGCGCCTGGCTGACGGGCGTGACGCAGAACAGTGGATGACGGCGCTGGCAAAGGCGGAAACCGTCCTGCGGGGTACGGGAGAGGCCTACCGTGCCGAACTAAACAGCCTTCGTGCGGACGAGGGCCTGTGACACCTCGTCTGCTAAGGTGTCGAGGGCCTTCGCTGCGGCAGAGTGATCGTTCGATCGCACCGCTTCTTCCAGTTCGGATGCGAGAAGGGTAAGTACGGGAAAACCGTACGCCGAGCCGGAGCCTTTTACTCGATGTGCGAATCTGGCCAGTGCGGAGAGATCTCCTCCTAAGAGTTGTGCACGGGCATCCGGAAGAGAATCCAGAAGGCCACGAAGGTAGCCGAAGCCCAGTGCCGCGATCTCCTCGGCGAGAGTCGATGATTGGACGGTGTCGAGAGGAGGCGATGCTACGGATGCGGTGACGCGAACCAAGCGATCCAAAGAAAGAGCAGAACCGGGAAGCGGCAACGCTTCGGCGCCGCCGGCTAAATTGACGCAATCTCTTGGCCAACGATCTCCAAGAAGCAGCAATCGCTCCCGGGGAAATCCGGATACGGCCTTCAGGGCGGCGGCAACAAATGAAACCGAAGGGGCATTCGCGGCGAGAATTACCACATCAAATGGGCCTTTGCCGGCGGGTAGCTGAAACGTTCCATCAGGATTCAGGACGGCACCAGTCGCAGCAGGGGCTAATGCGAGGATGGACGACAGGATGAGGGGTGACTGCGCCAGAACCAAAACAGTCGCCTGTCGAACAAACCGTTGTCGAATTCCCTGTAGGAGCGTTGCAGCGCGCACCGGTTTGGTGATGTAGTCGTCGGCGCCAGCCGCCAGGGCCGACTCCCGGAAGTCGGCTAGGGCGTGGGCGCTCAAGGCGATAATAGGGACCGGCGCCCGGGACGCGGATGTTTCAAAGGCACGCAGTTCGCGAATGACGTCCACTCCTGAGCCGTCCGGAAGCTGGATATCCATGAGAATCAGATCAAAAGGAATGTTGCAGGCCGCAGCATAAGCTTCCGCGGCCGAGGCAGCAACCGTGATTGTGTAACCTTGACTTGCAAGAAGCTTGCGGAAGTACAGTTGACCGGCTGGACTATCCTCAACGAGGAGGATGCGCCGCCCCTCTGTGTCCCAATCACGAACTGGCAACTGTCGAGGAACCAACTTGGCGGGCGCTAGCGAGGCGATGGAACGCCTCAGCCGGGAGGGAGTAAGTGGTGACAGCAGGACGGGCCGGTGGTCTGGATCGGCGGCGCGGCCGGTCATTCGAAGCCAGAGGACCGGGTCTCCCGAGGCGGGGCTACAGTTCTCCGCCTCAGCCCACTCTTCATCAATCAGGATGGCGGTAAAGTTGCTGGTGTCCTTAGGCCAACGGCTGCTCCGGGCGCAGGGCAGAGGGATGAATCCTGCCGATCGAACGACGGCCATCTGCAGTTCCATCCGCGCTTCCATCGTGGCTACGAGGACTGTTCCCTGGCTCTCCGCTGCAACGGGTATACCACCGGCAAGGGGTGCCTCGGGTAGCGAGAAGGTAAAAGTGGATCCTTCGCCGAGGGTGGAGTTAACCGTAAGAGTTCCCCCTAATCTGGTTGCAATTGCCCGCGAGATCCCCAGGCCGAGGCCCGCGCCGCCGTTCTGCGCAGTAAGGGGCGAATCGGTCCGGTAGAAATTGTCGAAGATCCGGTCCTGTTCGTCTGGAGCAATTCCAATGCCAGAGTCCTCAACGACATACTGCAATGCGACACCGGCAGAAGCGACATCCCAACGCAGCTTCAGAGTAATGGCGCCGTTCTCCGTAAACTTGACCGCATTGCTGAGAAGATTCACTAGAACCTGCCGAATCCGGTTCGGATCGCCGCGAAGCATGGGGGGCGTGGATGGCTCCGCATAGAAATAGACCCGGAGTGATTTTGCCGACGCTCGAACACGAATGACATCCACGGCACGCTCCGCGAGTTCGGCGGGATCAAAGTCCTGGTATTGCAGGTCAATCTGGCCTGCCTCGATCTTGGAGATATCCAGAAGGTCATTGATGAGGGCGAGAAGGGACTCCGCGCTGACCCAGATGGAATCTACCGCCTCCCGTGTCTCACCGGAAAGCGATGAGCCGCGAAGGAGTTCGGTCAGGCCGACAATTGCATTGAGCGGAGTCCGAATCTCATGACTGATATTGGCGAGGAAGTCCGACTTCGCGCGATTGGCGGCGGCAGCCGACCGTGCTGCCTGCCGGGCCTGCTCCTCAATCGCCTTGCGCTGAGAGATGTCCCGTACGACAGCGGTGACGAGCGGCTCCCCTGCTTGTGAGGAAATCCCCAACTTCACTTCCGCTGGAAAGAGATGAGATGAAGCATCGACCAACTGGAGTTCCATCGGGGGCAGCTCGGAGTCGGATTTAGCAAAGATGAACCGCCGCAACAGCCGGGTGTATCGGCGTCTGCTCGACTCCGGAAAAAAGTTGGACACCTGCACTCCCGACAGGTCGTGATCGGAGCCGACAAATCGAGCGATAGCATTTCGGTTCGCGAAGCGAATCGATCCACCGCGATCGAAGGTAACGATCGCATCCGGAGCAGTCTCGGCAATAAATCGATAGCGCTGCTCGCTGTCCTCCACGGACCTGAGTGCGGCCCGTTGACTGCTGACGTCCCGGTAGCACCAGACCCGGCCGATGATCCGGTCCCCGATCCGCTGGGGTTGGGTATACAGTTCAAAGACCCTGCCGTCCGTCAACTCAAATAGGTCGGTTGCTATTGCAGTGCTGTCTTCCTCAAGCGATTGCAATCGCTGGTCGAATCTTTCGGGCTCCAGGAGTTGATCCAAGACGTAGGGGACAAGACTGGAGTCGCGCTTCTCTTCAGCGACGGCACGCGGAATCCGCCACATTTCCAGAAAGCGCTGGTTGAAAACAATGCGCTCGCGTTTCAAACCCGTAACGAGGATACCGTCGTTGGTTGACTCCAATGTCGAATTTAGCGTGGCGACGAGCCGCTCGCGATCCTTACTTGCCGCAAGAGATCCAGTGACATCACGGAAAAGCCAAATCTGGCCAATGATCTCGCCTTCATGCCGGTGGGGATTCGTTATCACTTCAATTGTCCGGCCATCGACGAGTTCGAAATTCGCGGTCAGCGACTGGGTTCGCTGGGATTCGAGGAGGACCCACTCGGGGAGTTGCTGGTGCGGTCGCCGGAACTGGTGGATCAGCGTGTCACTCCATCGCGGCTGTGCCGCCGCGCTCTGGCCCCCGACGATCTCGCTCCACCTTTTGTTGAACTTGACGGCACGATTCTCGACGTCAGAGATGACTATACCCTCCGGAGCCGAGTCAAGGGCTGATTGGAGCAGTGAGAGGATCCGATCCCGCTCCGTTTCCACACTCCGCCGTTCAATGAATTGACCGATCTTCACCCCGAGTGATTCCACGATCGGCAGGAGGAAACCGGGAAGTAGATCGTCGCAGGCCGCGAAGATCTCAATCACTCCGAGTGTTTTGCCGGACGTTCTAACCGGAAAAGCAATTCCACTGCGAAGTCCCGCACGGACTGCTGCCTCCTTGCGGTACCACCCGGATGCCTCTTCGACTTGCGGCAAAGGTACAACGGCATTCCGTTGCCAGGCCAAGCCCGGAAGACCTTGCCCCGGAGAAAAGCACAGAGCCCTGGATCTTGACAAAAATTCGGACTCGGCGATGCCCTGGACGGACCAGAATTGCGCAAGACGAAGAACCTTACCTTGCCCATCGTCCCACCATAATCCGGCGTAGCTGGCACCCACCGCCTCACAGATCAGTTTCAGGATCTCTTGCGTGGCCTGTTGGCCGTCGGAAGCCTCGGCCAGTAAACGCGTCACCCGCAGCATGAGTTCATTCCGCGCCGCAGTGTCACGTTCTGCCGTAACGTCAGAAAGCCAACTGACGACTTTGGAGAATTCGCCAGACGCTGATCTGATTGATTGCACTTCGAGCCGATTCCAGAAGAGACTGCCGTCCTTCCTGTAGTTGGCCAGGGTGCATTTGAAACCTTCACCTGCGAGGAGTGCCCGGTGCATTTCGGCGATGATTGCCTGGTCCGTGCGCGGGCCCTCCAGCAGTTCTCCCGGACGGGTTCCGAGCACCTCGTCGAGCGAATAACCGGTCAAGCGAGTAAAGCTATCATTCACCCATTCGATGCGTCCCGCAGAATCCCGGACAATCACCGCGTTGCTCGAGCGCGAAACGATTAAGGAAAGCAATCGACGCTGATGCTCTCCCGCACGGTTCGTCTCCAGTGCCGCGCGCAGTTCCGACCGTTGTTGTTCCAGCTTTGCCGTGATCCGCCGGAGATCGTCAATGGCCAACCGCTGTGAAACGGAAGCCTGCATCAGTTCAGGAGTCGCGTCGTGAACGGCGAAGTCGTCGAGGCTCAGATTCCACTCCCGCAGTTCCTCCGGGCTTCGAACCCAAGGTGACCCGAGGAACAAAAACGCCTCGCTGTCTGGAAGCGACACCATCTGACCACGGATGCGGAGACTCGAGCGCGTATGCTTGAGAACGTAAAGCGAGCCGGGGGCCATCTCCAACGTATCCTTGCTGAGGAGGATGCGCGGCCGTTCGACAAGAAAAAACTCCGCTAGCAGGGGTCCTGGATGGATTTCAGGACAGGCTTTTTGGAGCGAAGGTCCGAAACCGATAAGCCTGAGATCGCGGTTGAAAAGGACAAAGAATGGAAAAAGAGAGGGCAGGCGGCCGCCGAGGAAATCAGGAGTTGACTGCGGGCCGCTACCAAGAGACGAGGAATTCATCGTGATCTGCTCCGGCCGATCTCTCTGCCACGATTGCCACGCTTACGGGAGTGTCGAAGTACTTGCCCAGGCCCAGGACCAGGCCTTCGACGAAACTCGTAAGCCCAGAGCGGTGTGAGAAGTAATGAAGGCGGAGTGAATGCTCGGAAACGTCGGTGCAGCGAAATTCCGGAGGATCCAGATGGGGGAATAGAAGCCCAATGCGCTGATGGAAGCCCGGGAGATTCGCCAGGAACTCCGGTAGAGAGCTCCCGCCAGCCGCGAGTAGATCCGCATAATGCGCTCTTGCGGTGTTTGTCACCCAATGAACACCGAACCTCCGCAACAGATCAGAAGACGTAATGTCCAGTAACTGCGTGGCGGCACCGACGAGCGCGTAAGTGATCTCGTCTGGATATCCGTCTCCACTGATGAAAATGTCTACCTCAACACCCGCCGCCGCCTTAACTGCCTCCCAGGTGTGGGCGCCAAAATCACCGGTGATGAGCTCCTCAAGAGCCCGATTCACCATTCCATACATCCGATGCCTCTTTAGAGAACCCTAGAGACCCGACCCTTAATCGTAGGTTCCAGTTCCTCAATTGTATTCCACGGATGAAGGAATGATCAGGAAGAATCGCCTTAGATGGCAATAGTTAACGGTTACGCGAATTCAATATTGGTACTACCCCGCCTATGAGCGGGGGATAATCGAGGAGCCACCGATCCAACGAAGTCAGTCCGGGAAGCTGCATGTCGTGCATCCATGGGGGGTGGATGTCCGGACGATTGTCTGGCCTCCGGCATTCCGGGGAACTCCATGCGCCGATTGTCGCGCTCCATACGCCGGCGCTTCCGGCAGGCAATTCATCTACTGGTTCTCACCGAGGTATCGTCATGAAACGGAGCGGGAAGCGTTGGTCCAAGCAGGAGGATCGCTCGCTGCAATCGCAGTTAGAGAAGGGATTGCGGCTGGCCCAAATTCGGGTAAAGGGGCGCTCCCGGGCGGCGATTGCGATGCGGGTAAGCCGACTGGGACTTGGCCGAGGCCGTTGGTCGGACGAAGAGATCGCGTGTCTCCGGCGAGCTCTGGAGGCAGGGTTGGACGATGTGGAGATTGTGATCGGGCAAAAGACAGCACAGCAGATCCGCCAGCGGCGGCGGAAGTTGGGAATATACAAGTGGGGCTACAAGAATCGCTGGAGCGAAGGGGAGGTGGAACAGCTTCGAGCGCAAGTGATGGCTGGAGTGGAGTTCAGTTCGATTCAGATCGGGGAGAGAACACGAGGGCAGGTTTACCGTAAGCTGCGGCAAATCGGACTGGAAGCGGCGGGATCCCGGTTGCAGTGGCGCGAGTCGGAGGACGAAAGCCTGCGGGAACAAATCCAGCAAAGGGGTGATATCCGAAAGGTCAGGATTGCGGGACGCAATCCCCGCGCCATCAAGACACGCGCCCGTAAACTGGGCCTGAAATGGTCACGGAGGGGGGCCTGGACGGAAGCCGAAACCGCGTGCCTGCAGGACGCTATTCGTGCGGGTAAGCGTGGGGGCCAAATTGTTGTGCCGGGCCGGACTGCGGTGGCGATTCGGAACCGGGCAAAACGACTTGGGCTGGTGGAAGCGTCAGGCCGGAGGGTCCGTGCATGGACTACGCCAGAGATCCATCAACTGCGGAGCTTGGTGGACCAAGGTATGACGGCCCGGGCGATTACTGAGCTCGGTGTATTTGGTGAGCGGACGCAGAATTCGATTGCACAGCAGATGAGGCGATGGCTCATGGTTCGACGGGGCCGGAAGCTGAGAAGGTAGTTGACGGTGGGAGACCGGCTGGTATAGGTTGGCGGTTCAGACGGCGAGGGCCAGTTGAATGGCCTGGGCGATGCGGGCGGCGTGGTGAT
>CAZWDD010000220.1:0-9264 GCA_964632345.1 uncultured Solibacteraceae bacterium | reverse complement strand
ACTTCGCCGGCCAGCCTTCGGCGAAGGATCTGGCCGAGTACGCGAAGCTGGGCGTAAAGACGGTGGTGAACCTGCGGATGCCGAATGAGATGGAAGGCGTTGGGTTTGACGAAGCTGCAGCGGTGAAGGCGGCCGGGATGCGGTACGTCAGCGTTCCGTTCGGGGCGACGATGCCGGGCGATGGAGAGTTGGCAAAGATCTACGCGGAATTGAACAAGGCGGGGGAAGGGAAGGTTCTGCTGCATTGCGCGAGTTCGAACCGGGCCGGGATGGTGTGGGCGGTGTATCGTGGCGAGCAGCACGGCGTGGCGGGAGATCCGGCGCTGGCGGAGGGGAAGGCGGCCGGCCTGAAAAGCCCCGCGCTGGAGAAGTTGACGCGCGAGAAGCTGGGCTTGAAGTAGCCGATTCCATCCGGAGAAAAAGCCGGATAGGATATGGGCATGAAACGACGCGAGCTTCTGCAATCCGCTGCCGCCGGATTGACGATACTGAAGAGCGGCACCCTGCGGGGGCAGAACGCCCCGAGCAACCGGCTGAACGTTGCGCTGGTGGGCGTGTGGGGCCGGGGCACGGCTCACTACAACGCCCTGCTGAATGAGAACGTGGTGGCGCTATGCGACATCAACGACCTGCGCACGAAAGAGGCGCTGGAGCTGTTCCCGAAGGCGAAGACCTACTGGGACTGGCGGCGGATGATGGACCAGAAGGACGTGGAGGCCGTGATCATCTGCACGGCGGACCATCACCATGCGTTTATCGCGAATTGGGCGCTGAACCGGAACATGCATGTGTTCTGCGAGAAGCCCTTGGGCATCTCCGTGGAAGAGGTGCGAACCGTGCGGGCGAACTATCTGGGGCGCCGCGCGAAGGTAGCGACGCAGCACGGGACGCAGCGGCACGCCTACCCGAATTTCGAACGGTTGCGGGAGCTGGTGCTGGACGGCGCGATCGGCGAGTTGAAGCGCGTGCACAGCTGGGACGCGCGTGAGTTGCCGCGGCCGGGATACCCGAAGGCAGAGGGGCAACCGCCGGCGTCGCTGCACTATGAACAGTGGATCGGGCCGTCGCCGTACCATCCCTACAGCCCGCAGTATTTCGGCGGGACGTCGGGCTTGAACTGCCTGTTCTGGAACATGTACCGCGACTTCGGCGTGGGGCAGATGGGCGATATGGGCGCGCACACGATGGACCTGGTGTGGAACGTGGTGGACGCGGGAGCGCCGACGTCGATTGATATCGATTGGGACGTGAGCGACAAGTACAACCCGGACATCTGCCCGGTGAAGTTGAAAGCGCATTTCACGCAGCCCGCCAATGCATGGCGCGGGCCGATTGAGCTGGTTTGGTATCAGGGCGGGTTGAAGCCGGAGGTGCCACGGAGCTACATCGACCTGTCGCGCGTCGGCAATGGCGCGATCTTCGAGGGGACGAAGGGCACGATCTTCGCGGACTTCACCAGCCGGATCCTGATTCCGAACAACGACGACGGAGACTTCACCTACTACAAGCGGCGGGAGTCCGGGAACCTGCTGCCGCTGGTGGGGGGCGTGGGGCAGCCGACGCAGGGGGTGCCGCCACGGCCGGCGCCGCGGCCGGGTCAGGCAGCACCGCCGCTGCCGCCGGGGTTCACAGCGATGCCCAGTGCCGCGCCTACGGCTAACGGCTTCCCGGTGGTGCAGATGCTGAACGGGAAGGTGCCCGCCGCGCTGGGCCTGCCGAACACGACGGTGACGCAGATGGCCGGCGGCGGTGGACGCCGCACTGCGGACGTTTTCCAGCAGGACTGGCTGGACGCCTGCAAGGGGAAGAGCAACAACGTGGTTCATGGCACGAGTTCAAAGACGCACTGCGACTTTGACTACGCCGGATCGATGATGGAGCAGATGTTGCTGGGATTGGTGGCACACCGGGCCGGGAAGAAGCTGGAGTACGATCCGGCAACCGGGCGGGTGACCAACATGAACGAGGCGAACGACTACCTGAAGCGGAAGTACCGCGATAACTGGACGCTGAACGGCTAAAGGTCCTTCAGCAGCCACTGGACGGCGCGCCGCTGCATGGCGGTGTGCCGTCCGGCCCAGAGGGCGTGGATGGTGTGCCCGATGGAGGTAAACACGACGCGGCCCTTGCCGTAGTCATAGGCCCAACCGGCAACGGACTTCGTGCCGTGCTTGCCGAAGGTAAGGCCGTCGATGTTCTCGGCCTCCAGGATGATGTGTTTGGGGTCCTTGTCGTACTCGACGTAGTGCTGTTCGTCGTTAGTGATGAAGGGTTGAAGACCTTGGGTGATGGGGTGCGAACCGACGGCGCGGACCTGAAAAGGACGCAGGGGCGGATGGCCGATGTAGGCGCCGCCCTGTACGTCGCGGTAGGTCTTGGATGAGAGCGAGACGTGGCTATTGTTGTGGAGGGAGTAGAAGCCGTTGCCGGCCATGACGAACTCTTTCAGCGCAACGGCCTGTTCTTCCTTGAGCCACTGGGCGGGCTTGGGCTCGGGGAAGTCGGCGCGATTTTCGAGACCCGCGGCGTAGGCGGTGTAGGCGTCCGGCCCCAGGTAGCCATCGGGCCAGATCATGCCGTCGCGGAGGCAGAGGAAGAGCTGGTAGTTCTTCAGCTTTGCGGCGGTGAGTTCGTCGTAGTGGATGGTGTAGTCGACCTGCAGGGGAAGCCCGTCAAAGACGCGATTGAGGCCGACGCGGATATAGTCCGGGTTGTGGTAGCGATCCCCAATCAAGGCCAGCACACGGCGGCGTGGCTGAGCCATCAGAAAGCGGCCGGCGGCGGCGGCGCCAAGGAGAGCGCGGCGGGTTACCATTGCACACGCCCCACGAGGATGTGATGCATGCGGGCAGTGCCGATGTCGGAGAAGCTGCCGCGGCCGATGCCGGCGAAGCGGCCGAACTGGGCGAGGTTGGTGATGTTGAAGACGGCGCCGGGGTCGGCGAGTTGCGGTTCCTTGGTGGGGTTGTTGCAGTCCCAGCGGAGGCTCATGACGACGCGCTCGGTGAGGCGGAAGTCCTTGGAGAGAGAGAGCTGGGTCCAGCGGAGGCCGGGGGATTCGAGGACGTTGCGGCCCATGGTGCCGGGGGTGAAGGCGGCGGGGTTGGCAAAGCCGCTGTTGACGAAGTACTGGTTCTGCGCGGCCAGCGGGAACCGGTTGCCAACCGCATAGTTGTTCACGACCAACTGCTCGGCGGGCAGCAGTGCGTTAGGCCGGACCTGGCCGGGCAGGTAGCGGTTGGGGCTGCCGGCGACGGTGACGTTGACAGGGGGGCCGGACTGGAACGTCTGGGTCCAGGCAAAGTCCCAGCCGCCGAAGGCGACGTTCTTGAAGCCGCCGCCGTTCATGAATTTGCGGCCCTTGCCGAAGGGGAGTTCGTAGGTCATGACGCCAACCAGGCGATGGCGAATGTCGTAACTGGCGCGGGCCTTTTCCAGGTTGCGGTTGTAGAAGGTGATGCCGCTGCGGCCGCCGTCGTCGTCGCCGTCGTTGAGCGTCTTGCCGAACTGGTAGAAGGTGTTCATGGTCATGCCCTGTGCATAACGGCGCTCAATGCGGAAGGTGCCGGAGTGATGGGAGTTATGGCCGTAGTTGGCGTAGTGTTGAATGGCCCCGAACTGGCGGTAGGGCTTGTAGTTCTGGACGGCGGCGAACACCTGGTTGAGGACGACCGGGTCGCGCGAAATGTCGAGCGGCACCACGTTCATGTCCCAGTTGTTTAGCAGGCCGACACCGGAGGAACCCTGGTAAATGGTTTCCATCAGCCAGTTGTTGGTGAGCTGGACCTGGAAGCCCTGGGACCACATGAGGGTGTAGGGGAGGCGCATGTTCGGGTCAAAGAAGGAAGCGTTGCGGCCGCCGAAGTTCGTGCCCTGGAAGGGGACCGAACCGTCGGCAGAGCTGGGGAAGGAGAACTGCCCGGGCCCCTGGGAGAGACGGAAGGCGTGACGCGGGTCGCCGGGGGGCTGCTGGACATTAGCGGTGGCGATGTACTCTTCGAAGTTCTGGCCGATGCCATTGGTCATGAGATCGACGGTGTACATGCCGAAGCTGGAGCGCATCACGACGCGGGGGTGCAGATTCCAGGCGAGGCCGAGGCGGGGCTGGAAGTTGTTGAGGTCGCGCTTGGCGAGCAGGCCCTTGCCGTGAACGATGGCGCCTTTGAGGCCAGTGAGGGGGTCGGTGGCATTGGGATCGAACTGGGACTGCTGGCCGTATTTCGTGGAGAAGGGCGACTCATAGCTCCAGCGGACACCGAGCTCGAGGGTGAGGTTGCGGCGAGGGCGCCAGGTGGTTTGCCCGTACCAGGATTGGGACCACCAGCGAGGCAGCCAGGTGGCGTTGTTCTGCTGGAAGATGGCTTGGCCGACGGTGCCGAGGAGGAAACTGGCAAAGGCGTTGCCGGTGTTGGGCGTGAAGGGGAGTTCGGTGCCGGCCATGCGGTACTGGCCGGAGGGGAGGGCCGCGGAGAGCGAGTTGTAGCGGGTCCGCATGAGCTCGTAGCCGAACTTCATGGTGTGGCGGCCGGCGACTTTCGTGAAGTTGTTCTGGAAGGTGAAGTCCTCGGCCACATCGACGGAGCGGCCGCCGGGACCGAAGCCGTAAAAGCGCGCGCCGCCGGCGTTCTGGAAATCCGGGAATGTCGCATCGGATACGCCGGGAATACCCAGTTTCTGCGCCCAACCGGCGCCGAAGCTTTCCGGGGTGGCGACAAGCAGGCGGCGATTGAAGCCGAAACGCATTTCATTGATGGTGGTGGGATTGAAGGTGAAGGTATCGGAGATGGCAACGTTGCGCTGATCGAGCGGCTTCACGTAGACGCTGCCATAGAGAGTTTCGGTCAACTGGCGGACGGGGCGTTCGGCGGAGCGGTGGCGGATGTGGGAGTAGCGGCCGAAGATGCGGTGGTTGGTGGAGAACTGATGATCGAGCTTGGCATCGTAGCGCTGGAAGTCATAGGCGCCGCCGGCGTTGTAGGTAAGGTTGTTCACCGGACCGGAAGCCTGGATGGTGCCGGGGTCGGACTGTTCGCGCCAGGGCTTGAGGGCGAGGACATTGCGCGCAACTGGGTCGAAGAGAGACTGGGGGATCTGGTTGTTCGGGAAGGGGTCGCGGGTCCAGGTGGAGCCGACCTGGCGGGTGGTGAAGGGGTTATAGATGGGGAGTCCGCGGCCGTTGAAGGAGAAGTTGCCGGCGTACATTTCCGGGCTGGGGACGGTGACGATGACGGTTTCCGAGAGCTTTTCATAGTGCTGCTGGAAGCCGCCGAAGAAGAACGTTTTGTCCTTGATGATCTTGCCGGAGGCGGTGGCGCCCCATTCGTGGTAGTCGAACGTGCCGGTGCGGGGAAGCTGCTCAAGGAAGGCGCGGTGGATGAGTTTGCCGTTGGTGTAGCGGTCCTCGACGTTGCCGTGGAAATCATTGGTGCCGCTTTTGAAGACGACGCTCAACTGGCCTCCGGCGGAGTGGCCGAACTCGGCGGGGGTGCCGGTGGTCCACATCTTGAACTCCTGGATGGAATCGAGCGAGGCGATCATGGTGCGCTGGTAGTCGCCCACCTGGCCGACGGCGGGCTCCTTACCGGAGACGCCATCCATGGAGTAGCCGATGGCGCGCTGGCGCTGGCCGACGGCATGCTGGCCGTTGATGTTGGTCATGCCGGGCATGTAGAGCAGGACACGGTGGACGAATTTCTGCATGACCGGGAGCTTCTGGACCACTTCACCGTCGAGCACCTGGCCGGAGCCGGCGGTTTCGGTTTCGAGCAGAGGCGGGGTGGCGTCCACCTTCACCGACTCGGTGACATTGCCGACTTCAAGTTTGACGTCGATGCGCGGGGACTCATTGATGCGGAGGATGAGGCCGCTCTGGACAAAGCGCTTGAAGCCCTGGGCTTCGACAACCACTTCGTAGTTGCCGGAGGGAAGGTTGGGAATGTAGTAGCTGCCGTTGGCGGCAGTCTGCCCTTCGTAGACGAACTGCGTGCCGGTATTGCGGACCGCGACGCGGACGCCGGGAATCACGGCGCCGGTGGTGTCGACAACGGTGCCGACGAGGGTGGCGGTGCCGGTGGATTGCGCGAGGAGAGAGAAGGCGGAAATAAGAAGTATGGCCAGGCGAGACAACATGACAACCTCCACAAAGTTTGAACGCCGCGGAAGCGCGGCGGGAAGACTGTTATAGCCTGTCCAAAACGGTAAGGCGCGGTCAATCGTACCGTTCAAAATAGTTGAATCTACGTGCGCGCCGGTGGCAGGTAGCCGACGAGTTGAGAGAGTTCGGCGGCAGTGGCGCGGACAATGCCGGAAAACGCCGCGGGACGATTGCGGTAAAAGCGCTGGGAGGGCATGGAAACGGAGATGGCGCCGATGGCGGCCCCGGTCCAGTCGCGGACAGCGGCACCGACGCAGCATGCGCCACCGGCGCTCTCCTCTAGATCCAGGCTGAAGCCCTGGGAGCGGGTCTTGCGAAGTTCCGCCTCAAGGTCGGGAAGCGTGGTGATGGTGTTCGGTGCGGTGCGCGGGGTGCCCTTGCGTTCCAGGTACCGCAGAGCGGCGCCGGGCTCGAGGGTAGCCATGATGGCTTTACCGAGGGCGGTGCAGTGGGCAGCGGCGGTGGCGCCGAAGTTGGCCTTGAACGGGATCTCGTCGGTAGCTTCGAATTGATCGGCCAGGAAGATGTCGAACTCCTGGGGATCAAAGATAGCCAGGTGCGCGGTGGCTTCCACGTCCTCAGAGAGGCGCAGCAGCAGGGGGCGGGCGGCTTCACGAAGCTCGTTGCGCTGGAAGGCGGCGAGCCCGAGTTTCATCAGGCCCACACCGAGGCGATAGGTTCTTGTTTGTGGATTCTGCTCCACAAAGCCGCAGAGCTTGAGGGAGGCGAGGATGCGATGCACATCGCTGGGAAGGTAGCCGGTGCGCCGGGCTACTTCGGTGACGCCCATACTGGGCCGTTGACGGAACTCCCCGAGAACGCGACAGACTTTGCTAATCGAGGTTGCTGGCTTCATGGGTAAGAGCCAGAGGGAGTATATATAGCGCCGCAGGGGGCGTCAAGGGTGTCGGCTAAGCGGTGATGCGGAAGAAACGCTAAGGAGTGCGAACGGGCTGCAGCGCATCGATGCCTGGCTCGGGTGGAGCAGGGGAATGCGCGAGATCGAGTTCGAGAGCAGCGTCGATGTTTTTGCAGATGGTGGGAGTGCAGGCCTGGGCCTTGATGGTGATGGCCGCCTTGGACTCCGCACCGGCGCGACGGGACTTTGCGGCAAAGAGAGCCTTGCTTTCAAAGCCCCAGGAGAAGATGCGGAGTTCGGGTTTGGAGAAGTCCTTCAATTCGGGCTGGCGCCAGGGCCCGTCAACGGCAATGCCACCGTTGACGGTGAAGGAAGTCGGCTTGTCAACGCCGAGCGCCTTCTTGCCGGCGAGTTTCTCCTTCGAGCGGACGTCGTTATCCATGGCGAAGGTGTGCCAGCCCGGGGCCAGCGCCAGATGGACGGTGAGGTTGCCGGCGGTATCGAGGCGGGCGCGGTAAGTGGCGCAAACGACATCGTCCACCAGGATTTCGACGGGCTTGGACCACTCGGCGGCGCCGAGAGTGGCGAGGGTCAGCAGAAACAGGACTCTCATTTGCGGAAGCTCATGCGGATGGTTTTGAGGGGCATGGTAATGCGCTGGCCGTCGCGAAGAACTTCGAGGGTGGCGGCATCACCGGGGGTCTTGTAGAGGATGAGGTAGAGGGATGCCGAGTCGGCGTGGGCATCGGCGTCCTTTCCATCGACCTTCGTAATGATGTCGCCGACCTTCAGATCGTGCGCCTGGACGCTCTGAGCCATAGAGGAGACGTACTTCACCTGGCTGGCGAAGCCGGCTGCGGGCAGGCCTAGTTTGGCCTTCTCTTCGGCGGTCAACGGGCGGTCGTCGAAATAGGAGCGGGGCTCGATGGAGGACTGGCGGTAGCGCGTATCAGTCCACCACCAGCGGACGGGCAGGGCGATGGAGAGTTCGACAGGCAGGCCGGCGCGGTCAACAGTCACCTTGATGGACGTGGCGGTGCGGGGCACCTTGTCGTAACGGTATTGGAGATCGCCGAACGTCCAGACCACATCGCCTTCCCATTTGGCGATCCGGTCGCCGGGCTTCATCCCAGCGGCAAGCGCGGCGCCGCTGGTTTCCTTGACGGCAAGTCCCTTGGGCACATCGAGCTCGATACCGAGGGTGCGGATATCGGGGGAGCGGAAGAGATGGACGAGCTTATCGAGGGTGCCGTCCTTTTCGCGGTGGAGGTTCTGAAAGTCGCCGATGAGATGGCACTCGACGCAGGCGTTCTGCTTGAAGGTACGGTCGACCAACATGGAGTAGTTGCGCGGCGAGTCCGGCGTGGGGCGAACCGTTTTCGGAAGTTTGCCGGCGTTGTAGAGCTGGTGGAGTTCGAGACCTTTTTCGGCGGCTAGAGCAAGGGAATCGAGGTTGAGATAGGAATCGGGCGAGCGAGCGTCACGTCCGCCGTAGCGCATATAGATCTGCTCGTCGGCGTTCATGAGGAAGAAGTAGAGCGTATTGTTGCGGTCGTAGTCGAAGAGCGCAATGTCGACGGTATCCATGCGGATGATGCGGACGCAGACATATTTGCGCAGCTGCTTGCCGAGCGGGGAATCGGATGGCGACAGCACAACCTGTGCGTCGAAGACACGTCCGTTCGTTCAAGGCTCGCAGCGGTACTCGAGAAAGATGGGCTTGCCCGTGGCGCGGGCCTCCTTGAGGGCGGCCTGGTAGTTATCGAGCCAGACGATTTCGTCGTCCGCGGCCGGCGCCTGAGCGAAGGCGGAGAGGGCGAGTAGAAAAAGTGCTGCGGGTTTCATCGCTATCTACATTATCGGGCGAAGCGAGACCCCGGCAAAGTTACGGGCGGCAGGCGGATTCTAAGAGGCGCCGGCCTTGCTTTTGGCTGCCTTGTCGGCGCCGGGCTGGGCTGGGAGACCGAGCTTCTCCCGGAGCGCCGTATCGATGCGGACCGCAATATCCGGGTTCTCCTTGAGGAACTGGCGGGCATTTTCGCGGCCCTGGCCGATGCGCTCACCCTGATAGGAGTACCAGGAACCGGACTTCTCCACCATATTGTGGGCAACACCGAGATCGATGAGATCCCCTTCCTTGGAGATGCCCTCTCCGTAGAGAATGTCGAACTCGGCCTCGCGGAAGGGAGCGGCGACTTTGTTCTTCACCACTTTAATCTTGGTACGGTTGCCGGTTACGGCGTCGCCTTCC
>CAZWDD010000219.1:0-9341 GCA_964632345.1 uncultured Solibacteraceae bacterium | reverse complement strand
GGGGGAGACCGGGGTGCCGGCGACGCCGCCGACGCTTGGGAGCCGGATCTTCGTGGAGCACCGGACGGGAGTTGCGTCCGCGATCGGGCAGTATGCGGGCACGGTGACGATCAACACGGGGATCGCGTTTGTGAACCCCGGGCAGACGCCAGCGGGATTCCGGCTGACACTGCGGGACCGGGACGGGGTGACGGTGGCGACGGGATCGGGGACGATGGCGCCCGGGCGGCACACGGCGCGGCTGTTGACGGAGTTCCAGGAGATTGCACCGGACTTCCGTCTGCCGGCGAACTTCGCGACGGCGACGGGGTACGGGACACTGGACGTGACGAGCGATGAACCGTTGTCCGTGCTGGCGCTGCGGTTGACGATCAACCAGCGAGGGGAACTGCTGTTTTCGACGACGACGGTGGTGGATACGCAGCGGGTGCCGGTCGAGGCGCCGCTGTACTTCGCGCATCTGCCGGAGGGCGGTGGATTCACATCGAAAGTAACGCTACTGAACACGACGGGGGGGGAGCAGTCCGGCCGGGTTCGGCTGCTGGACGACAACGGGGCGGCGTTCCGGATACGGAATGCGGAAGGGCAGACGGCGGCTGAGTTCGACTACCGGATACCGGCGGGCGGGGTGTATGTGCTGGAGACGGATGGATCGTCGACGGCGGTTCGGGCGGGATGGGTGGTGGTGGAGCCAGGGGCGGGCCAGACGGCGCCGGCGGGTTCGGGGACGTTCCGGTATGTACAGGGAGGGGTGGTGACGACGGAATCGGGGATACCGACGGCGACGCCGACGCGGCGGGCGCGGGTCTTCGTGGACACCAGTGACGGGCATGACACGGGAATTGCGATTGCGAATCCAGGGGACGCGGCGGCCGCGATTTCGTTCCGGGGCTTCGCGTTGGACGGCGTGACGGAAGCGGGCGGGACGGCGCCGCCGATTGCGCTGGCCGGGAGCGGGCACACGGCGGCGGAGGCGGGCCGGCTGGTGCCGGGGTTGCCGCCGGGGTTTGTGGGGCTGTTGGAGATGGAGTCGGCGACTCCGTTTGTGGCGCTGACGGTGCGGTCGTTGAATAACGCGCGGCGCGACCTTCTGTTCACGACGTTTCCAGTGGCGGATCAGACGCGTCCGGCGCCTTCGCCAGTGATTTTTCCGCACCTTGCCGATGGCGGCGGGTTCCGGACCGAGTTGATTCTGATCAGCCCGAGCGGGTCCTCGGAGTCGACGCTACGCCTGTTCGATTCGACCGGCCAACCGCTGCAATCGCTCGCGCAGTGAGCAGTGCTCCGGAAGGAGGAGGTGGAATGAAGGGTAACGAATTTGCTCAGGCCGAGGCGATCTTCCACGCGTGCGCGGACCTGCCGGCGGAAGAGGTGTTGGCTTATCTGGACCGGACGTGCCGGGCCGACCTCGGGCTGCGGCAGCAGGTGCTGGGATGGCTGGAGGCGGACCGGCGGGAGGGGGGATTCGTTGCCGGTGTGATCGGCCGCGCGGCAGAGACAGCAACGGCGCCCGAGGAGGACGCCGTTGTCAGAAAATCATCTGTAAGTGGTGGCCAGGGAGGGAATTGAACCCCCGACACGCGGATTTTCAGTCCGCTGCTCTACCAACTGAGCTACCTGGCCACGAACAAACTCTTACTTTAGCAAACCTTCGAGCTTTTCGCCAGTTTCGGCCTCGACGACGGCGTGGAGGCTGTTGCCGTGAGCGTCCATGGTGACGATGGCGACGAAGCCATCGACTTCGAGGTGCCACATGGCTTCGGGGATGCCGAAGTCCATCCAGTGAACGCCGAGCACCTTCTTGACGGTGCGGGCGTAATACTGGGCGGCGCCGCCGATGCCGTTGAGATAGACGGCGCCACATTCCTGGAGGCCGGCGAGGGTTTTCTTGCCCATACCGCCCTTGCCAATGACTGCCTTGACGCCATAGCGGCGGAGGACCTCGGCCTGATACGGCTCCTCGCGGGAGGATGTGGTGGGGCCGGCGGCCTTGACGGTCCATTCGTCGCCGGACTTGAGCATCACCGGACCGCAGTGGTAGAGCACGGCGCCGTTGAGGTCGACTGGCGGCGGGTTGCTCATGAGATGGGCGTGGACGGCGTCGCGGCCGGTGTAGACCTGGCCCTTGATGATGACGACGTCGCCAACCTTCAACTGACGCATGGCGTCCGCAGTGAGCGGAGGCGTGAGGACGACTTCGCGGCCGGTGAGCGGGAAGCCTTCGGTGCGGGCCATTTTCTGAACGGGGTTGGCGGGGTCGCGATAGAGCCACGAGTTGATAGCGCCGGAGCGGGCGTCGAGCCGGACGCCGAGGCGGCGGAAGGCCCAGCAGTCATAGGCGACGCTGACGAAGAACGACGCCGGGAGGCGGTTGGCGGCGGTGATTTTGCAGCCGATGAGGGATGCCTGGCCGCCGAAGCCCATGGCGCCGACGCCGATGCGGTTGGCCTCTTCCATGACCTCGGCTTCGAGTTGCGCGAGGACCGGGTCGGGGTTGACGTCATCGAGCGTGCGGAAGAGCTGTTCCTTGGCGAGGAAGTAGCCGTGGCCGCGGTCGGAGCCGATGCAAACGCCGATGGCGCCGGGGGCGCAGCCCTGGCCCTGGGCCTGCCAGACGGCGTGGAGCAGGCATTTCTTCACGCCTTCGAGGTTGCGGCCAGCCTTGCCGACGTGTTCGAGATCGGCGGGGAGGGAGTACTGAATGTTCTTGTTCTCGCAGCCGCCGCCCTTGAGGATGAGTTTGACCTCGATTTCATCGGACTCCCACTGTTCGCAGTGGATGACGGGGGTTTCGTGGCCGAGGTTGTCGCCGGAGTTTTTGCCAGTGATGGAGTCGACGGAGTTGGGGCGGAGTTTGCCGCGGCGGGTGGCTTCGGCGACGGCGGCGCGAATCACCTTCTTCAGCTCGATCTGATTGATGCCGACGGGTGTGTGGACGAGGAAGGTCGGCATGCCGGTGTCCTGGCAGATGGGCTGTTCGTCCTGGGCCGCCATATCGATGTTGTTGGCGATGATGTTCAGGGCCTGGCTGCTCTGGGTGTCCGGGGTTTCGATGTCGAGGACATGGCTCATGGCCGCGCGGACATCGGGGGGCAGGTTGGTGGCGGTCTGGGTGACGAGTTCGACCAGACTGTTGAACAGGAATTCCATGAGGCTATCGTATCAGGGGAGTTTGAAGCGCACCTGTGCGGAGAGGCCGGGGCGGATGGAGGGGTCGGGGCTGCCGAACAGGACGAAGACCTTGCCTTCCTCTATGCGGGTGTTTTCGGCACGGAGGGGCTCGTTGGGGTTTTCGGCGAGGATGATGGTGGCTTCGAGTCCGGGCTGGAGTTTGGCGAGGGTGGGGGGATCGGGTTCGACGACGACCTGGAGCTGGCCGAGGTCGGTGGCGATTTCGAAGATCTTGTCTTCGCCGAGGGCGACATCGGCGCCGGCGTCGCCTTTGCGGGAGAGGATGATGCCATCGACGGGGGCGTGCATCTGGGTGGCCTGGAGGTCGCTGTCGGCCTCTTCGAGATCGGCGGACTTTTCGTCGAGGGTTTTGCGGGCGAGTTCGATGTCGCGGGTGAGGAGGGTGACGCGCTCCTCGGCGGACTTGGCGCGAGCGGCGGCGGATTCGAACTCGAGTCTGGCGGTTTCGAAATCCTTGGTGGCGCGTTCGAAGGTGAGGCGCGGGGTGGCTCCGGCGGAATGGAGGACCTGCTGCCGCTGGGCGACGCGTTCGAGGCGGGAGTAGTCATCGCGGACGCGGGCGAGTTCGGCCTGGGAGCGGGAGGCTTCCAGGCGGGAGGCGAGCATCTGGCTTTCCAGGGTATTGACGCGCTCCTGGGCTTTGTCGCGTGCTTCCTTTGCGTTCTGCTGTTCGGCGGTGAGGCCGGGGTTGTCGATGCGGGCGATCAGTTGGCCCTCGAAGACCTCTTCGCCGACGGCTACCAGATACTCCTGGATGGTGCCGGTGGAAGGGGCCTGGATGCTGACGATTTCGCGGGCCTCAATTTTTCCGGAGAGGCTGACCTCGGTTCCAGGGGCGAGGGCGGGAGTTTCGACGGCCGTGGGCTTGGGGGCCGGGGGTGGCGGGGCATGCTGCTTGCGCCAGACGGAGAGGGCGCCGGCGCCGATGGCGGCGAGGATGACGATACCGCCGAAGAGGGCCCATTTTCCGCGCATAAACCCATGGTACAGTAGCGGCGCAGATGGTCAGATGGACGGAGTTTTTACTGGAATTTGCGCGAGCGGGGAACCTGACGCTGGGCGGGGGGCAGCCGATCATAGCGGAGCTGCAGCGGCGGATCCTGACGGAGCGGCGATGGCTGCCGGTGGAGGATTTCGGGCTGCTGTACGGCATTGCGCGGCTGACGCCGGGGACGACGCTGCTGGCGTTCATTGCGGCGATGGCGTCGCGGATGCGGGGGCTGTGGGGCGGGGTGGCGGCGGTGGTGGCGGCGTCTCTGCCGGCGGCGGCGGTGATCTGGCTGATGACGGCGTTTTATGAAAGCTGGAGCGGGAACCGATGGGTGGCGGCGGCGATGGGCGGGGCGATGGCGGCGGTGGTGGGGTTGATTGTGTCGAGCGCGTGGCAACTGCTGCGGCCGATGGGATGGAGTCCGCTGGCCTGGCTGCTGTTCGTGGGGGCGCTGGCGGCCGGGGCGGCGGAGGCGGCCGGGCCGGTGACGATTCTGCTGGCGGCGGCAGGCATTGGGGCGTTGACGGCGGCGGAGCGATGAACCTGTTCTATTTGTACCTGCTGCTGCTGAAGGCGACGATGACCTCGTTTTCCGGCGGGACGACGCTGCCCGCGGTGCGGCAGGACTTTGTGGTGCAGCGGCAGATTATCAGCGACGCGCAGCTTTCGGCGGCGGTGGCGATTTCGCGGATGGGGCCGGGGCCGAACGGGGGCTTTGTGATCTGCGTGGGGCATTATGCGGCGGGCCCGGCGGGGGCGGCGGTGGGATATCTGGCGATGATTACACCGGCGTTTCTGGCGATGGCGTTTCTGCGGCTGGTGGAGGGGCGGACGGACCATCCCCGGTGGCGCGGGGCGATCCGCGGATTGACGGCGGCGGCCGCGGGTCTGATGCTGGCGAACGCGATTCCGATTGCGAAGGTGGCGCTTGGGAGCGCATTTGCATGGGGCATTGCGGCTGTGGCGCTAGCCCTATTTCTACTGCGGAAAGCAGAGACAGCGTGGGTGCTGGCGGGGGCTGGATTGCTGGGTGTTCTGGGGGGCGTTAGCGGGATTTGAAGTGTTATACTCGCGGGTGCATGCGGGAAGTTCGACTCGGCGATGTGATTGATGACTATTGCGTGAAATGCAAGCGCATCACGAATCACGCGGTGGTCTCGCTGCTGGACGACAAACCGGCGAAGGTCCGCTGCTGCTCGTGTTACAAAGAGCATGACTTCACCGACTGCGTGGTGCCGCCGACGAAGCGGGAGCTGAAGCTGATGAAAGAAGCCGCGGAAGCGGCGGAGGCGGCGAAGGGCGAAGAGTAGGCAGCCTCAATTGAGGATGTCGAGGTCGAGCCGGTAGCGGCGTGCGTGGTGGCCGAGAAACTGGCCGAAGAGGCGGTCGGCTGTATTCCAGCGGACGGTGTCGGGATTCCAGTGGTTGGTGACGTTGAACATGGCGAAGGAGACGCGGAAGCGGCGGTCCTTCCACTGCAGGTCGCGGGCGAGGCGGAAATCGAGCGAGAAGAAGTTGGGGTAGCGGAGGGAGTTGGGCGGGCCGGCATACTGCTGGGCGGCATCGATGGGTGACCAGGGGTAGCCGGTGCGGTATTCGACGACGGGTGCGAAGCGCCAGTTCTGTTTGCGGGTGAAGGGGATTTCGCCCCAGAGCAGGAGGCGGTGGGGGATGTTGCCGTTCATTTCGGCGCGGAAATCGGGGCGGAGAACGGGGGCGGGGAAGTCGCCGAGGAACTCGGTGAAGTCATTGAGGTTGCCGCGGTTGAAGGCGCGGACGTAGGAGAGCATGAGTTCCTGATTGAGGCGGAAACGGAAGCGGGAGAGGAGTTCGAATTGGCGGTAGCGGGCCTGGCCGGCGCCGGAGAGGGTGATGGTTTGGGCGGCGGGTTGGAGGACGAGGAGGCCATCGGAGCGGGAGTCCTGGTAGCCGGCACGGAGGTGAAAGTAGGGGGAAAAGCGGCGCTCGACGGCGAGGCTGGCGGTCTGGGTGCGGGGGACGAAGTTGCCGGGGCGGGAGCGGCCGAAGACGAGGGGGCCGGCGGAGGAGCGCTGGCCGAGGATGTGGGCGAAGCCATCGCGGAGAGGCCAGTGGTCAAAGCCGTAGGCGGAGAGGGGGACGCGATCGTAGAACCAGCCGTAGCCGAGGCGGACGACGGTGGCGGGGTCGACGCCGGGGGACCAACTGAGGGCGGCGCGGGGGGCGAGGCGGGTGGCGGCGGAGACTTTCTGCCAGTCGGAGCGGAGGCCGTAGTCGAGCGAGAGGGTGGGGGAGAGGACCCAGTGGTCCTGGGCGAAGAGGCCGGCCTCCCAGTCGTTGACGGTATAGGGGCCGCGGTTGGTGAAGCGGAGCGGGGTTGCGCCGGGGATGAGGATGTCGCGGAAGACGTATTCGCCGCCGACGTTGGAGCGGACGACGATGGAGCCGGCCTTGAGGTGGTGGGAGCCGCGGGCGTTGAAGGGGGAGAGGGTGAAGGTTTCGGTCCACTGGGCGCGGTTGCCGAGGCGTTCGGTGCGGGCGAAGTAGTTGCCTTCGTTGGCGGTGGGGGTCAGGACGAAGGGGAGGTCGCCCTGGGGGGCGGTGCGGCCGCGGGTTTCGGCGTAGGCGAGGGTGGATTCGAGCAGGCCGTTGGCGACGGACCATTTGTCGTTGAGCGAACCGCGGTACTCGTGGCCGCGCCAACTGGGGGTTTGCGGGAGCGCGTTGTAGAAGCTGGGGCGGACGTGGTTGATGCGCTGGGGTACGGCGTGGAGTTGGAGGGATAGGAAGTGGGTGGCCGAGGGGGTGGCGTCAAAGGAGGTGAGGCTGTTCCAGGACTCCTGCTTCTCCTCGTTCCGGGGGAAGGGGAGGGTGAAGGTGGGGACCTTTCGGAGGGCGTATTCGAGGGATTGGGCGAAGTAGAGCTTGCCTTTGACAAGCGGGCCGAGGAGGCTGGCGCGGGGCGTGAAGCCGCGGACGCCGACGATGTGGGCGCTGCGGATGCGCATTTCGGGGGTGGGGTCGTTGAGTTCCCAATGCCATTTGTCGCCGCCTTTTTTGCTTTCGACGCTGACGACGGAGGTGGAGAACTTGCCGAACTCGGCGAGGAAGGGGCTGCGGAAGACGTTGAGGGTGGCGACGGAATCGATGGGGACGGTGGCGCCGAAGCGGCCGGTGGCGGGGTCAGTGGCGTCGACGGAGTTGAGGAGGAGGGCGGCGCGGTGTTCGGGGCCGCCGGAGATCTGGAGGCGGCCCTCGGGGCTGCGGTAGATGCCGGGGATGAGGGGGAGGGCGTCGCGGAGGCGGGAGGGGTCGGCGCCGGACCAGCGGAGTTGTTCGCCGGTGATTTCGCGGCCGGTGGCGGATTCGGGGAGAGCTGGGGCGGAGGCGGTGACGTCGATGGACTGGCGCTGGAGGGATTCGAGGATGAACTCGACCTGGGCGGGGGTGCGGGCGGAGACCTCGATTTCGCGGGAGAGGGGGGAGTAGCCGTCGGCGCCGGCGGCGACGAGGTAGGCGCGGGCGGAGGGGACGCGGATGCGGACGGCGCCGTCGGGGCCGGTGGCGGCTTCGAGCTGGGCTTCCGGGGAGACGGCGGTGACGCGGGCATTGGGGATGGGCGCGTTGTTGGCGTCGCGGACGGAGACGTCGAGGAAGCAGCAGGGCTGGGCGAAGACCGGGATGGATAAGAGGGATAGAAAGAAAAACAGCCGCAAATCTCAGGGTACAACCGGGAGAGGGCGGTGAGCCGTGGCGGAAGTAAAATCCGCGGAACCGGGGATGAAGCGATACGGGTTGTTCTTGTTGAGTGTGGCAGGGATGCTGGGGCAGGAGGCGGTACTGGTGGGGGACACCTACGTGGCGGGCGATGCGCCGGGGGCGGCGTTCGGCGGGCAGGAGCGGATGCTGGTGGACGGGCAGCGGCGGGGGTTGGTGCAGTTCCGGCTGCCGGCGGCGCCGCGGGCCGCGCTGCGGAGCGCGACGTTGAAGTTGTTCGCCAATCAGGTGGTACGGGCGGGGAGTATCGAGGTGACGATGGTGGCCGGAGCGTGGGACGAGTGGGCGGTGACGCAGGGTAGCCTGCCGGCGCTGGCGCGGCGGCGGGCAGGGGGCGTGGCGGTGGAGCGGAGCCAGAGTTATGTAGCGGTTGACGTGACGGGGATGGTGGAGGAGTGGCTGGGCGGGGCGAGGAACCATGGATTTCTGCTGGCGGCGGAGGCGGCGGGGACGAGTGTGATCTTCGATACAAAGGAGAGCACGGGGACGAGCCATCCGGCGATGTTGGAGTTGAGTTGGGAGGGGCCGGCGGGACCCGCGGGTGCGGCGGGACCGATGGGACCAGCGGGGCCAGTGGGGCCGGTGGGGCCGAAGGGGCCGGCGGGAGTCAGTGGGGCGGCGGCATGGCGGAGCGAGGGGGCGGCGATGGATCTGCGGCGGATTGCGACGCGGCGTTGGGGGCGGGCGAGGGGGCCGGTGCAGCGGGTGCCGCGGCCGTACTGGCTGCCCGGCATCGACGGTCCGCTGAACGGACCGGTGGCGATAGAGACGGACGGGGAGTCGATTTACCTGCTGTTGACGAACGAGGTGTGGCGGGTGCGGAGTTCGGATGGGAGCGTGGACTGGAGCCAGAACGTTTCGGGATATAGCCCGTATGAGAGCGTGGCGGGCCGGTTGCTGCACGATGGGGGAACGCTGTGGCGGCTGGCGGTGGACGCGCTGGTGCGGATGTCGACGGAGGCGGGAAGTTCGCAGTTGGCGTCGATGCAGAGCGGGGGGATGCGGGTGCTGGCCTTTGACGGACGAAACCTGTGGATGGGCGGGGAGGCGGGGGTGCGGCGTTTGCAGGGGAGCGGGGAGGTGGGGGCGGAAAACGGAGAGTTGGCGGGGGTGACGCAACTGGTGTGGGACGGGGAGCGGATGTGGGCGGCGGGGGCGGGGCGGGCCTACCGGCTGGGGATGGACGC
Source organism: uncultured Solibacteraceae bacterium (assembly GCA_964632345.1). Classification (GTDB taxonomy): domain Bacteria; phylum Acidobacteriota; class Terriglobia; order Bryobacterales; family Bryobacteraceae. The sequence continues at coordinate 215 of CAZWDD010000219.1, read as the reverse complement.
GGTTGTGGAGGAGACGGTGGAGGTGTGCGGCGCGATAGCGGGGATGGTGTTTGATGGGGAATGGCTGTGGGCGTCGTGCCCGGAGGAGCGGACGCTGGTGCGATGGGAGGCGCGGCGGGAGCGGAAGCAGGTGGCGGTGGAGGCGATCGACATGGGCAAGCGACTGGGGATGCTGGTCTTCGGCGGGGCGAGCGGGGGGGGGATCCGGAGGGGGG
>CAZWDD010000218.1:0-9341 GCA_964632345.1 uncultured Solibacteraceae bacterium | reverse complement strand
CCGGGTTGACGGCTGCTCGGCGTCTGCAGCCCGCGGGATGGAACGTTACGGTGCTGGACAAAGGCCGTGTGCCCGGTGGCCGGATGGCGACGCGCAGCTTTGAGGGTGGCCGGTTCGACTATGGGGCACAGTTCTTCACACTGCGCGACGATGCGCTCGCCGCGATGGCGGAGCAGTGGCGGGCCGAAGGTCTGGCCGAGCCTTGGACGCAGTATCGGTATCGCGCCCCAAAGGGGATGCGCTCGATCGCCGAGCGGCTGGCAGAGGGTCTGGACATTCGCACCGGAGTAACGGCAGCCAGCGTCTCAAGAGACGGGACGCAGTGGAAGGTGTGGACAGCGGCCGGGGAGGAACTGGCGGCGCCTGCGGTGATGTTGACGGCTCCGGTACCGCAATCTCTGGCGCTTCTGGAGGCGGGCGGCGTGGTGCTGGACCAGGATAGCCGCACGCTGTTGCAGCGGGCGCGATACCGGAAATGCCTCTCCGTGCTCGCGCGGGTGGACAGCCCGGTACAGCTTGGAGAGCGTGGTTTCGCCGAGCCCGGGGACGGAGTGTTGAGGTGGGTGGCAGATAACTACGTCAAGGGAGTATCGGCCGAACCGGGATCGCTGACATTGCACGCGACCGCGGAGTTCAGCGAGCGGAATTGGGAGACCAGTTCCGCGGAGGTACTGCAGCGAATGATGGCGGCGGCGGAGCCGTATCTCCAGGGCCGGGGAAAGGCGTTCTACGTGCACCGGTGGCGGTATGCCGAGCCCGTGGAAACGCTGCCGCATCCTTTTCACGCGGTGGGGCGGCTGGTGTTTGCGGGGGATGTGTTCGGCGGTCCTCGCGTGGGCGGAGCGGTGACTTCGGGCACAGCGGCAGCGGAGTATCTGATCTGGAACTATCCGCTTGCCGATAGCCACTCGAGCGAGGCCTGATACTCGTCCCGGCTGGCGCCGTGTGCGAATAAAACCTCGGCCAGGGCTTCGTCGCAATGGTAGGCGGCGAAGTGAATGGCCTGCAGGTTGTCGTGCGTGGGCGAGTCGAAAGGGAAACCGGCGGCCAGCATGTTCCGCACTGCTTCGACGTTCCGCATTGCCGCGGCCTCGGCGAGCAGGCGGAAATCCTGTCCGCCGGGTGAGGTGGGAGGTGGGCCGGAAGCGGCGGCGTGCCAAAGGGAAAAAAGCCAATGATCGAGCGGCGTGGCTTCCGGCGCATCGGTGCCAAGTTCCGTGCGGCCAAAGCGGATGGCCTGGCGGCGCGCAGTGTGGTTGTGGATGTTGATGATGTCGGGACGGGCGCCCCAGTTCAGCAGCAGCTGGAGGGTGGCGGAGTCACGGCCCCGGCGGATGGCACGATGGAGCGACATCTCACGATCGCCCTGCCGGGAGCGAAGATTCGGGTCGGCGCCGGCCTGGAGCATTTTCTGAAGGCCGGTGAGATCAGCGAAATCGAGTTTGCGCAGAACGCAGTAGCTGAGCCACGGAGGCTCCAGGCGCGGGTCCGCAAGCATGGCGTCCAGAACGCCGTGGGTGGCGTGTTCGGCGGCGTGATAAAGCGCTTCGTGATGGTTGGGGTCCGCGCCGGAGAGTAGCAGTAACTGCGCTATCCGGAAGTGCGTGTCGGAGGTTGCGGGGGGCGGATGAACGGCGAGGTGGACGAGCCCTGCCGTGGCGTGTTCCGGGTCCGAGGTGAGCAGGTGGGAGATGGCGCCGAGATCGGCCATGTCGATGGCGGCCAGCAGGGCGTCAAGCATGGTCGAACCCGAGGAACTGCACCTCTTCCTCCAGAAGGAGATCGAACTGCTCCCGCACGCGGCGCTTGAGTTCGGCGAGGAGGGCAAGGAGTTCGGCGGCAGTGCCATTGCCGGCGTTGTAGACGAGGTTGGCGTGATAGTCGGCGACTTGGATGCCGCCGTTCCGCAGGCCGCGAGCGCCGACCTGTTCGAGGAACCAGCCGGCGGGAACTTTGCCCTCGATGACCTTCTCCGGCGGGACGGCAGCACGCGCGCGTTCGGGAAGGTCCTGCAGCAGGAAGTTCTTGAAGATGGAGCCGGCGCAGGCCATGGTGGGTGGAAATTTGGCGTCGCGGGTGGCGCGGATGTGGTGGGATCGAGCCTCGAGAGCGGCCCGGTCACCGGGTTCGAATGTCAGTTGGGCGGAAAGGATCTGCAGCCGCTTGTCGTCCTTGAAGCGGGAGTGGCGGTAACGGAAACCGCACTCTTCCCGCGACCAGCGGCGGGCTTCGGCGCCGTCGAAGAAGTCCACGTGCGAAACGCGCTGGTGGATGGACTGGCCGTAGGCGCCGGCGTTGCCATAAATGGCGGCGCCGGTCCATCCTGGAATGCCGGCCATGGACTCCATGCCGGCCAGGCCGTGGCCATTGGCGAAATCGATCAGCAGGTTGAGGTCAGCCCCGGCATCGACTTGAATCGTATGGCCTGCAACGCGCATGGAGGCGGCGATGTAACGGAGGACAATGCCGGGGTAGCCGTTGTCGCTCACGACAAGGTTGGTGCCGCCGCCAATGGAGGTCCACTGGAGATCTGTGGCGGCCAGGGACTGGTAGGCCCTCGTGAATGCGGCTGGGGTTGCCGCGTCGGCCAGCAGGAGGCAGGCGCCACCAAGTCGGAATCGCGTGTATCGGCTGAGGGGCACGGCAGGATGGAGTTGGAGCCCGTCAATGACGGAGAGCCGATCCAGAAGAGCGGGGGGCAGGGACATCCACTTATCAGGCTACCCGGAAATGCGTCATCCTAGGGCCATATGGCGCGATTTTCCGGTTTTCCGAAAGAGGGTCTGGCGTTTCTGCGGGAGTTGAAGGAGAACAACTCGCGGGAGTGGTTCACACCGCGGAAGGCGGAGTTCGAGACGCATGTGAAGGCCCCGATGCTGGCGCTGGTGGAGGCGGTGAACGGGGAGTTGACGTCGTTCGCGCCGGATCACCTCACCGAACCGGCCAAGGCGCTGTACCGGATCTACCGCGATACGCGATTCAGCAACGACAAGACGCCATATAAGACGCATATCGCGGCCAACCTGCCGAAGCAGGGTGCCGATAAACATGCCGCGGCCGGGTATTACTTCAGCGTAGGGGCCGAGCAGATTGAGATCGCGGCCGGCGTGTATATGCCCGGACCGGAGGAGTTACTGCGGCTGCGCCAGCATATCTCTGGAAATTACGAAGAGTTTGCGGCGTTGGTGGCGGACCGGGCGGTGACGAAACTGGTGGGACCCCTGCAGGGCGATTCGCTGGCAAGGCCGCCGAAGGGGTTTTCGGCGGAGGACCCGGCCGTGGAATGGGTAAAGAAGAAGCAGTGGTATTACTACAAGACGGACCTGGACCTGGAGTTGGCGCTTACGCCGAAGTTTCTCGGGGAGCTGGTGAAGCGGCTGCGCGTAATGACGCCGATGGTGGTGTTTCTGAACCGGGGCCTGGAAGGACGGCGGCGGACGGAGGAGTTTTTCCTCTAGGAGTCCGTCGGAAATAGATCCCCCCCAAGACTCAAAACACTCCGCACAGAAAGTGCCTTGCGCGGAGAAGGGCGCGGACACCGGCTGCGTTTACAGGCACGCGCCTTCAGAACTGATTTCATGAACCGAAGCATCTCGCTGCGCAAACGGTTGCCCGAAGTGCCTCCGGGACGGTATCTCGATAGGGATGATGAAGGAGACGGACCGGACTTTTCAGCGGCGGGCGAACCGGCTACGTACGATTCAGCCCTGCCTTACTCCATCGGTCCGCCGCCCTGGCCTACGGCCGAAACCTCGAACTTCGGCAGATACTGCCGATAAGCTGGAGGTATGGGTTTAGGAAGGTGTGGTTTCCCGGCGTTGCCCCCACCCACGCCTATCCGCGCTTTGGCGGCTGCACTGGCCGTGATCAGTGCTTCCGCCGCCTTCGCCCTCGATCCCGCGCGTTTGCTTACCCAGTATCGGCGCACGGTCTGGAACACACTCAACGGATTGCCGCAGTCCAGTGTCTACGCCCTGGCCCAGACGCGAGACGGCTATATGTGGTTCGGCACCGACGAAGGACTCGCGCGGTTTGACGGCGTCCGTTTTGTTGTCTTTGACAAAACGAGCACGCCGCAATTGTCCGACCAGTCGATCTCCGCGCTCGCCGCCGCTGGTGACGGATCGCTGTGGGGCGCGTCGCTCACGGACCTGTTCCGCTACTCCTCCCAAGGGTTCCAGGTTTTCACGCGGCAGCAGACGCCCTGTGCCATCTCCCCTTCCTACCTCTGGGCGGATCCGGACAATACCCTCTTCGTGGGATCGCGCTCCGGCGAGGTCTGCCGCTTCAGCGCCGGCGCCTGGCAATCGGTCGGTCCGCCGGCCAACCGCTCGCCCGTTCGAGCCATTCTTCGCGCAAAGGCCGGCGTGCTTTGGGTTGCGACGAACGATGGCGTCTGGCGGCACGACGGCACTTGGCGCCACTTCGACACAAACAGCGGATTACCCTCCAAAGTCGTGCGGTGCCTGGTGGAGCGGTCCGACGGCGAGGTCCTCTTTGGTACGGCCATGGGCGTTGTCTCGTTCCATGGCTCCGGCTTTCGGCCTTGGGGCGCCGCCATCCCGGCTCTCCGTTCGGAGGTCAGCCAGTTGCTGCAGGACAAACACGGCAGCCTCTGGGTCGCCAACTGGCCCAGTGGACTCACTCGTCTCTCCGCCGGCGGCCACGCGGCGGCCCTTGGGGAGGGGGTCGGCAGCCGGAGCCAGATCGAAAGCCTTCTACAGGACCTGGAAGGCAATCTCTGGGCTGGCACGAAGACCGATGGCGCCGTTCTGTTCGAAGACACGCCCATCCTTCCGTTTGGGAAGCCGGAAGGGATCGACGATGCCATCGCCTGGAGTGTGCTCGAGGATGGCGCAGGGGCCGTTTGGATCTCAACCAGAGAAGGCCTTCGAAAGCTCGATGCCCAGCGGCGGCCCGCAACGGTTCCAGCCGCTCTCCGGAATCGCCGGACCGGTGCGCTGCGCCGCGGCCGCAATGGAGACATTTGGGTCGGCATCGCCACTGGAGTCGCTCGGATCTCCGGACAAACCGCGCGGATCTGGACCCTCCCGCCCCATCCACAGAGCCGCGTCGTTACCGCCATCGCGGAAGACGATGATGGCGCGCTCTGGCTCGGCACGCCCAATCTTGGCCTGTTCCGGTTTCGAGACGGCAGATTTACGCCCGAGTCCGGTTTCCCGGAAACGAAAGTCAATGACATCTTCCGCTCCGCCGCTGGCGTCTTGTGGGTTGCCGGGGGCACGCTCGGGCTTCACTACCGCGAGGGGAACCAATGGCGCCGCTTCGCGGGCTCTCCAGCCATCCAGGAGCCTACCGTTCTTTCCGTCATGGAGGATAACCGCGGCGCACTATGGGTCACCACGGCCGGTGGCGGCGTCAAACGGATTCGTGGCAACAGCGTCGGCTCCGTTAGCGTGGCCCAGGGGCTCTGCGCGGCAACCATTTACGCGATGGCCGATGATGGCCTCGGCCGGTTCTGGCTCAGTTCCAATGCGGGCCTTTCCAACGTCTCCATCGCCGAAATGGAAGCCGTGGCCGATGGACTCGCCTCCCGCGTGCATTGCCTTTCGCGTGGCGTCGCCGACGGGATGCGCTTTCCGGAGTGTTCCGGCGGCGTCAGCCCCGCTGTCTGGAAGGGACGCGATGGGACACTCTGGTTTCCCTCCGTCGGCGCCGTCTCCGTCTCTCCCCGTTCCGTCCCCGAGCCGTTCGCGCCACAGCCCATCCTGGAACACGCCACTTCCCTCTCCGGACAACCCGTCACGCCGGAGCTGCCCGTGGGGGAGCGCGATGTGGAGTTCCGCTTCGCCGCCCCGGCCTTTGCGGGACTGTCGCGGCTTCACCTTCGCTATCGCCTCGCCGGCTACGATGCAAATTGGGTCGAAGGCGATAACCGTCTGGCCCGGTACACCAACCTGCCTCCGGGTAGCTATGTCTTCCAGGTGATGGCCTCCAATCGGGATGGGACTTGGGGCCAGCCGCGCGAACTTTCCCGCTTTCGTGTTCCACATCGATTCACGGAGACCATCTGGTTTGCTCTTCTGCTCCTCGCCGCCGCGGCCGCACTTGTCGTCGCTGGTGTCTCTCTCCGTACCCGCCAGATTCGCGCTCGCCAGATCGAACTGGAGCGGATCGTCCAGGAACGCACCGCCGAGGCGCGCAATGCCGCGCGCGCCAAAAGCGAGTTTCTCGCCAACATGAGCCATGAAATTCGAACTCCTATGAGCGCCACCATCGGGACCACTGAACTACTCATGGACATGAATCTCCCTCCTGCCGCCATGGAGCATCTGGCCACCATCCGCAGTTGTGGCGAATCGCTGCTGTCGATCATCAACGATATCCTCGACTACTCCAAAATCGAGGCCGGCAAACTCGAGCTGGAACACCGCGAGTTTCATCTCATCGGCTGCGTTGAGGACGTCCTGGCGCTTGTTTCCGTCACCGCCCACGCCAAGGGCCTCACGCTCGAAGACGATATCCACCCCGATGTGCCGGAGTTCCTCACGAGTGACCCCACCCGCCTCCGCCAGATTCTCCTGAACCTTCTATCCAACGCGATTAAATTCACGCCTTCCGGCAAGGTCCGTCTCACCGTCCGGGCCCAATACTCCCCGACCGGAGAACTCACTTTGTGCTTCTCCGTGCGGGATACCGGAATCGGTATCTCGCCGGAGAGTCTGCCCCGGCTATTCCAGGAGTTCAGTCAGGCGGACTCCTCCACGACACGCCGCTTTGGCGGCACCGGCCTTGGCCTCGCCATCACCAGAAAGCTGACAGAGGCGTTTCGCGGCCAGGTTACCGTTGAAAGCGAACTGGGGAAAGGTTCCACATTCCACTTTTTCTGCCCCGTTGGCAGCGCATTCCGCCAGGCGCCCCCGCCCGACCCCGCCTCCAACCCGCGAATCCTGCTCCTCATTGCTGACCAGGATTCCGCTACCGGCTTACAGAACCGTTTGATCCGCCTCGGACGCTCGGATATCTCCGTCGCTTCCCCGTCGCATACGCCGGACATGGCGGATTTTCAAGTGATCTTTGCCGATTCGCCCCTCCGCACTCCTCACGCTGCTCTGGCTCTGGCTGCCGTCTGTTCCGCTAACCCGGCCATCCGGCTCATCGAATTCGGGTCCGCCGGAGGCGCGCCCCTCCCCGCAGTCCACTCTCCCCTTCGCAATGCCGCGCTGCTGGCCGCCCTCGGTGACCAATCTCGCCCCCTGGACGCTGCCGAAGCCGCACCCTCTCTCTTGGCCGAACGGTATCCACTCTCCATCCTTCTTGCCGAAGACAATCGAGTCAATCAGAAGGTGTTGCTCCATATGTTGCGGCGTCTGGGCTACCACGCGGATCTGGCCGAAAACGGCTTTCGCGTCCTGGAGTCGCTGCGCCACAAGCGCTATGACCTGGTCTTTATGGATGTCCATATGCCCGAGCTGGACGGCATCGAAACCGCTAAGCGGATCGCCACGGAATGGCCGCCCGTGGCGCGCCCCCACATTGTGGCCTTGACCGCCAGTGTTTTCGATGAGAATCGAGCCCTCTGCTTAGCCGCCGGCATGGAAGGATTCCTCACCAAACCCGTTCAGTTGGCCGAACTCTCCCGCGCCATCACCGCCACCAGTCAGGCCGGCCAACTTCCTTTGCGCGACCCTGTTGGCGGGTCTTAGTCCGTCTTGCCAGCGCGGCCTGGAGTGGCGGACCCGGCATACCCTCCCCGGCAGGGTTCGCCTTTCGATACCATCTACAAAATGTTCCGTCCCATCCTGGCCCTAGCCGTCGCCCTTTCCGCCGCCGCCCAACAGGCCCCGCCCCCGCAGCCCAATCAGCCGCTTCGCCGGCCCCGCCCCGCCGCGCCCACTCGCCACCCCCACACCCCCGGCTACGTCCTCTCCATTGACCTCCCCGACCTCACCAACGCCCCCATCCACGAGGACGGCAACTTCGTCATCGGCCCCACCTACAAACCGGCCCCTGAGTCTCAACCGCAGGAAGGCGTGCCCAAAGGCACCATCCACACCCTCGTCATGGAGTCCAAGGACTCGAAGTTCTACCCCGGCATCGCCCGCGAACCGAACACGTTCCCCGTCGTCGATCCCAACGACCGTACCAGACTCCTCATCAAGAGTTCCCCCAAACCCTACTCCCGCAAAGTCACCGTCTACGTCCCCGCTCATTACAAGCCCGGCACCCCCGCCCCCTTCATCGTCGGCGCCGACGGCCCGGACCAGACCCTCTTCACCGTCCTCGATAACCTCATCCACCAGAAGCGTGTCCCCGCCATGATCGCCGTCTCCATCTCCAACGGCGGTGGCGATGCCCAGGGCTCCCAGCGCGGCCTCGAGTACGACACCGTCTCCGGCCGGTACGCCGAATTCGTCGAAGCCGAAGTGCTCCCCCTCGTCGAGAAGCACTGCAACGTCAAGCTCACCAGGGATCCCAACGGACGCGCCACCATGGGTGGCTCCTCCGGCGCTTCCGCCGCCTTCTCCATGGCCTGGTTCCACCCCGAATGGTACCGTCGAGTGCTTTCCTACTCCGGCACCTTCGTCAACCAGCAGTGGCCCACCGATCCCAAGCTTCCCCTCGGCGCCTGGGAATATCACGCCTCCATCATCCCCAATTCCCCTCCGAAGCCCATTCGCATCTGGATGCATGTCTCCGACCGTGACAACCTCATCACCCGGGACGACCACCACGACTGGGTCCTCGCCAACGAACGCATGGCCCAGGTCCTCGCCGCCAAGGGCTACAAATACCAGTTCGTCTTTTCGAAGAACTCCGGCCACACCGACCGGCTCGTCAAACAGCAGACCCTGCCCAACGCCCTCGAGTACCTCTGGCAGGGCTACCCCCGTTAGCGCCAGCCCGGTTTCCGCAGGTTGCACGATCCGGGAGAGAGGTGTGTTCGTTTGCACCGGCATCGACGGCGGCCGGCGAAAGGATGCGGATTGGTTCCCAACGCAGGCCCCCCGATGGTCTTGCGACGAACCCCGACACGGCGCTTATGGTGACCGCCGGGCGTTTTGTCAGATGAGCGCGCAGGTGGCAGCGTACCGCATCGCCAGTGGCCCGCGGCCACGCGTGGCGTCCCGGATGGGACGCATGGACACACGAGGCTGAACCGGCGTTCCGCAGGCGGCACAAGGCGCCAACCAGGACCCCGAGTGGGTCGAAGTTCATTTGGCTCTGCGGAATGGAGCATCGGATCTGGGCATATAAACCGCATCCCCGCACGCATACTCCCCAATCAGATCCCGGTTCCCAAACGCCCCCGTCCCGTCGATCTTCTCCCCAAACGTCGTCAGCCGGTTCAACCCGTCGTAGCCGTAGCTCTGCTGCAA